>DAIUES010000134.1:0-6582 GCA_036844985.1 Candidatus Limnocylindrales bacterium
GGTGTCGGTGTCGACCCCGTTGACGCTGTCGACCCGAAGCATGCCCCAGTACTTCTCGGCCTCGCGCGGGGCGCGCACGGCGCCGGAGATGCGGTCACCGATGCGCAGACCGAAGCGGCGGACCTGGCTCGAGCTGACGTAGACGTCCTCGGGGCTGGGCAACAGGCCATGTCGGCGCATGAACCCGAAGCCTTCGTCCACGATGTCGAGGATGCCACTGGCGTAGTCGTGCCCGGCGCGCTCGGTCTGGCGCTGCAGGATGCGATCGACGAGCTCGTCCTTGCGGTCGCCGGTCGCGGTGTCGAGCTCGAGATCGCGGCCGACCTGGCGGAGCTCGGTGACGCTCATATCGCGCAGGTCGCTGATCTCGAGATCGTTGCGTTCGCGGGCGGCCTCGATCTCCTGCTGCTCCTCGTACTCGCTGACGGGGGCGCGGTAGGTCGATTGGGTGCGACGACGAGGTCGACGGTTGCGGGAGCGCTGATCGCGCTGGTCGGGGCCGGGTCCGGGCATCTGGTCGGGGTCACCTGCAGGTGAGGGAGGGGCGGAACGGACATGTCGGCCGTTGGCCGAGGTCCGGGTCGCATGGGGCCGAGCCGGGATGCGCGCGGAATCGCTGCCGCTGCGCGGGACCGGGTCGGGGTACCCGGAGCATAGACTGGGGGACACGACTGCGTCAACGGGCTGGACCGCACCCGACCCACCGTCCGACGCATGCCCGTCGGAACGACACCGGGAGGCACCACGGATGCGCACGAACCTGAAGCCCGAGGACCTCGGCGACCTGCTCGACCAACCGCTGATCGCGGTGCTGGCGACCCGTCGGCAGGACGACTCGATCATGCTCTCGCCGGTCTGGTTCGAGTGGTACCAGGGCGGCATCGACATCTGGGTGCCCGATCCGGAGGGCGGCAAGCTCGCCCACATCCAGCGCGATCCGCGGGTGACGGTAGTCGTGGCCAACGCGGTCTGGCCGTACAAGGGCTTCGAGCTGCGCGGCGAGGCGACCGTGACCCGGGACGATTTCTACGACGTCCTGCGCCGGACGGCCCTCCGCTACGACGGCCCCGAAGCCGCCGACCGGATGGTCGCCTCGTCCGAGCGCGGCGCCGTCATCCGGATCGAGCCGGGCACGATCCGGGCGTGGGACTACGAGGACGAGGCCTGACCGACCGGCTCGGGGAGACGACCGTGAGGGCTACGCTCGTCTGAGCACTTGCCGCTCAGATGTGCAGCGGCTACGATCGGACCATGTCGCGACCAGCCCCTGCCGAGCTGCTCCGACGTTCCCCGCTCGCGGACCGGGTCCGTGCCGAACGCCTGATCGCGGTCCTCCGCCGGATCGAGCCCCAGGAACGGCTCCTCGCGTTCGTCGATGACCTCGTGGGCGACGGCGTCGGCATCGTCGAGATCACGTTCGATGCGCCGGCTGCCGCGGCCGACCTGCGCGCAGTGCGCGCCCGACTCGAGGCGACCGGCCACGGCGACGTCGCGGTCGGTGCGGGAACGGTGACCTCGGCTGCCGACCTCGACGCGGCGATCGAGGCAGGAGCGACCTTCGCGGTCAGCCCGGTCTTCGATCCCGTGCTGCTCGAACGGTCCGTTCGTGCCGGCATCCCGTTCATCCCCGGCGCCTACAGCCCGACCGAGATCACCGGCGCGTGGGCGGTCGGTGCCACCTTCGTCAAGCTGTTCCCCGCGTCGAGCCTCGGCCCGAGTCACGTGCGCGAGCTGCACGGCCCGTTCCCGGCCATCGAAGCCATCGCGACCGGCGGCATCGACGCCGCGAATGCGCTGGCCTTCCTCGACGCCGGCTGCGTGGCGGTCGGGATCGGCGGGTCGCTGACCCGTGCGTCAGGCGAGGCCCGCCGCTCCCTGATCTCCAGCGTGCGTGGCGGACGATGACCGACGTTGCGCCCGAGACGCTGTTGATGACCCAGGCTGCGCGCCTCTATTTCGACCGCCAGCAGAGCAAGGTCGACATCGCCGCCGCGCTCGGCATCTCGCGCTTCCGGGTCGCGCGGCTCATCAGCCAGGCGCTCGACGACGGCCTCGTGCGGATCGAATACCGCGACGTCGCGCCCGCCGACCGGTCGCTCGCCGCGGCGATCGAGGCGCACTACGACCTCGACCTGTGTGTCGTGGCCGGTGGGTCGTCGCCGACCGACGTCGCCCGCGAGGCCGCCGCGATGGTCGACGGTCTGCTCGGTCCGGGGGACGTGGTCGGGATCGCCTGGGGCACGACCCTGGGCGAGGTCGTCAGCGCGATGCCTGCCCGCCGCGAGCCGTCCGTGGCGGTCGTCCAGCTGGCCGGCAACGCCGTCGGCTTCGACCGTGCCCACGACCCGGCCGAGCTCGCCCGCCTGCTGGCCGAGCGGTGGGGTGCCGGTCACCACCCGTTGTTCGCGCCGGCGTTCGTCGATGGAGCGGACGTCCGCGATGCGCTGCTCCGCCAGCCCGACGTGGCACCGACGGTCGCGCTGTTCGAGCGGCTGACGATGGCCATCGTCGGGATCGGTGCGCTCGGCGGGACGTTGCGCGATCCGGCCGGCGGCTCATCGCTGGTCCGCAGCGGCGCGTTGCCGGCCGAGGTCGTGGACGAGATCGTCAGGGACGGTGTGGTCGGCGACGTCCTGCTCCACCCGGTCACCGCCGATGGGCGGTTCCCGGCCACGGCGCTGGCGGCCCGCGCGGTCGGGATCTCCGTCGAGGGCTTGCGGGAGGTCCCGCGCGTCATCGCGGTCGCGGCCGGGGCGGCCAAGTCGGACGCCATCCGCGGGGCGCTGCGCAGCGGCCTCGTTCGCATCCTCGTCACCGACGTGGCGGCGGCCCAGGCGATCGCACCGACGATCGCGCCGCGGGATCCGTCGTGACCGGCAGGCTGGCGGGGCGCGTCGTCCTCGTGACCGGCTCGACCGGGATCGGTGCGGCGGCCGCCGAGCGAGCCGCGGACGAGGGCGCCGCGGTGTTCGTCGTGTCACGCACCGCCGACCATGCTCGCGCCCTGGCCGAACGACTGCCCGGTGCGGCCTGGGCCGCGGCGGACCTGACCGACGAGGCAGCCGTCGAGGGCGTGGTCACGGCGGCTCGCGAACGGTTCGGGCGGGTCGACGGCCTCGTGTCGGTCGCGGGCGGCAGCGGCCGGCGCTTCGGTGACGGGCCGATCCACACCTTGACCGGGGCGGCCTGGGAGGCGACGGCGGCGCTCAACCTGCGAACGCAGGTGCTCGTCTGCGCCGCGGTCGTGCGCCAGATGCTGGCCCAGGCGCGAACGGACGCCGGCGTCCGCGGGTCGGTCGTGCTCATCGGCAGCGTGACCGCCAGCGACCCGGTCCCGGACCTGTTCGGCACGCATGCCTACGCGGCGGCGAAGGGGGCCCTGACCGCACTCATGACCGCGATGGCGGCGACCTACGCGCCCGACGGGATCCGGGTCAACCTGCTGGCCCCGTCGCTGACCGCCACGCCGATGGCCGAGCGCGCCGCCGGTGACGCGTCGATCCTCGCGTTCGCAACGCGCAAGCAGCCGCTGGCCGGACCGATGCTCGACCCCGCCGAGGTGGCGAGGGCAGCGCTGTTCTTCCTGTCCGACGAGTCGCGCGCAGTGACCGGTCAACTGCTCAAGGTCGACGGCGGCTGGTCGGTGACGTCCGTCGGGCCGGGCGACGGGGCGGACCGATGACCCTCGAGGCACCGCTCCTGGTCGAAGTCGACGTGTGCGTCGTCGGCGCCGGCTCGGCGGGCTCGGCGGCGGCCATCGCGGCAGCGCGGGCCGGGACCCGGGTGCTGCTGGTCGATCGCCTGCCGTTCCTCGGTGGGACGAGCACGGCCGTGCTCGACACGTTCTACGGCTTCTGGACCCCGGGCGAGCGACCGGTCAAGGTCGTCGGCGGGATCGGCGACGATGTCGTGGCGGGCCTGCGCCGGATCGGCCGGGTCATCGAGCGACCGAACACGTACGGGGCCGGTACCGGGGTGACGTACCTCGCGGATCACCTCAAGGTGGTGTGGGAGGACCTCGTCACCGCTGCCGGGGCACGGGTCCTGCTGCACGCGATGGTGCAGGCCGCGGACGTGACCGACGGCCGGGTCGCCTCGGTCGTGGTCGCCACCCGGGCGGGCCTCGCGCGCGTGCGCGCGACGACGTTCATCGATGCCTCGGGCGACGCCGACCTGTGTCATTTCGCGGGCTTCGGCTACGAGACGGCCGGTGCGCTCGCGCCGGCCCAGAGCCTGACGACGACCTTCCGGGTCGCCGGCGTCGACGCGGACCGGCGCGCGTCCGTCAGCCGGTCCGATCTTCACGAGCGCATGGCGGAAGCCGCGGCGTCGGGCGCGTACGACCTTCCCCGACGTGAGGGCAGCGACCACGTCACCCCGATCGACGGGGTGACGGCCACGGTCATGACCCGCCTCGACGCGGTGCGCCGGGCATCCGACGGCCGGATCGTCGATGCCACCGACCCGTGGTACCTGACCGAGGCCGAGATGGCCGGTCGGCGACAGGCGCTCGAGTACGTGCGGTTCCTGCGCGACCGCGTGCCAGGGTACGAGGGCGCTTCGCTGGTCGGGCTGGCCACCCAGATCGGCGTGCGCGAGACGCGTCGGGTGTATGGCGACTACCGGCTCACCGGCGACGACGTGCTGGCGGCCCGGGGGTTCGATGACGCCATCGGGCTGTGCGGCGCGCCGATCGAGGATCATCGGCCCGGCGGTGACACCGTCTGGCGTTACCTGCCGCCCGGGGCGGCCGTCGGCATCCCGTATCGGAGCCTGGTCGTGGCGGACGCGAACAACGTCCTGGTGGCGGGTCGCTGCTTCAGCGCGACCCACGATGCGCACGCGTCGGTGCGGAGCATGGCCCAGTGCATGGCCATGGGCCAGGCAGCCGGCACGGCTGCAGCCATGGCGGTCGAGACGGGCAGGGACCCACGCGACATCGACGTGACGGACCTCCGTCGCCGGCTCCGCGCGGCGGGGGCCATCGTCGACCACGCCGACCCCGACGCCGACGCCGGCGCAGACCGGGCGATCGCCTCGTGACCGGCGCGATCGTGCGGACCGTTCGCGGCGACATCGACCCCGCCGAGCTCGGGGTCACCTACGCCCACGAGCATCTCATCATCGATGGTGGACGACCGGTCCAGATGGACCCGACGTTCGACCTGTCCGATGTCGACGCGGCGGTCGAAGAGGTCCGCGTCGCGGCCGCGCTCGGACTGGGCGCGCTGGTCGATGCGATGCCGTGCGACGCGGGGCGCAACGCCGAGAAGCTGGCCGAGCTGTCACGCCGTACGGGGGTCCACGTCATCGCCCCGACCGGGCTCCATCACGACCGCTACTACGGTCCGGCCCACTGGTCCCACCGGGTGTCGATCGACGACCTGGCCGAGCTGTTCATCGCCGACATCGACGTCGGCATCGACGCGAACGACTACTCCGGCCCCATCGTCCGCCGAACGCCGATCCGGGCCGGGGTCATCAAGGTCGCCGGTTCAGACGGCGGACCATCGGCCCGCGACGCCCGCGTGTTCGAGGCGGCGGCGGCCGCCCAGCGGCGGACCGGGGTGCCGATCCTGACCCACTGCGAGGCCGGCACGGGCGCCATCGAGCAGATCGACTTGCTGGCCGGCCACGGCGCCGACCTGGCCCATGTCGCGGTGTCGCATGTCGACAAGGTCGTCGACCGCAGCTATCAGCGAGCGATCTGGGCCACCGGCGCGACGGCCGAGCTCGATGGCTCGTTCCGCTGGGGCGACCAGCCCAACGGCACCCTTCGGATCCTCGAGTGGGCGGCCGCCGACGGGATGCTCGATCGGATCGTGCTCGGGATGGACGCCGCGCGGCGCGGCTACTACACGGTCTATGGCGGCCGACCCGGCCTGACCTGGCTGCTCGACGGGTTCTCTCGCCTGATGGACGAGCGTGGGCTCGATGCCGCCGTCCGTCGACGGCTGTTCGTCGACAATCCGAGGCGCTGGCTGGCCTTCGGATCGAACGGAGGAGACACGGCATGACGACCGACGGCCTGCGCACCAGCGTGGTCGGCTCGCACGCCCGCCCGTCGTGGTTCGTGGCGGGCATCGCGGCAGCGGAGCGGGGCGAGTTCGGCTCGGTCGACCTGGCCGAGATGCTCGACGACGCGGTCGATCTGGCGCTGCGCGATCAGGACGACGCCGGCATCGACGTCGTGAGCGACGGCGAGATGCGCCGGGCGGGCTTCTTCACCGCCGAGTTCTACCGCCACCTCAGCGGCGTGCGTCCACTCCAGCCCGATCGCCGGCTCGGCGCCGGGGGGCACGATCAGCAGCATCGGTTCGAGGTGACCGAGCCGATCGCCGCACCGGACGGGCTCGGCGTCGTCGAGGAGTTCCGCTACGCCGTGACCCGGACGCGACGGCCGTTGAAGGTGACCCTGCCGGGCCCGTACACCCTGTCCGGGCGCCTGCGCACGGGACCCGGCGTGGGAGCCCCCGCGACCGGCGTCAGTGCTGGAGCCGGCGCTCGGCCTCGCCGAGGTCGATCTCGCCGCGGGCGAGCGCCTGGAGGATGTCGACGCGGTCGCCGGAGCCAGATTCGGGC
>DAIUES010000135.1:0-6568 GCA_036844985.1 Candidatus Limnocylindrales bacterium
CGAGAACGATCCGTCATCACCGGTCACCAGCGTGCCCGACAGGTCGCCGAACGGCGCGCTGCCCGCATCGGACCCGGCCGGCACGCAGCCGTCGGCGTCCTGACAGAACGCTCCCTCGTGCAACTCGAGCCGGGCGCCGCCGGGCCCGCGGTAGGCGATCTCCATCCAGCCGCCGCCGGCCAGGCGGTACGTGCCGGCGGTGACGAACCAGCCGCTCGACAGGACCGGGCAGTACACCGGCCAGTCGACGTCTGCCGCCACCGACCGGTAGAAGTCGCGGTTGTCGTCGTTGCCCGCACACACCTCGGCCGGGCCGACGTTACCGGACGCCGTCGGCGGTTCGTCCGGCGTGGCGCTCGGGCTGTCGGTCGGAGTCGCGGACGGCGCGACCGGGTTCGACGCCGTTGGTGTCGGCGTGGCTGACGGGGCGATCGGGCTGGCGGCGCTCGACGGGGAGGCGGCCGCGCTCGCCTCGCCACTCGGGACCGCCGGCGGCGGCGTGGCCTGGCCCGCGCCGATACAGCCCACGACGACGAGGGCCAGCAACGGGAGGAGCGGCAGCAGGGATCGGCGGCGGGCGGGGCCGGTGGGTCCCGCGGCGCCCGATCGGGGGCGCATCACGTCGGCGAGGGTAGCACGGGACATCCGCGCCCGGCTCACACCGCCAGGCGGACGAGGGACGGGTCGACCCCGAAGACCGTCGCGATCCGGGCCGGCGTGAGGACCTCCGACGGCGACCCATCGGCGATCACCCGACCGTGATCGACGAGCACCAGGCGCGGGAAGAAGTGCGCCGCAAGGCCGAGGTCGTGGAGCACCGCGATGACCGTGGTGCCCTCGCGCTCGTTGAGGTCGACCAGCAGGTCCATCGCCGCGACCTGGTGGCGCAGGTCGAGATGGACGGTCGGCTCGTCGAGCACGAGGATCGGCGTGGCCTGGGCGACGGCCATCGCGATCAGCACCAACTGACGCTCGCCCAGCGACAGCTCGCGGGCATCACGACCGACGAGATGGCCGACGCCGACCCGCTCGATGGCCGCGGCGACCGCCTCCCGATCGGCGGGACGCGGTCCGCGGAACGGGTCCTCGTGCGGGATGCGACCGAGCGCGACGAGCTCCTCGACCCGCGTCGCGAACGGCAGTGCGGCCGCCTGGGGCACCACCCCGAGCCGTCGGGCGACGGCCATCCGGTCGAGCGCGTCGATGGGCTGGCCGAGCAGCTCGACCCGACCGGCTTCGGGGGTGAGGGTGCCCGCGACCACGCGCAGCAACGTCGACTTGCCGGCTCCGTTGCCGCCGATGAGGGCGACGCGCTCGCCGGCCTCGATGTCGAGATCGACGGCGTCGAGCGCGACGCGGTCGCGATAGCGCACGCGCACCCCGCGGAGCAAGATCGCCCCGCCGGTCACAGTTCGTACCCCGCCCGGACACGGCGCAGGAGGGCGAGGAAGAACGGCGCGCCGATGACCGCGGTCACCACGCCGACCGGGATCTCGCCGAGCATCCGGGCGGCAAGGTCGGCGAACACCAGCAGGACCGCCCCGCCGAGGGCCGACAGGGGCAGCACGAGCCGAGCCGACGGCCCCACCAGCAGCCGCACGACGTGCGGCACGACGAGCCCGACGAAGCCGATCAGGCCGCTGACCGCCACAGCCGCCGCGGTGATGAGCGAACCCAGTCCAAGCAGCACGGCCCGCTCACGGCGGACCTCGATACCGAGGTGCGCGGCGGTCTCTTCGCCGAGCAGCAGCCCGTCGATCGAGCGGGCGCGAAGGCCGATGGCGATCGACCCCGCGATGATGAGCGGCGCCGCGCCGGCCAGCCGCCCCCATGACGCTCCATCGAAGCCGCCGAGCAGGTACGAGAAGATCTGGCCGAGCGCGCTCCCCGACAGGTACATCGCCATGGCCAACCCGGCGGCCAACAGGGACCCGACCGCATAGCCGGTCAGCAGCAGGCTGGTCAGCGGCGCGAGTCCGCCGGTCTGCGACAGGCGGTAGACCGTGTACACGGCCAGCAGGGCGCCGGCGAATGCCAGTCCGTGGAGGAGCCCGAACTGGAGGATCACGACCCGAACCGGGACCAGCACCGCGATCGCCGCCCCGAGTGCCGCGCCGGACGCCGTGCCGAGCACGTACGGATCAGCCAACGGGTTGCGCAACAACCCCTGGAACGTGGCGCCGGCCACGGCCAGGCCCGTGCCCACGACCATCGCCGTCAGCACCCGCGGCAGGCGCAGCTCCATGACGATCGCCTCGGTCGCCGGCGACCATGTCCGTGGGACGTCGATTCCGAGCAGGCGGTGGACGAGGATGGCGGCTGTGTCACCGGGCGCGACCGCCACGGATCCCAACCCGACCCCAGCCAGGAGCGCCACCCCGAGCGCGGCCAGCCCGAGCACGGCAAGGATCACCGGTCGGCTGCGCAGCCGACCCGCCGGCCGGACGAGTGGCTGGCTCGGCGCGAGCGGTTCGGAGCGTGTCGCCACGGTGCGCGTCGCCCGGGTCGCCTAGGGGGCGACCGACGCCGGCGGCGCCGGCGAGGGCAGGACGGCGTCCGGGTGGATCGCCAGTGCCAGCTCGCGCAAGCCGTCCACGAGACGTGGTCCGGGTCGGGTGATGATGATGTCGTTCACGCCCCGGATCCGGCGTTCCTTGACCGCGGTCATCACGTTCCAGCCCGGTCGCGCCGCGACGGCGTCCGCGGTCACCCCGTAGGCTGCGTCGCCGAGCAGGATGACCTCCGGATCGGCCGTGATGAGCTTCTCGATCGAGATCGAGAAGTCGGTCGCGCTGCCGGTGGTGATGGCCTCGCCGCCGGCGAGCGTGATCATTTCCTCGACGAACGAGTCCTTGGCCGCGGTGTAGATGTCGGATGTGGCATCGAGCTCGTAGAAGACGCGTGGCCGGGGCAGGTCCGCCAGCGCGGCCCCGACCTGGTCGAATCCTGCCCGCATCGACGCGCTGAGGTCCTTCGCCTCGGCCGACCGGCCGGCGGCGGCGCCGACCAGCTCGATGTCGGCCAGCACGCCCGCGACGTCCTTCGCGTAGACCACGAGGACGGGCACGCCCAGCTCGCGCAGCCGGGCGATCGCCGCCGGATCGTTGAACAGGTTGCCCCCGGCGACGACCAGGTCGGCCTCCAGCCCGACGATCTTCTCGACATCGACCGCGGTGTAGCTGGCCACGTCCGGCAGCGCGACCGCCTCGGGCGGATAGTCGTCGAAATCGGTCGTGGCGATGACGCGGTCGCCGGCGCCCAGCGCGAACAGGACTTCGGTCGTGGCCGGAGTCAGCGACACGATCCGTCGTGGCTCGCTGGCGAGCTCGACGGTCGTGCCCTCGTCATCGGTCAGGGTGACCGGGAAGGCCGCGACCGGCGTGGTCGTCTGGGTCGGGCTCGGGCTCGTGGCCGGAGCCGTCGAGGGGCTCGGCGGCGAGGTCTTCGCGCTTGGGACGGTCGCGGCGGCGGAACAGGCCCCCAGGCCCACCAGGGCCAGGGCCAGGAGCAGGGCGACGCGGCGACGTCGCAGCGGGGTGGGCATCGGGTCCTCCGGGAGATGGGCCGGAGGGGGGCACCGGTCGGCGCCGCCCCTCGCTTCGGACAGGGTGAAGCGAGGGGTCAGGGACTGGCGGGGTGCACGGTCTGCCTACCTTTCTCTCGAAGGTTCGAGCACGCACCGTGGGATCGGCGACCGGACTTCCGCCCAGGGGCGGTTCACCGTAGCGGGACTGTGCCGGAATCTCACCGGCTTCGCGATCACGCGGCGTTGACGGGTGTCCGGCCGAGCCTAGCACACGGCTGCTCCAGGTGAGTCCGAGTGAAGTGAGCGCCGCTACGCTGCCCACCTCGCCCTCCTCCCGCCGCCATCCGTCCGCCGGAGGAGGTACATCGACCATGGTGGAGTCACGATGGTTTCGTCGGGCCGGACCGGGGATCGCCGCGATCGGAGCGGTCGCGCTGGTGGCATCGTCGACGCTCGGCGCATCGAACCGCGCCTGGGACCCGCCGGCCTGCGCGGGTGCGCCGCACGCTGGGCCCGGCGCGGCCGGGACCTGGTACCACCTCGACCCGACGCTCAGCGACGGCGCCCTGACCGGCCAGCGCCTGTCGCTCGGCGGCACGACCAAGGCCCCCAGACGCTTCCTCGATCTCGATCCCGAATCATTTGCGGCCGGCCCGTTCGACGGCACGGTCCTTGTCGGCCGCGATGATGGCCGCGCGTCGCGACTGTCGCTGGTGGACGTGGCGGACGGCTGTGCCTGGCTGCTGGGGGCGTCGACCGATGTCGTTCGCGGAGCGACCGTGTCGCCGGATCGCACGACGATCTACGAGCACCACGTCGACCGCTCGACTCGGGCCGACCTCGGCGTGTGGCGACGAGCGCTCGATGGCAGCACGGCGGCGAGCCGCGTGATCGCCCCCATCGCGACGGACGAACGGTTCGGTGCCACGTGGCGCACGTCGCTGTCGTGGAGCGCCGATGCACGGCTCCTTGCCGTCACGTCGTGCGGCGAGGTGGCCTGCCGCTTCCGGCTGTTCGATCCGACCGATGCGACGGTGCGAACCGTGGCCGATCCCGAGCTCGGCGACCTGCTGGGTGTCGGAGACGGCCGCCTCGTGGCCTACGGCGCCTGCCGCGGGCTGCCGTGCCCACTGTTCTCGATCGATGTTGACGGCAGCGGCGAGCGCGCCACGCTCGCCGACGAGGCCGGGACTGCCGTCCTGACCAGCGATCCCGCGGGCCGCCCGATCGTCGTCCATGAGCAGGACGTGGACGGCCACAGGCTCCGCGAGATGCGGACCGATGGGGGCGAGCCACGTGATCTGGACGGGCTCGTCGACGGTCGCCGACTGGTGGCCGGACCCTCGCGCACGGACAGCGCCGCAGACGTGCCCGATGGCTGGCTGCTGTTCGGCCCCGATGGCCGCCTGGCGGTCGATGGTCAGCTGCAAGCGATCCTCCGCCACATCCCCGACGGCACGGCCGTCCCGCTCGACGAGGTGGCGCGATGAATCAACCGATGCGACCCATGGCCCGCATCCGTGCCGCGACCGCGGCCGTCCTGACGGCGCTGATCGTGACGGTGGCCGCCGCCCCGGCCGCCGCGCATGGCCCCGACCCGATCCTCGGCAGCACCCTGTGGGCACAGGACCAGTCGGTGGTCTATCGCTGGCGGACCGGCGCGGAGCCGCCGGCCGCCCTCAAGACCGCGATCCGCGACGCCGCCGACGACAGCAACACGACCCGTGCCTCGCGGGCGGCGGTCTACACCTACGGTTCGTCCGGGACCAGCCTGATCGGCTACGGCACCGGGACGTGCGGCGTCAACGGCATCGGCTGCTTCACGCGGAGCGCTCCGGACTCGTTCACGATGTGGCTTCGGGAGCACGGACGCGCGTTCGACTGGGGCACGCTCCGCTGGTGCCAGATGATGACCAACCCGACCGATGGCTGCTACGACGCCGAGACGATCGCGCTCGACGAGTTCGGTCATGTCGAGGGGCTCAACCATCACGTGAACTTCTCGGACGAGCGCGACTACACCGACGCCGTCGTCCAGACCTTCTCGCGCACGCGCCCGAAAGCGGGTTTCGACATGCACCGCTACGGAGTGTGCGACATCGCGACGCTCCAGCTCCGCTATGACATCCCCAAGGCGTCATCGCCGTACTCGACGTGCCTCGACCTCGTGACGGTCCTGTCGCTCGGGGTGAACGCCACGTCCGTGCCCTACGGCGCCTCCGTGACGTTCAAGTCGGTGCTCAAGGTGGCGACCGACTCGGACTACGGCCGCCTGAGCGGGAACGGCATCTCGAGCCGCACGGTCCGCCTCCAACGACGGGCGATCGGCTCCACGACCTGGGTCACGGTCGCGACGCTGGCGCAGACGACGTCCGCGGGCACGTACAGCGCCACGATGGGGCTCACCAGCACCGCCGACTTCCGCTCCGTCTTCACGGCTTCCGCCAGTGAGGGCCTCAGCAACGATACGAGCCCGATCGTGCGGGTGACCGTCGCGCCGTGCTCGCCCGCCCAGTGTCCGTTGCCGGTCGTCGGCACATAGCTTCGAGGTGCACGCGATGATCCATCGAGTGGTCCGCCGATCCGGACGTGCGTGGCTCGCCACGATGGTCGTGGCCAGCCTGGCGTTCGCGGGCTGCGCCGCGCCAGCGCCCGCGAGGCCGCAGCTCACGCCCGAGCCGGATGCCACGGCGACAGCCGTTCTCGACGCGACGCCGTTCGCGTCGAACCGACCACCCGATGCCGCGCTGGCAGCCGAGGGCGGCGACCCCGTCGCCGCCCAACTCGGCACGTACACCTGGGGCGAATCAGGTTCGGACAGTCCGTGGCTGCCCGGCAGCCCCATCTCGGTCGGCCATGGCGAGCCCCTGTCCGTCCGGTTCGACCGACCGATCGGCGTCGCCCGCTGGACCGCCGACTACGTCCCGGCCTTCGCCAACGACGGCTCCGGCGCCGCCAGCCTGGGCCGTGGCGGCGGTCCGCCGCTCTTCCCCGCACCGTCGGCCGGGTCGTGGACCCTCGTGGTCACGGTCGACTTCGCCG
>DAIUES010000136.1:0-6543 GCA_036844985.1 Candidatus Limnocylindrales bacterium
GACCATGCTCGACGCGCACGGCACGGCGGTCTTCCTCGATGCCACCCACCTGTGCACCCAGATGCGCGGCGTCCGCGAGCATGAGCCGACGACCCGCACGACCGCCTATCGCGGCGCGTACGTGTCGGACCCGGCCCTCCGCGCGGAGTTCTTCGCCATGGCCGGCATCGGAGCTGGTCGACGATGACCGCGGTCGTCAGCCCGGTCCGTCCGGCTGGCCCGCTCGGTCCGGTCAAGGCGCCCGGCAGCCCCGCGGGCCGTCCCCTGGACGTCCTGTGGGAGGCCGCACCCGACCTCCCGACCACGCGTGATCGCTCGACCGGCCGTGGCGGGGTCCTGCCGGCCGACCTCGCCGCCCGATACGGGCCGCGTCTCGACATCCCGCTCCACCCAGATCGGCCGACGATGATCACCAACTTCGTGTCGACCATCGATGGCGCGGTCGCGCTCGATCGGGTCGGCGCGTCGGGCGGCCGTGAGATCAGCGGCTCGTCCGAACCCGACCGGTTCGTCATGGGCCTGCTGCGCGCGACGGCCGACGCGGTCCTCGTGGGGGCGGGCACGGTCCGCTCCAGCCGGACGCATGCGTGGACCGCGGCCCAGGTCCATCCCGGGTCCGCCGCGGCATTCGCTGTCTGGCGGGCACGACTCGGGCTTGCGGCGGCCGTCCCGACGACCGTCATGGTCAGTGCCTCGGGCGACCTCGAACCGGGACACCTCGGCCATGCCGGACCCGACTTCCCGCTGATCATCGTGACGACGTCGTGCGGCGCCCGCCGACTTGCCAGCCGGCTGCGATCCCAGGACGGCATCGACATCGCGGTCGTCGCCGAGGACGGGCCGGTCCCCGCCGACGCGCTCGGCCGGCTCCTGCGCGACCGCGGCTTCCGACTCGTGTTGTGCGAGGGTGGTCCGACGCTGTTCGGGGAGCTCGTGGCGGCGGGCGCCGTCGACGAGCTGTTCCTTACGTTCGCTCCCCAGCTCGTCGGGCGGACCACCGACACCGAGCGGCTCGGGCTCGTGGAGGGCTCGGCCTTCGGACCGTCCAGCGCGCCGTGGGGCCGTCTCATCGGCGTACGGCGGGCGGACGATCACCTGTTCCTTCGGTATCGGTTTGACCACGACCATCGTTCAGGAGGCATGTCATGAGCTCGATCGAGCGGATCGTCATCGTCGGAGCCGGACTCGCCGGTGCCCGTGCCGCGGAAGGCTTGCGCAAGGCGGGCTACGACGGCTCGATCGCCCTGCTCGGCGCCGAGCCGGAACGCCCCTATCTGCGCCCCCCGCTGTCCAAGGACTACCTGCGCGGCGACACGCCACGCGACAAGCTGTACGTCCATCCCGAGGCCTTCTACACCGACCAGCGGATCGACCTCGAGACCTCGGCCCCGGTCCGCTCCATCAGCCCGACCGATCGCGCCGTGGTCCTCGAAGACGGACGCCGGCTGGCGTTCGATCGACTCCTCATCGCGACCGGTGCGGAGCCCCGGGCCCTGTCGGTGCCGGGTGCGGACCTGGCCGGCGTGGTCGGCCTGCGAACGATGGCCGACGCCGACGCGCTCCGGACGGCCGCCGCGAACGCCAAGCACATCGTCGTCATCGGCGCGGGCTGGATCGGCAGCGAGGTCGCGGCATCGCTGCGCATGCTCGATCGCCAGGTGACGATCGTCGCGCCGGAGTCCGTGCCACTCGAGCGCGTCCTGGGCCCGGAGGTCGGGGGCGTCTACCGCGATCTCCAGCGCGAGCACGGTGTCGAGCTGCGGCTGGGCACGTCGGTCGCGAGCATCGTCGGCACCGACCGTGTCCGCGCGGTCGAGACCGGTTCCGGCGAGCGCATCCCGGCGGACCTCGTCGTGGTCGGCGTGGGCGTCGTCCCGCGCACGAACCTTGCGGCTGAAGCCGGCCTTGCGGTGGGCGACGGCATCGAGGTCGATGCCACCCTCGAGACATCGCAGCCGGGCATCTTCGCGGTCGGCGATGTGGCGGGAGCGTGGCATCCGTTCTACGGTCGGCGCCTGCGCAGCGAGCACTGGGCCAACGCCAAGTTCGGCGGGTCGGCCGTCGCGCCGCTCATGCTCGGCG
The DNA here is from genome assembly GCA_036844985.1 of Candidatus Limnocylindrales bacterium. Lineage (GTDB taxonomy): Bacteria > Chloroflexota > Limnocylindria > Limnocylindrales > CSP1-4 > SPCO01. Next base: position 2,083 of record DAIUES010000136.1, read on the forward strand.
GGTCGACGCCGTACGACCGCATCCCGTACTTCTACTCCGACCAGTACGACCTCGGCATGGAGTACACCGGCTTCGCGCGGGGCACCGATCGGCTCGTCGTCCGTGGCAGCCTCGCCGACCGGGTGTTCATCGCGTTCTGGCTCCAGGACGAGCGCGTCGTGGCTGGCATGAACGCCAACATCTGGGACGTGGCCAAGCCGATCGAGGCGCTCATCCGCGCCCGGGCGGCGGTCGACCCGGTCGCGCTGGCCGACTCGTCGGTTCCGCTCGAGGAGCTGCTCCCCGTCGCCGAGCCGGTCTGAGCGTCGACCGGCATCCGTGTCAGGCCGACGCGGCCCGGTGGATGCCGATCCTGGTGGGGCCCGACCCCGGCGACGCGCTGGACGACACCAGGACGACCATCGCGCCGGGGGCGACGCCGGCCATGTCCACGAGCCCGCCGAGTCGCTCGAGGCGATCCGCGTCCGGGTCGAGGGCGTCGCTGCGCCTGGCCACGACCCCGTGGGCGAGGGCGAGCCGGCTGACGACGTCCGGATCCGGCGAGAAGGCGAGGATCGGCACGTGTGGACGGAGCGATGACAGGATTCGTGCGGTGCGTCCGGTGCGGGTGTAACAGCCGATCGCCGCGATCGACGAGTCCGTGCGGGTGAGCGCCACCGCGGCATAGGCGAGCGAACCCGTGATCGTGCCCGGCGGCAGGGCCATCCCGTCGGCGAGGTAGTCGGCGCCGTCCTGCTCGCAGCGGCTGGCGATGCGCGCCGCCGCCTCCGCGGCCAGGATCGGGAATGCCCCGATCGCCGTCTCGCCACTGAGCATGATCGCGTCGGCGCCATCGAACACGGCGTTGGCGACGTCGCTCGCCTCGGCCCGCGTGGGGCGGGGCGAGGCTGTCATCGATTCGAGCATCTGGGTGGCGACGATCGTCGGGATGCCGCGGTCGAGTGCCCGACGGATGAGCTGCTTCTGGAGGATGGGGACCTGCTCGTAGGGGACCTCGACCCCGAGGTCGCCCCGGGCGATCATCACCGCATCGGCGACCTCGAGGATGCCGTCGAAGGCGTCGACGGCCGGCCGCGTCTCGATCTTGGCCACGATGGAAGGACCGTCCGATCCGACGAGGGCGCGCAGCTCGCGGACGTCATCAGGGCCGCGAACGAACGATTGGGCGAGGAGGTCCGCCCCGAGCTCGATGGCGCGCGGGATGTCGGCGCGATCCTTGTCGGTGAGCGCGGGTGCGGTCAGCCGCTCGGACGGGATGGCGACACCGGCGCGGGCACGGACGATGCCGCCGCGCACGACCGACGTCCGCACGTCGTCGCCATCGATCGCGACCACCTCGAGTTGGGCCGCACCGTCGGCGAGGAAGACGGGATCACCGACCCGGACGTCACCCGCCAGGCCCGCATACGACACCGCGGCCGCGGAACGGTCGCCCGGCCGATCATCTGCGTCGCCGGCGCGCAGCACGAACGGTTGGCCGGTCTCGAGCTCGACCGTGTCGGTCGCCAGTTCGCCCAGCCGGATCTTCGGTCCGGACAGGTCGGTCAGGATCGCGATCGAGCGGCCGGACCCGTTGCCCGCCGCCCGCACTGCATCGGCTGCCGCTGCCCATGATCCCGGCGTGCCGTGCGAGAAGTTGATCCGGGCCACGTCCATCCCGGCCTCGACGAGCTCGTCGAGGCGATCGGCGGTGGCCGGCCCGATGGTGCACACGAGCTTGGTTCGGCGGGTCATGGTCTACGATGCTCCTGAGCGCGACGTTCGAGACCTGGAGGTGACGGAATGTTCGCCATGCTGGCCGGCAACTGGTGGCTCATCCTCATCCGCGGGATCGCCGCCATCCTGTTCGGGATCCTGGCGCTCGTCTGGCCGGGTCTCACGCTGGCGGTGCTCGTGGCGCTGTTTGCCGCGTACGCCATCATCGATGGGGTATCGCTCCTGTGGTCGCTGGTGCGGGGCGACCCGGATGCGCGCCGATCAGCGTGGAGCGTCGCCATCCTGGGCATCGTCGGCATCATCGCAGGCATCGTCGCGTTCGTGCTGCCGGGCATCACCGCGCTGTCGCTGCTGTACATCGTCGCGGCCTGGGCGATCATCACCGGGATCCTGCAGGTCGTTGCCTCCGTCCGGCTGCGCAAGGAGATGACCGGCGAGCTGTGGCTGGCCATCGGCGGCATCATCTCCATCGTGTTCGGGCTGTATCTGGCGATCCTGCCAGGTGCCGGCCTGCTGTCCCTCGTGTGGATCGTCGGCCTGTGGGCGATCGTGTTCGGGGTCACCAGCATCGTCCTGGCGTGGCGGCTGCGCGCACTCCGGTCCGACGCGACGATGTCGGGTTCGTCCCGGCGAGCCTAGCCACCATCAGGAGCGGCCGTGGATACGCCAACCATCGATCGGACCATCCCGCCCGGCGGGAGCGGCTGCGAGGAATGCCTCGCCACCGGCGGCTGGTGGTTCCACCTCCGCCGCTGTGTCAGCTGCGGCCACATCGGGTGCTGCGACTCTTCGCCGTCGCAACACGCGAGTCACCATGCGTATGACCAGCGGCACCCGCTCGTGGCCAGCTTCGAACCCGGTGAGGACTGGTTCTGGGACTACCCGAGCCAGCGATACGGCCAGGGGCCCGAGCTTGCGCCGCCGCACTCGCACCCGCTCGACCAACCGGTCCCCGGGCCGGCCGGTCGGGTCCCACCCGACTGGCAGGACCAGCTGCACTGAGTCGCTTGCCTGGAGACTCGATGATGGACCTGCAACGTGCCGAGAGCTGGCCGGCACTGCCCACCGACGCCTGGGCGCCGACACGGCACACGCTCCACATGGTCAGCCAGATGGTCGGCAAGGTCCGCCTCGCGCTCGCTCCGCCGCAGCCCGAATGGCTGCATGCCTGTCTCTTCCTTGACGCGCGCGGGCTGACCACCGGGGCGATGCCCTACCGGGATTCGGTCGTGACGGTGTCGATCGACCTGTTCGATCCGGCGCTCGTCATCGAGGTCAGTGACGGCCGTCGCGCCGTCGTGGCGATCGATGTGAGTGGTTCGGTGGCCGTCATCTGGGCCGCATATCGCGCCGCCTTGGCGGGTCTCGCGATCGACGTCGACGTGTGGGGTCATCCCCAGGAGCTCGAGGACCCCACGCCCTTCGCGCGCGACACGACGGTGCGCGACTTCGTGGCCGAGGACGCACGCCGGTTCCACCAGGTGCTGTGTGCGGTCGACGGCGCCTTCGAAGTGTTCCGATCGTCGTTCTTCGGGCGGACCGGCATCCAGTTCTGGTGGGGGTCGTTCGACATGAGCGTGCTCCTGTTCTCGGGACGTCGCTCCAAAGCGCCCGACGATCGCGGCTACATCATCCGCTACGACCTCGATGCCGAGAACCTGAGCGCCGGCTTCTGGCCGGGCGACGACGACACGCCCGAGCCCCGGCTGTTCGCGTACATCCACCCGGCACCGCCGGGCTGCGAGGTGGCACCCATCCGGCCGGCTTCGGCGACCTGGGCAGAGGCGATGGGGGAGTGGGTCCTGCCGTACGACGAGATCCGCTCGCTGGCCGATCCGCAGGCGGCGATCGTCGAGTTCCTCCGAAGCGTGTACCACGTCGCCATCACCAACGGCGGCTGGGATGGTGATGCGTTCGCCTACGACCCGCCGCCCGCGCCGCGGCGACTCGCGTCGGACCCGGATCCAGCCTGACCTCAGGCGGGCTCGATCGGCAGGCGGAGGATCGAGCGGACCCGGTCGGCGGGGACGCGGGTGGCCTCGGCGAGGTGGATCTGGTGGAGGTGGCCGCGGGCACGCAGCCCCGCGTCGGCGATCGCCTGGTACAGCTTGCGGACCGAATCGACCTCGGTCGCGGCCCCGCCGAGGTGGAGGATCTGGGCCGACTGGCCCTCGGCGAAGCTGATGGCGCGAACCAGGGGCACCGGCCGACCGGCGCCCTGTCGGACCTCGTCGATCGCGGCCGTGATGTCCGTCTCTGCCGCGGTGAGCGGCACCTCGATCATCTGCTGCCAGTGCCATGCGGATCGATCGACGAACGCCTCAGCCGTCTCATCCGGCGGCAGCTCGGGGTGGATCCACCATGCCGATTCGATCACCGGGCTGCGAGACTCCACGGTCCGATCCCGCCGGAGACGCTGGCGCAGGTTGGCCTCCACCTGGCGCAGGATCTGGCCGGCGTACTGGAAGTCGGACGCGGTCGGCGCACCGACTCCGTCGATGGCCAGGAACGTCCGCTCCGGCACGACCACGATGGTGGCCCGATCGGTGGCCGCATGGCGGAGCTCGAGGCGATCGGCGGGTGGCTGGCTGGTCAAGGTCGTACCTCCATCGGTGGACCGATTGTCCATCACGAGGTCTATGCTCGCCAGGTCCAGAGCGTGGAGGCGGTCGATGAGCATCACCATCAAGCAGGCGTATGTGGCCGCAACGCCCGACGATGGCTACCGGGTGCTCGTCGATCGGC
>DAIUES010000137.1:0-2947 GCA_036844985.1 Candidatus Limnocylindrales bacterium
GGCTGGTCAAGGTCGGTCCTCCATCGGTGGACCGATTGTCCATCACGAGGGATATGCTCGTCAGGGCAGAGCGCGTGGAGGCGGTCGATGAGCATCACCATCAAGCAGGCCTACGTGGCCGCATCGTCCGACGATGGCTACCGGGTGCTGGTCGATCGGCTGTGGCCACGCGGCCTCAGCAAGGCGGCGGCGCGCATCGACCTGTGGCTTCGCGACATCGGCCCGACGACCCCGTTGCGCACGTGGTACGGGCACGAACCGGAGCGCTGGCCGGGCTTCCAGGAGCGCTATCGTCGCGAGCTCGCGGACCACGGCGACCTGCTCGACCTGCTCCAGGATCTCGACCGGCAGCACGGCCGCCTGACCCTGGTCTTCGGCACCCGCCAGCAGGAGCGCAACGAGGCGGAGGTCATCGCCGAGGTGCTTGCCGCTCGTCCGGCGCACGGTCACAAGTGACGCCCCGGTGACCCGTCGCCGGCCGACTGGCCGGCCCTGCCGTTTCTTCATCCGTCGTTCATGCGCATCCGCGGGCTTGTTCAGCGGCCCGTCGTAGGCTATTGCTGGAGGTACCCACCGCATGGCTCGACGATCACGCCGCTCGCACCTGGTCCAACAACTGGTCACGCCGGTCCGCAAGCGGATCCAGCGCCCCGTCCCGAAGGTCCGCCGGTCGTTCCTGGCCACCCGACCGCGCTGGTCGCTCGCCCGCTGGCTGTGGCAGCGACAACGGCAGACGGACGCCAACCTGCCGCCCCAGGGATCAGGCTGATGCGGGTGGTGCTCGGCTACGACGGCTCGGCCGGCGGAGCGGACGCCGCCGCCCTGACCGTCTCCATCGGCTGGCCGCCCGGGTCGTCGCTGCGCGTCGTGAGCGTGATCGAGCCGGCCCTCATGATGGGCACCCCGTGGGCGCCCGGCGGGTCGGTCGCGGCGCCCGGATTGGATGCCCAGATCCAGGCCTACCTCGAGGAGCGACAGGCGGAGGTCGTCGAGGCGCTGGCCAGCCCCGGACGCGAGGTCAATACGGTCGTGATCCACGGTCGGCCGGCGAGCGTGATCGTCGACGAGGCAGCGGCCACCGAAGCCGACCTCGTCATCATCGGGTCGAGGGGCCACGGGCAGATCGCCTCGCTGGTGCTCGGCTCGGTGTCGTCCGAGGTCGTCGACCACGCACCCTGTCCGGTGCTCGTGGCACGGCGGGCGACGATCCAGCGGATCCTGTTCGCGACCGACGGCTCACCGTCCGCGCTCGCCGCCGGCACGATGCTGGGTTCGTGGCCGATCTTCGATGACGCCAAGATCGCGGTCGTGAGCGTCGCCGATGTCGAGCAGCCGTGGCATACGGGCATCGCCCCGACGATGTATCAGCAGGTGCTCGAGGCCTATACGAAGGACCTCGAGGAGGCCAACCGGGCGCACCTCGCCATCGCTGAGGACGCCGCCGCGCAGCTACGGACGGCCGGGCGCTCGGCCACCGCCGATGTCCGGACCGGCGACGCGGCCACCGAGATCGTCGAGGCTGCCGCGGAATGGGATGCCGACGCCGTCGTCATCGGTTCGCGTGGCCGGACGGGACTGACCCGCCTCGTGCTCGGGAGTGTCGCTCGCAACGTCCTGCATGGCAGCCAGACGTCCGTGCTCGTGGTACGCGGCGAGCCGGAGAGCTGACGCCTCAGTCGGACGCGGGCGTCCGGCGTCTGTGCAGCTCGGCGACCCACGCCCGCAGGCGGTCGAGGTGTTCGGCGTAGTGCTCGGACCCTGACTTGCGGACCCACCAGGCGCCGTCCTCGCCGGGAGCGGGCTGGCCGAACCACTCCTCCATCATCCGCGTACGGCCGGCGTTGGCCTGGACCCAGCAGGTCGTCCATGTCTGGTCGCGCATCGCGTCGAGGAACACCGCGTTCATCCGGTCGACATCGATGTCGTTGCCGTCGATGTCACGGCCGTCGTAGGTTCCGGCGCGGATGCGCTCGAGCTGGGCCTGGGCCTCGGCCAGCCACGTGCCGATGTGGGCGACCACGTCGCGCACGTTCCAGTCGGGCCGTTCGTAGTAGCCCGCTACGAGGCACTCCTCCGGCGTCAGCGACCGGACGAGCTCGGTCAGCTCGTACCAGCCGCGACGTTCCGCGTCGAGATCCTCGGTGTAGTGCGACGGCATGTCGTCGAGCCAGGTGGGCTGCGCCTGGTGCGCCTCGGTCATTGCTGGTAGCGCTCGACGATGTCGGCCGGTCGGACGCTCGCATCGTCGGGATCGAGCCCGGCCGACCGCCGCGCCTCACGCTGGTGGAGCAGGTCGTAGCACTGGTCGAGCTCGACCTTGATCGTGTCCAGACGCGTGCGTTCGGTGCCATCGAGCCCACCGCCCTCGCCCGCACGCTCCCAGAGCTGCTCCTCCTCGGACGCGAGCTCGTTGATGTGCTCGAACAGCGAGCGATCGTTCACGGCATCTCCTTGGGTGCGGCCGCGGGCGGTGCGGTGGCCGAGGGCGGTGCGGTGGCTGCGGGCGGCGGCGTCGGATCGGCGGTCGTGACGAACGCGCCCTCGAGCGCCAGTCCGGCGTCCTCCCAGTCGAGGAGGCCACCAGCGTAGCGCCGCACGTTCCCGTAGCCGCGGGCGACCAGGTCACGGTACATCGCGACCGACGAGAGGCAGTCGACCGCGGAGCAGTAGACGACCACCTCGTCGTCGGGGTGGACCGCCGCGTACAGCTCGGGCGCGGTGTCGAAGTGCAGGGACCCGGGGATGTGCTTCGCATCGAACGCCCAACGGTTGAGGGCCATGACGAGCTTGAAGTCGTCGCCGCGATCGATCTTGGCCTTGAGCTCATCCCGACCGATGGTTCGGACGGCCTCCGGCCCGAGGGCGGCGAACTGATGCGCTTGGTCGGTCGTCGTCATGGGTCCATTGTCGCCCGCCCGCGCTGGGAGTGCCGGGCGGTGGGCCGCCC
>DAIUES010000137.1:3047-6478 GCA_036844985.1 Candidatus Limnocylindrales bacterium
GGGCCGCCCTCGATCCGTGCGTCGTTCCTCGAATCGTGCCCGGCATCGACGCCGCGCTCGGTCGGCCCCGTCGGCGCACGTCAGCACCTCGGTTTCTGCCATCCAGTGCTGTGGAAACTGCTATCTCCGAACTCCCGACGATCGAAGGCCGAAATCAGGCAATTCTCGCCATCCAGTGCTGTGGTCACTGGTACGAGCCCGGATCGCCTTCGGAGCGGGCTCTGAGCGGGCGTTCGCCGTCATACCAGTTGTCACGCCGTTGGATGGGAATTTTCGGCGGCGTTGGGTTGCGGGCGCGCCCGCTCCGCGCCCGCCCCGCACCGCGTCAGCCTCGACCGAACAGGTCCAGCCCGATCAACCCGTTGGCCACGTACTGCACCGCGAGACCCGCCAGTACCAGCCCGAGCACGCGCGTGACCACGTTGATGCCGGTGGTCCCCAGGAGCCTCGCGATCCGTGGCGCGGTCCGCAACGTCACGAACGCCACCACAAGCACGACCCCGATCGCGGCCAGCACGATCCCGGATCGGCTGACGTCACCCTGGGCCTCGATGCCGAGGATGACGACGCTGGCGAGGGCGCCGGGACCGGCGATGAGAGGGATGGCGAGCGGGAAGACCGAGATGTCTTCCTTGGTGCGAGCCTCGGCCTCCTCCTCGGGCGTCTCGCGTCGGAACTCGCCGAACACCATCGACACCGCGATCCGGAACAACAGGATGCCGCCGGCGATCTGGAGCGCCTCGACCGAGATCCCGAGGTAGCCCAGAAGCGGCCCGCCGACGACCGCGAAGGCGAGCAACACGAAGCCCGCGATGACGACGGCACGCCTGGCGATGCTCGCTTGGGTCGCCGCCGATCGATGGCCCGCATGTGCGATGAAGACCGGCACCAGCCCGGCCGGGTCGATCACGACGAACAGCGTGAGCAGCGCGCGAAGCCCGAAGTCGATGGTCGCCAGGTCGGACGCGCTCACGGCCGATCGCCCGCGGTGCACACCGTCACCGGATCTCCTCGCTCTGTCGACGGATCGACCACCCGCTGGACTCCCGCTACCAGACCAGTCCCATCACGTTCGGTAGACTCTAGTCGTCCCCGACGCTGGCGAATGTCTGGCTTTCCCCCCGAAGCCATCGACGAGCGAACCGGTCGGGGACACGAGCGTCGCGCGGCGTGCCACCCGATCGTCGCCCGCAGACGCTACGCCCGAAGCGCATCCCGTAGCGCGTCCTCCGCCTCCGTCGAGAGGGTCGACTGGATCACCTCGCCGCGGAAGTCGCGAAGAGCCGGCATGACGGCCTCGAGATCGGCCGCCTTGACCAGCAGGAACAGCGCGGACCGTCCCGGCCGGAGCGTGGCCTTGACGTCGTCGACGAACGTGCCGCTGATGCCCCGGTCGAGCGCGACGCCGATGGCGGCACCGGCCGCCGCGCCGACGACCATGCCGACGACGGGGAACATGAAGCCGATCAGCCCGCCCAACGCCGCACCGACGACGGTCGCGGTCTCGGTCGTGCCGCTGACCTCATTGCGGACGTGGGTCGTGCCGTCGGGGTCACGCTCGACGACCGCCGTGTCCTCGAACCGGATGCGGCCGTCGGCCTCCAGCCCGCGCAGGCGGTGGAGCGCGGTGCCGGCGTCATCGAAGTGATCGAAGCCGACGACGATGAGCGTATTCATGGTCCTCTCCTGTTCGTGGTGACGTGTGCCACCATAGGTCCTGATGGCGGTGACGGGTATGCGAACGGCGACATGAAGGCTGGCGAACGCGTCGTCCTGATCACAGGCGCGACCGGTGGGCTCGGCCGGGCCGTCGCCCGCTCCTTCGCCGCGACGGGTGACCGACTCGCCCTCAACGGGCGCGACCAGGCCAGGATCGATGACCTCGCTGCCAGCGCAGGCCTCATCGCCGAGCGCTGGATGCCCGTCGTCGCCGACCTCCGGGACCGAGACCAGGCGCGAGCCGCCGCCGCGGCGGTCGAGGACCGCTTCGGGCGGATCGACGTCCTGCTCCACCTCGTCGGTGGCTGGGTCGGTGGTGTGGCGGTGGCCGATCTCGACCACGACGAGCTGCGGTCGATGCTCGATCAGCACCTGTGGAGCACGCTGAACGTCGTGCAGGCGGCTGTGCCGGGCATGGTCGAACGGGGTTGGGGCCGGGTCATCGCCGTGTCGTCGCCACTGGCGATGCGGCCGGGACCGCGCGGGGCGTCCTACGCGGTCGGCAAGGCCGCCGAGGAGACCCTGCTTGGCACGCTGGCCCGCGAGGTCGCCGGCAGCGGGGTGACCGTCAACACCGTCACGGTCCGGACGATCGACGTCGACCACCTGCGTGAGACCGATCCAACTCCGAAGAATGCCAGCCACACCACCCCCGAAGAAGCCACCGCCTCCATCCAGTTCCTGGCCTCGGACGACGCCGCCGCCATCAACGGCGCGCGCCTGCCGCTCTACGGTCGAGGGTAGAACGGCAGACGCGTCGGAACGACGCGGGTTGGGTGCTCCCGGTGCACGGGATCTCCACTCGCGTCGAGCGTGTAGGCGACGATCGGCTCAGCGGCTGGCTGGGATCCCCAGCTCTCGCTGGGCGCTTGCCTTGCGGGCGGACATCCGCTCGCCGAGATCGTCCAGCTCCTGGCGGTCGAACACCCGGCGAGCCTGGCGGAACATCTCGCCCTCCTCTTCCTCGATGTGGTGCTCGATGTTCTCCTTCATCACGATCGCCTTCGCGCCCCATGTCTCGTCGGTCACGTCGAGCTCCTCCAGCTCGCTCATGAGCAGGTCGACGACGTGATGCTCCTCAAAGGCTTCGAGGACGATGTCCTTGGCCTTGGGATGGCTCTTCAAGGCCGGGTAGAAGATCTCTTCCTCGATGATCTCGTGGACCGTCAGCTCGCCCTTGATGGTCGAGAAGAGCTCAGCCCGGGTCTTCACCCCGCGCTCGGTGGTCGACTCGAGCTCGGTGAGGAGCTGCTTCACCTTGTCGTGGTCGGTCTTCAGCATGGTGATGGCATCCATGGGGCGCGGATCCTCCGGTTCATGTCGTGGTCTTGGTCGTGTTCCGACGAGTCTCTCCACCCCCTACCGTTGGCCAGGCCTCGCGTGGTGGCAGGTGCGTTGCACGTACCTTGCGAGTCGCCCGCCGACCACGATCCACCGTAGACTCCGTGGGTGAAGAAGATCGGGTTCCTGTCGTTCGGGCACTGGTCGACCGCGCCCTTTTCGCAGGTGCGCTCGGGATCCGACGCCCTCATCCAGTCGATCGAGCTTGCCGAGGCGGTCGAGGACCTCGGCGCCGACGGCGCCTACTTCCGAGTCCACCACTTCGCCCAGCAGCTGGCGTCGCCGTTCCCGCTACTGGCGGCGATCGGGGCACGGACGAAGCGCATCGAGATCGGCACGGCCGTCATCGACATGCGCTACGAGAACCCGCT
>DAIUES010000138.1:0-5720 GCA_036844985.1 Candidatus Limnocylindrales bacterium
GACCACGAGTCCACTCGACGATCCGGCGATGCTCGCCCGCGTCGAGCGGTTGCGTGTCGCGCTCGACGCGGCACCGGCCCCGGTCGCGCCCGGTGGCGAGGACGACGGGGCGTGAGCGGACCGCTCCTGCTCGCCATCGAGTCGTCGTGTGATGAGACCGGCATCGCCCTGGTCGAGGGTGGGCGACGCATCGTCAGCAACGTGGTCGCCTCGCAGGTCGCCCTCCACGCGCCGTCGGGCGGCATCGTGCCCGAGGTGGCCGCGCGGGCCCATCTGCGCTGGATCGTCCCGACCCTCGACGAGGCGTGGTCCGCGGCCGGCGTCGCGTGGACCGACGTGGACGGTATCACGGTCACGTACGGTCCCGGCCTGGCCGGATCGCTGCTGGTCGGCATCAACTTCGCCAAGGCCCTCGCCTGGGTCCACGACAAGCCGCTCATCGGCGTGAACCATCTCGAGGGCCACGTCTATGCTGCCTGGCTGCACGACGACGACGTCGATCCGGCGGCCCTGCCCGAGCCGGTCTTCCCGCTCGTGGCGCTCGTGGTGTCGGGTGGCCACACGTTTCTCGCCGAGATGTCCGACCACCTCACCTACCGGTTGCTGGGCACGACCGTCGACGACGCCGCGGGTGAGGCCTTCGACAAGGTCGGCCGGTTGCTGGGGCTGGGCTATCCCGGCGGACCGGCCATCCAGCGCGCCGCCGAGGGGGCCCGACGGCACGACGTGCGGTTCCCGCGGGCGTGGATGGGCGACACCTACGACCTGAGCTTCTCCGGGCTCAAGACGGCCGCGCGGGGCATCGTCGCCGACGCTCGCCGCGAGGCGGGCATCGCGCCCGATGACACCGAGGCGGCCCTGCCCGAAGCGACGACTGCCGAGCTGGCGTGGGGCTTCCAGGACTCGGTCGTCGACGTCCTCGCGACGAAGGCCGCCCGGGCCGCCCGGGAGATCGGCGCTCGCTCGATCGTGCTCGGTGGTGGCGTCGCCGCGAACCTGCCGCTGCGCGACCGGCTGGCCGCCGAGGCTGACGGGCTGCGCGTCCCGCTGATCGTGCCGCGGCCCGCCCTGTGCACCGACAACGGGGCGATGATCGGCGCGGCCGGTGCCCGTCGCTTCGCCGCGGGCGATCGGGCGGGGCTCGACCTCGACGCGCGGCCGTCACTGCCGCTGGCTCGGCGGTGAGCGCGCCGACCGTCGATCCGGCCGAGGTTCGGGCGACCCTGCGCGCGGCGGGCCTGCGCGCGCGGCACGCCCTGTCCCAGAACTTCCTCGCCGATGCCGACGTGCTCGAGGCGATCCTGCGCGAGGCCGATCCGGGGGCGGACCGTCCCGTGCTCGAGATCGGCCCGGGGCTGGGGCTGCTGACCGGCGGCCTGCTCGAAGCCGGCGCCGCGGTCACCGCGGTCGAGCTCGACAGCGGCCTCGCCGCGTTCCTGCGCGAGCGGTTCGCCCCGGCCATCGCCGCCGGCCGCCTGAGGTTGGTCGAAGGAGACGCCCTCGACCAGGATCTCGTCCGGCTGGTCGGGCCGCCGTATGACGTGGTGGCCAACCTGCCGTACCACATCACCTCGCCGATCCTGCACGCGCTGCTCGGCGGTCCACCACGTCCGGTCCGGCTCGTGCTGATGGTCCAGCGTGAGGTCGGCGAACGGATCGCCGCGCCGCCGGGGCGGATGAGCTACCTGTCGGTGTTCGTCCAGTACCACGCCCGGGTTCGGATCGCGTTCATGGTCCCGCCCGACGCGTTCGAGCCGGAGCCGGCTGTCGACTCGGCGGTCATCGTGGTCGAGCCGTACGACGCGGACGACCGGCTCGACCCCGCCGACGAGGACGGCCTGTGGCGGCTCGTGCAGGCGTCGTTCCGGGAGCGGCGCAAGATGATCCACAACGTCCTCGCCCGCCAACTCCCCGTCGACGCGGGACGCGTGGCCACGGCCCTCGCCGAGGCCGGCATCGCGGCCGACCGGCGCCCCCAGACGCTGGCAGTGGGGGAGTGGCTCGCCCTGCGGGTCGCCCTCGGTCCGCTGGGCGAGGACCGCCGCGGCCGCCGCCCCATGGCCGCCCCGGCCGCCACGGACACGCCGGAGACGCCGGACGCCTCGGCCGCCTCGGCCGGCCCGGCCGATCGGGACGGGCCGTGAGCGATCCCCACCTCACCCCCGTCGTCCGCGTCGCGCCGGCCAAGCTGAACCTGAGCCTGGCGGTCGTGGCGCGGCGGCCCGACGGCTACCACGAGCTGCACTCGGTGTTCGTGCCGCTCGCCCTCGCCGACCGCGTGAGCCTGGCTCCGTCCCGCGTCGCAGGCGGCCCCGACAGCCTCCACGTCGAGGGTCGCGACCCTGGTCCGATCGGGGACAACCTCGTCCTGCGTGCGATCGTCGCGGCCCGCGACGCCGTCGGCGCCGGACCCGGCCGTCCAGCGACCCCGGCGCTGGCCGTCCGCCTCGAGAAGCGGATCCCGGTGGCGGCTGGACTCGGTGGCGGGTCATCGGATGCCGCGGCGGCCCTCGATGGCGCGCTCGAGGCGTGGGGCGCGGAGCTCGACCCGGAGCGGCGGCTCGGTCTGGCGGCGACGCTCGGTTCGGACGTGCCGTTCTTCCTCGAGGGCCGGCCGGCCCTCGTCGAGGGTCGCGGCGAGCGGGTGACGCCGCTGACCGGGATCCACGGGCATCCCGGCGTCCTGCTCGTCACGCCGGCCCTCCCCATGCCGACTGCCGATGTGTTCGCGGTGTTCGACGGCATCCGGTCGAGCGGCGACGGGTCGATCCGGATGAGCTCGGCCCACATCGCCCAGGAGCTCGGCAACGGCATGTCCGCGACCGACCTGATGGCCCGTGCGGGGGTGCTCGCCGCCGCCAACGACCTCCTGCCGGCCGCGCTGCTGGTCGAGCCGGGCCTGGTGGCGTTCCGCCGCGCGCTCACCCGGACGCTGGCCCGCCCGGTCGGCCTGTCCGGCTCGGGGCCGACCCTGTGGACCCTCTATCCTTCGATGGCCGACGCCGCAACCGCGGCCGCGCTCGTCGACGAGGCGGTCGCGAGCGGGTCGATCCCGCCGCTCGGCGACGGCCCGCCATCGACCATCGCCACCAGCATCAGGACCGGACACGAGGAGCCCGCAGCATGACCAGACAGGCCATCTCGACCAATGTCGCACCGGGAGCGGTCGGGCCGTACAGCCAGGCCATCGCCAGCGGCGATCTCGTGTTCTGCTCGGGCCAGCTCGGCCTCGATCCGGCGACCGGCGACCTGGTCGAGGGTGGTGTCGCGGCGCAGGCCGAGCGAGCTTTGCGCAACCTCGAAGCCGTGCTCGACGCCGCCGGGGTGTCGATGAACGACGTCGTCAAGACCACGATCTTTCTCGCCGACATCGGCGACTTCGCGGCCGTCAACGCGATCTACGCGCGACACATGCCCGATCCGGCCCCGGCCCGCTCCACGTTCGCCGTCGGTGCCCTGCCCAAGGGTGGCCGCATCGAGATCGAGGCCATCGCCCGACGCTCGTAGCGGTCGGCCACGCTTGACGGTCTCTCCCGCTCGCCCATACCATCCGGCGACCGACTCATGACACTCACCCTCCGCCCGTCGGGCAACGCATGCAGCGTGGGCGAGCCCCGCCCCGCGCCCGCCCGACGCCGCGCATGAACCCTCCAAGTCCCGAGCCCGTGGCAGGGCAGCCTCGTCGAACGAGTGCCGTCGTCCTGGCGGCTGGTCTCGGCACGCGCATGAAGTCGGCCCTGCCCAAGGTCCTCCACCCGCTGTGCGGACGGCCGATGCTCGCCTATGTCCTCGATGCCTGGGACGCCGCCAGCAGCGCTGCGCCCGGCCGGCCGATCGTGGTCGTCTCGCCGGCGGTCGAGGCCATCCGGGCTCAGTTCGCTGATCGGGCCGAGTTTGCGCTCCAGGACGAGCCGCGCGGGACGGGAGACGCGGTCCGGGCCGCCCTCGAGGCCGTCCCCGACGACGCTGCCGAGCTGGTCGTGCTGTCCGGCGACGTCCCGCTGGTCGGTCCCGACGACCTTGACGCCGTCCTGCGCGCCCGGCGCGACGACGATGCCGCCGTGGCCCTCGCCACGGTCTTCGCTGCCGACCCCGACCGCCTCGGGCGGGTCGTACGCAGCGAATTCGGCGTCGTGGAGGCGATCGTCGAAGCCCGTGACGCGACGGATGAGGAGCTCGCCAACAACGAGGTCAACGCCGGGCTGTACGCGTTCGATGCCGCCTGGTTGCGCCGCCGCATCGGCTCGCTCCAGCCATCGGCCACCAGCGGTGAGCTGTATCTGACCGACCTCGTGCGGTTCGCCCGCGAGGACGGCCGCCTCGTCAGCGCGGTCGCGTTCGAGGACGACGGCCGATTCGACGGCATCAACGACCGATCGCAGCTCGCTGCGGCCGAGTGGAACCTGCGCGTCCGACGTAACGAGGCGCACATGCGCGACGGGGTGACGATGCGCGACCCGTCGACCGTTTACCTCGACTGGGACGTCCGCCTCGCGCCGGACGTCACCATCGAGCCGAACGTCATCCTGCGCGGCGAGACGTCGGTCGGGGAGGGGACGGTCATCGGTGCCGGCAGCCAGATCGTCGACAGCGTGATCGGCGCCCGGGCACGGGTGTGGGCCTCGATCGTCGAACGGTCGGTCGTCGAGGACGAGGCCTCCATCGGCCCGTTCAGCCATCTGCGGCCGGGCACCGTCGTCGGTCATGGCGCCGAGGTCGGCAACTACGCCGAGCTCAAGAACGCCCACCTCGGGGCGGAATCGAAGCAGCACCATATGAGCTACCTCGGTGACGCGGAGGTCGGCACGGGCGTCAACATCGGGGCCGGCACCGTCACCGCCAACTTCGACGGCGTCCACAAGACCCGGACCACCATCGGCGACCGGGCGTTCATCGGGGTCGACACGATGATCGTGGCCCCGCGCGAGATCGGGGCGGACGCCCGGACCGGCGCCGGCGCCGTGGTCACCCACGACGTGCCGCCGGGCAAGCTGGCGGTCGGGATGCCGGCCCGCATCCGGGAGCCGCGCTCCAAGCCCGCATCCGAGGCCGACTCGCAGGCCTCGCCGGATGGGGCCCCAGGCTCCCCGCCCGCAGCGGACGAACCCGCCGCGGCCGAACCCGCCGCGCCCGAACCCGCGGCCGGTGACGCGGTCACGTGAACGGCTCCGCCCTCGAGCTCGCGCTCATCGTCGTCCTGGTCCTGCTCAACGGGATCTTCTCGGCTAGCGAGATCGCCCTCGTCACCATCCGGCGCAGCCGGCTCCAGCAGCTCGTCGATGAGGGCGATCGCGGGGCGGCCCGTGTCCAGCGGCTCAAGTCCAACCCGGGCCGCTTCCTGGCGGTCATCCAGATCGGCATCAACTTCCTGGGCTTCCTGGCCTCGGCGTTCGCGGCCGTCAGCCTGGTCGACGGGGTGGCCGATTGGCTGGGCACGTTCGGGCCGCTGGCCGATGCCGCGAGGGGCATCGCCCTCGTCGTCGTGACCATCCTGCTGACGCTGTTCACCATCGTGTTCGGCGAGCTCGTGCCCAAGCAGATCGGCCTCGCCCACGCCGAGCGCGTGGCGATGGCCACGAGCCGCCTGATGGAGTTCCTCGGCACGCTGTTCGGGCCGCTCGTCACGGTCCTGACCTGGGTGACCCGGCGCATCGCCCGGCTGTTCGGCGCCGACGTGCCCGCCGACGAGCGCATCAGCTCCGAAGAGCTGCGGCTGATCA
>DAIUES010000138.1:5730-6458 GCA_036844985.1 Candidatus Limnocylindrales bacterium
TCGAGCAGGGCGGCGAGCAGGGCATCCTCGAGGCCGAAGAGGAGCAGATGATCCACGCGGTCATCGAGCTCGGCGACCAGCGCGTCCACGAGGTCATGGTCCCGCGCATCGGGATGGCCACGTTGAAGGCGACGGCCACGTTCGAGGAGGCGATCGACACCGTCATCGCCGAGGGCCACAGCCGCATCCCCGTCTACGAGGAGTCGATCGACGAGATCGTCGGCATCTTCTACGCCAAGGACCTGCTGCCCTTCCTCAAGGAGGGCGCCCCCGAGCGGCCGTCGCTCCGCTCGCTCCTCCGGCCGCCGGTATTCGTGCCCGAATCGATGACCGTCGACGACCTCCTCCACGAGCTGCAGCGGCGCAAGGTCCACCTCGCGATCGTGCTCGACGAATACGGCGGGACAGCCGGCGTGGTCACGATCGAGGACCTCCTCGAGGAGATCGTCGGCGAGATCCAGGACGAGTACGACGTCGAGGAGCCGATGGTCGACCGGCTGTCGGACCACGAGGCCAGGGTCGACGGGCGCGCGGACGTCGACGAGCTCCTGGAGCTCTTCGACCTCGACCTCAAGCTGGAGGACGCCGAGGAGTACGACACCGTCGGCGGCCTCATCTACCACCGTGTCGGTGGCGTGCCCCAGCCGGGCGACATCGTCGATGTCGACGGCCTTCGGCTGACGGTCGAGTCGACGGACGGGCGCCGCGTCGGGAAGGTGCTCGTGGCT
>DAIUES010000139.1:0-3837 GCA_036844985.1 Candidatus Limnocylindrales bacterium
CGCCGCGGCGCGCGCGGGCATGGGCGGCGGGGGCGGCCGTGGGTCGCCGGACGGGCGCACGGCCGCGGCACGGACGCTGCGAGGGCCGCCGCGGCGCCCCGACGTGGGCAGCGCAAGCGCCCGTACGGCGCAAGCGCCTGTACGGCCGAGCCTCGGCCTACCCCGCCCGCGCCCCCTCGAGCCGATCCAGGATCAGCCGCGTGACCCCCTCGACCGGCACGCGCTCCTGGGTCATCGTGTCGCGGTCGCGGACCGTCACAGCCCCGTCTTCGAGCGAATCCACGTCCACGGTCACGCACCACGGCGTCCCGATCTCGTCCTGGCGCCGATACAGCTTGCCGATGGCGGCGGTGTCGTCGTAGACCGCCATCATGTGGCGCTTGAGGTCGTCCTTGATGGCGTGGCACAGGGCCACGATCTCGGGGCGCTTCTTGAGCAGCGGCAGGACCGCCACCTTGTACGGGGCGAGGTCGGGGTGGAGGGCGAGCGACACCCGGGTCTCGCCTCGGACCTCCTCTTCGCGATAGGCGTCGAGCAGGAACGTGAACGCAGCCCGATCGGCGCCGGCGGCCGTCTCGACCACCCACGGAACGACGTGCTCGCCGGTCGCCTGGTCGAAGTACTCGAGCGATTCGCCGCTCGCCTCGGCGTGGCGCGACAGGTCGAAGTCGCCCCGATTGTGGACGCCCTCGAGCTCCTTCCAGCCGAACGGGAACCGGTATTCGATGTCGATGGCCTTCTTGGCGTAGTGCGCCAGCTCGTCGGGCGCGTGCTCGCGCAGGCGCAACCGCGACGCCGCGACGCCGAGTCGCTCGTACCACGCGAAGCGACGGGGCAGCCACTCGTCGAACGCGGCCGCGGCGTTGGCCTCGGGGCGGACGAAGTACTGCATCTCCATCTGCTCGAACTCGCGCATCCGGAACACGAAGTTGCCCGGCGAGATCTCGTTGCGAAACGACTTGCCGATCTGGGCGATGCCGAACGGCAGCTTCTTGCGCGACGACTGCAGGACGTTCTTGAAGTTGACGTACGAGCCCTGGGCGGTTTCCGGCCGCAGGTAGATCACCGCGGCTTCCTCCTCGACCGGGCCCATGAACGTCTTGAACATCAGGTTGAACCGGCGCGGCACCGACAACGGCCCGCCATCGACCGGGCAGCGCAGGCCCAGCCGCTCGACGACGGTCGGATCCGCCAGCTCGGTCGCCGACAGCCCCTCGGTCCCCGGCAGCTCATCGAGCCGGAAGCGGCGATGGTCGGTCGTGCACTCCACCAACGGGTCGCTGAACGACCCGACGTGCCCGGAGGTGACCCACACCTCGGGGTGCATGAGGATGCCCGCATCGAGCCCGACCACGTCGTCGCGCTCCTGGACCATCGCCCGCCACCACGCCCGTTTGACGTTGTTCTTGAGCTCGACGCCGAGGGGCCCGTAGTCCCAAACGGCGTTGATGCCACCGTAGATCTCCGACGACGGGAAGACGAAGCCGCGGCGCTTGGCCAGCGACACGATGGTCTCGAGGTCCCGGACGGTGGGCGTGACGGCGTCGGGATCAGGTCGATCGATCAAGGGATGGCTCTCCGCTGGGCGCCGGACCTTGGCATGGCCGGTCGCGATGGCTGGACGCCGATGCTAGCAGCACCGCCTCGCGATGCGACGCGACCGATCCGATTCGCGGCTTGACATCCACGGTTTCCGTTGTAGATTCGGTCGTCTGACCGAATATCGGTCGACCGACCGACCAATTCCGACCGCCCCAGGAGTACGACTCGCTCGTGACGGACACCGACACCCGCCTGCGACCGACCCGCGCCCAGCGCCGCGGTCGGGCCGGCGCCGGCACACGCGCGTCGATCGTCGCCGCGGCACGCGATCGACTCCTCGCCGAGGGCTACGCCAATCTCTCGACGCGTGGCGTGGCCGACAGTGCGGAGGTCCCACTCAGCCAGATCCACTATCACTTCGGTTCGCGGCGACAGCTCATCCTGGCGGTCCTGCACGCCGAGAACGAACGCCTCCTCGCTCGCCAGCGCGAGATGTTCGATACCCCCGCCCCACTGTGGGTCCGCTGGGAGACGGCCTGCGACCTGCTCGATGCCGATGTCGCCTCCGGCTACGTCAGGATCCTCCAGGAGATGATCGTGGCCGGCTGGTCGGACACAGGGATCGCCCGGGCCGTGCGCGAGATGCTCGCCGGTTGGTATGGGCTGCTGGCGGACGTCGCGCGGCGCGAACAGGAACGCGGCTCCGACCTCGCCGGGTTCACGCCCGAGGAGATCGCCGCGCTCATGGGCACGCCGTTCCTCGGCGCCGAGGAGCTCATCCTGCTCGGCGTGACCGAAACCGCACTGCCGATCCGTTCGGCCCTGCGCAAGGTCGGCGTGCTGCTGCGTCAGGTGACCGATGGCCACGACACCGATCGCGGCTGACCGAGCCACGCTGGGGCCGGCCACGCTGGGGCCGGCCACCGCGGGACCGCCGAGCCGCCGCGACCACACCCGCGCGCGCTACCCGGATCGCGAGGGCTTCGCCGAGCGCGACGGTGTGCGCCTGTGGTACGAGGTCTACGACCGTGGCGGCGCGGGCGCTGGGCGCGGCAGAACCGGTGAGGGCGCCGGAACCGCCACCAACGAGCCCACGATCGTGCTCGTCCCGACCTGGCAGATCGTCCATTCGCGGCTGTGGAAGGCCCAGATCCCCTACCTCGCCCGACATGGACGCGTCGTCTGCTTCGACCCGCGCGGCAATGGCCGCTCGGATCGCCCCACGACCTCGGGCGCCTACGCGGTCCGCGAGATGGCCGCCGACATCCTCACGGTCATGGACGCGACCGCGACCGATCGGGCCGTGCTGGTCACGCTGTCGGCGGGGACCGCCCGCGGCCTGATCGTCGCGACCGATCGACCCGATCGGGTCGCCGGTCTGGTCGCCATCGCGCCGAGCCTCGCGATCGGGAAGCGGCTTGATGAACGCGGCTATCCGTTCGACGAGGTGCTCGACACGGACGAAGGCTGGGCCAAGGCCAATATCCACTACTGGCGGCGCGACTTCACGAGCTATCTCGAGTTCTTCTTCGGCCGCTGCTTCAGCGAGCCGCATTCGACCAAGCAGATCGAGGACTGCGTGGGCTGGGGGCAGGAGATCGGGGCAGAGACGCTCGCCCTCGGCGAGTACACCGAGGGGCTGTCCCCCGACGAGGTGCTGGCGCGGGCGGCCCGGCTGACCTGCCCGGTGCTCGTCATCGTCGGCGACCGGGATGCGATCACCGGCAAGGGTCCCGGTGTTGCCCTGTCCGAGGCCGCGCCCGGCGGTCGGCTCGTCATCATCGAAGGCGGGGGCCATATCCCCGATGCCCGCGACCCCGTGCTGGTGAACTTGCTCCTCCGCGACTTCGTCCGGTCGCTTGCCGAGGAGACGGGCCCGTGATCGCCCCATCGCCCACCACCCGCACCTGGACGCGGGCCCTGGCCCGCCAGCGCCGAGCTTTGTACATCTCCTCCCCCATCGGGCTCGGTCACGCCCAGCGCGACGTGGCCATCGCGGACGAGCTGCGCAAGCTGCGCCCCGACGTCGAGATCGACTGGCTCGCCCAGCACCCGGTCACCACGGTGCTCGAGTCGCGCGGCGAGCGGATCCATCCGCTCAGCGCCGAGCTCGCGTCCGAGTCGGCCCACATCACCGCAGAATCGACGGACCACGATCTCAATGCCTTCCAGGCCATCCGCCGGATGGACGAGATCCTGGTCGCCAACTTCATGGTCTTCCACGACGCGGTCGAGGGCGGCGAGTACGACCTGGTCATCGGCGACGAGGCGTGGGACGTGGACCACTTCCTCCAC
>DAIUES010000139.1:3847-6447 GCA_036844985.1 Candidatus Limnocylindrales bacterium
TTCCTCCACGAGAACCCCGAACTCAAGCGGACGGCCTTTGCCTGGATGACCGACTTCGTCGGCTGGCTGCCGATGCCCTCGGGCGGCGACCGGGAGGCCTTTCTGACGGCCGACTACAACGCTGAGATGATCGAGCACGTCGAGCGCTTCCCCCGCATCCGCGACCAAGCGATCTTCGTCGGCGACCCCGACGACATCGTGCCCGACCGGTTCGGGCCGGACCTGCCGTCGATCCGCGACTGGACCGAGCGTCACTTCACGTTCAGCGGGTACGTCACCGGCTTCGACCCGAGGCCGCTGATCGAAGGGCGCGAGGACCTTCGACGCGACCTCGGCTACCGACCCGATGAGCGGATCGTGATCGTCACGGTCGGCGGTTCGGGAGTGGGCGAGGCGCTGCTCCGGCGGGTCATCGCCAGCTACCCGGACGCCGCGCGCCGGGTGAACGGCCTTCGGATGATCGTCGTCGCGGGTCCGCGGATCGACCCAGACTCGCTCGGGGCGGCACCGGGCGTCGAAGTCCGGGCGTACGTCCCGGAGCTGTATCGGCACCTGGCGGCCTGCGACCTGGCGGTCGTCCAGGGCGGCCTGACCACGACCATGGAGCTCGCGGCGGCCCGGCGCCCGTTCCTGTACTTCCCGCTGCGCCACCACTTCGAGCAGAACCGGCACGTTCGCCACCGCCTCGATCGCTACGGCGCCGGCCGATGCATGGACTACGCGAGCGCAACGCCGGACGACATCGCGGACGCCATCGCCACCGAGATCGACCGCCCGATCGACTACCGACCGGTCGAGACCGACGGCGCGGCGCGCGCGGCGGCGTTGATCGCCCCGCTCATCTAGGCCGGCACCGAGGCGCCGCTCGGCAGACC
Organism: Candidatus Limnocylindrales bacterium; assembly: GCA_036844985.1. GTDB lineage: Bacteria > Chloroflexota > Limnocylindria > Limnocylindrales > CSP1-4 > SPCO01. The sequence goes on from DAIUES010000139.1 coordinate 4,723, forward strand.
CGCACGCAGCACCCGCACGGCATTGCCGCCCATGACCGCGGCGATGTCCCCGTCGGACAGGCCCTCGGCGAGGAGCGCCTCGGTCACGAGCGGCATGCCGGTCGCATCGAACGGCGTCGGCACGGCACCATCGAAGTCGGAGCCGAGCCCGACATGATCGGCGCCGACGAGATTGATGGCAGCCACGATCGAGCGGGCGATCGAGGGCGCGTCGTTCCCGCCGCAGGCGACCGGCCAGAAGCCGATGCCGACGACACCGCCGGTCGCCGCGATACCGCGGATCTGGTCGTCGGGCAGGTTGCGGACGCTGGCGACCGCAGTACGGACCCCGGTATGGGACGCCACGAGCGGTCGCGAGGCGATCTCGAGGATGTCATCGATCGTGGCCGACGACGCGTGGGCGACGTCGACAAGCATCCCGTGCGCCTCCATCCGCGACAGCAGCTCGCGACCGGCATCGGTCAGACCGCCGCGGACGACCCCGTGCGCGGACCCGCCGAACGTGGTGTCGAAGAAGTGGGTCGGCGAGACCATCCGGTAGCCGGCCTCGAACAGGATGTCGATGGCCGCCACGTCGCCATCGAGCGCCTGGGCACCTTCGAGGGCGAGGAACGAGGCCGTGATGTGAGGGTCGCGCACCCGTCGAGCCAGGTAGGCATCGAGGTCCGCCCGGGTTTCGATCAGGCTGAATCGGGCGGACGGATCGGCGGCCATGGCTCGCAATCGGAACGCCTGGTGCAGCGCGCGGGCGAGCAGGCTGCCCCACGTCTCCCGGGGCCAGCGCTGGGCGATCGCGAGCAAGGTGACGTCGTCGGTCCGGTCGTCGTTCCGCTCGAGGTTGATGCCGCGCGGCACCTTGGTCGTCACGGCCATCCCCTCGATGGCGATCCCGCCCTCGATGAGCCGTGGGACGTCGATGTGGCCGCGCCGCACGCGGCGCCGCAGGTCGCGGCCCCACAGCAGGGAATCGGCGTGCAGGTCCACGACCGTCAGCGTCCGATGCAGGTCCGCGGCCCGTGCCGAGACACGGTACGGACCACGCTGACGGACCTGGTTCCGCCGCCGCTCGACGAAGGCCGACGCCGACGTGGCCGCGAGGACCGCGCCGGCGGTGGTGAGGGCGCCGGCGGTGGCCAGTGCCCCAGCCGTGGCCAGGGCGTTGGCCACTCGACTCCGGCGCCGGATCATCCCTCCTTGTCGGAGGCTGCCGGCCGATCCGTTGCCAGCCGGCGGCGGTCCGGACCGAACAGCGCGGCCCCTGCGATGGCGCCGGCCAGCAGGACGAGGACGAGTCGCAGGCCATCCTGGCTCGACGAGGCGGCGCGGCCATCGACGGTGTCGGTCGGCGGCAACGTCACCCGCGGCGTCCCCGTGGCTGCGTTGACGCCACCATTCGGGGTCGGCTTCGTGCCCTGCGTCGGGCCAACGCCGTCATCGGGCGTCGGGGTCGGAGTGGCCGCGGGGGTCGGGGTCGGCGTCGCGGCCGGGGTCGGGGTGGGTGTCGGGGTCGGAGTCGGGGTGCCCTCGGTCGGCTGCTCGTCGCCACACTCGATGACGAGCGGGACATCACGCCCGACGACATCCATCGGGGTGTACCCGTCGGCGCTGTCATCGGCAACGAGGATGTGGGCGCGGATGGTGTACGTCCCCGGGACGAGCGGACCGGATCCTTCCCAGCCGTCGGCCAGGGTGCCGTCGCCGTTGACCCACGCGAAGTCGGGCGGC
>DAIUES010000140.1:0-6436 GCA_036844985.1 Candidatus Limnocylindrales bacterium
CACGCCATCCCAGGTCGTGTCGAGCTTCGACCAGCGCGTGACGCAGTGGATGTCGGTATGGACCTGCTTGCGGGGGAGGTCCCTGAACTGCTCCCAGGTCAGCGTGAACGGGTTGTCGACCTCGCCGAAGACCCGGAAGTCCCAGGTCGCGAGATCGATCTTCGGCACCGATCCGTAGTGGAGGACGGGGAACTTCTCCGTGCGGTACTGGCCCGGCGGGATGCGCTCGGCGACGGCGGGATCGGTGGCGGTGTTGCCGAAGAGGCGTTCGAACATGGGGCGAGGTCCTTGTGTGGGCTGGCTGTCGGCGTATCGTCGCACAGTGCCCATGACGAACCCGTGACCAGTCCACGGTCGAGTACCCTTCCGCGGTGACCCAGCCTGCCCCGACCGCCCGCCCGTCGGTCGTCATCGTGATGCCGGCCTACAACGCGGCCCTCACGCTCGAGCGGACCTACAGCGATATCCCCCACGGCCTGATCGAGCGGATCATCCTGGTCGACGACGTGTCCGCCGACGAGACCGTCGACATCGCCCGCCAGCTCGGGCTCGACGTCATCATCCACGCCCAGAACAAGGGCTACGGGGGCAACCAGAAGACGTGCTACGACGCGGCCCTCGAGGCCGGTGCGGACATCGTCGTCATGCTCCATCCCGACTACCAGTACGACGCGACGCGCATCCCGGCGCTCATCGAGCCGATCATCGGAGGCGCGCGCGACCTGATGCTCGGCAGCCGGTTCCTGGGCGATCCGCTGGCCGGTGGGATGCCGACATGGAAGTACGTCAGCAATCGATTCCTCACCGCGGTGGAGAACGTCGCCTTCGGGCTGCGCCTGTCCGAATACCACACCGGCCTGCGGGCCTACAGCCGCCGCCTGCTCGAGACGATCCCCTATCGCGAGAACAGCGACGACTTCGTGTTCGACCAGGAGCTCATCGCCCAGACCGTCGCGGCGGGACTGCGCGGGCGGATCGGCGAGATCGCCGTCCCGACGCGGTACTTCGAGGAGGCGAGCTCGGTCGGTTTCCGGCGGAGCGTGGTGTACGGCCTCTCGACGCTGCGGGTCGTCGCCCGCTATCTCCTCCATCGCACCCGACTGCGGCGGTCGACGCAGCTCACTGCTCGAGCCGGGGGCCGGGAGGCGGCGCCCCGCCAGGCCGAATGACCGCCGGGCCCCGATCCACGTGAGCCGCCGGACCGCGCTTCGCGCCGTGCTCGGCATCGCCATCAGCGTCATCGCCGTGGCGGTGCTGCTGCAGACGGTCGACGTGGGCAGGACGCTCGCCGTCCTCGGTCGGACCTCGCCGCTCGTCGTGCTCGCGATGATCGCGTCGTGCCTGGTCGACGTCGGAGCGCGCGGCGCCCGCTGGCGTGCCCTCCTGGCACCGATCCGCCCGATCCCGTACGGCCGGGTGCTCGGCTACACCTACATCGGCTACCTCGCCAACAACGTTCTGCCCGCCCGGCTCGGCGAGCTCGTGCGCAGCCACGCGGTCGGCGAACGCGAGGGGGTCAGTCGCACGACCGTGCTCGGGACAGTCGTGGTCGAGCGCATCGTCGATACCGTCATCGTGGTCGCCCTCGCGGCGGTCGCGGTCGTGGCGCTCGGCGTCGGCGGCGTGATCTCGACCTCGGTGGTGCTCGGCGCCGCCTTCGTCGCCGTGCTCGTCGTGGGGCTCGCCGTCGCGATGATGAGCCATCGACTCCCCGCAGTGGATCGTCTCACGGCGAGGGCCGAACGGTTCCCCCTGGCGCTCGAGCTCGGGCGGCGGCTGCGCGACGGTCTGCGCGTCGCGGGTCGCCCGCGGACGCTGGCGGCGGCCCTGCTCCTGAGTGCTGTCGCGTGGGCCGCGTCGATCACGACGTTCATCCTGGGCGGGCGGGCGCTGGGCGTCGAGTTGTCACCGATGCAGGGGGCGCTGCTGTCGAGCGGCGTCGCCCTCGTCACGATCGTGCCGGCGGCGCCTGGCTATCTCGGCACGTTCGAGCTGACCGCGGTCAGCATCGCGGGCCAGTTCGGCATCGATGCCGAGACGGGGTTCGCCATGGCGCTTCTGGTCCACGCCCTGATCCTCGCGGTCACGTCGGTCGGTGGGGCGATCGCCGCGCTGCGACTCGGGGTCGGGCTCGGGACGGCGGAGGTGACGACCGACGCGGCGGACGCTGCGGATGATGTTGACCCCGCGGGCGACGCCGGCCCCGGTCGGGTCAGCTCGTAGCGGGCAGGCTTCCGAGCTCGAGCGAGGCGTCCGGGGCGAGCGGCGCCCGCGGGTCCGGCAGCGATGCCGGGCCGTCGTAAGGCGCGAACTCGAGCGGGCCTCCGGCGTGTCCCGTGACGCGCAGGAACTCGAGCGTGTAGCGGTCGTACATCTCGTCGATCAGCCCGACCGCCTCGACATGATCGGGTCGGCCGGCCGCCGATCGCGCTTCGGCCCGGCTGGTCCAGATGCAGAACGACAGGCATGAGCCGTCGGCCGCGGCCGGGCCCTTGAAGTAATGGACGAACCCGGGAGCCGACGCAGCGTCCGCGTGGGCGCGGTCGTCGTACTCGGTCAGCCGCGCCTCGTCCGCGTCCGCCCGGCGGATCGAACGGAATGCGACGAGATACCACTCCCCCTCGCCCAGCTGGCGACCCGCCTCGGTCCAGTCGAACGCCTGAGCGATCGGCAAGGTCGCGTAGCGGTCGGACACGGGTTCGAGCGCTTCGAGGGCATCCATCGCCCGGGCAGCATCCGCGCTGGGCAGGCGATTGTCAAATCGCGGAATGGCCCAGTGTCAAATCGCGATAGTACCGACGCTCGTCCCTAGGGCGCGCCCGTGCCGCCGACGGCCGTGGCGGCGATCCGAGCCGCATCCGCGAGTAGGCGTGCGGTGCGGGTCCGCCACGCCAGGTCCGTTCGATCCAGTGGCGCGAAGACACCGATCGCCGCCACGATGCCGTCGTCTCGCATCACGGGAACCGCCATCGCCAAGCCGCCCGGGAACGGCTCGCCGTCGCTGCGGGCGATCCCGTCGCGGGTGATGGCAACGAGCTCTCGTCGGATGTCGCGAGCATCGTCGACGCCGTCGAGGGCAGCGGCCTGGACATCCGGTGGCGCGAACGCCAACAGGACCTTGCCGAGCGCCCCGACGTGGAGCGACAGGTTCGATCCGGGCTCGCAGGTGACCCGCAGGGCATGGGGCGACTGGACCTCGTGGAGGCACGCCGCCGACGTGCCGATGCGGCGGGCGATGACCGCGGTCTCGCCGGTCTCCTCGACGAGCATCGACAGGATCGGCTCGGCGATCCGGATCAGCTCCTCGCTCGTGACGGTCGTCCCGCCGCTGATGTGCAGCCGCGCGCCGAGTCGGTAGCCGCCCTCCAACCGTTCCACGAAGCCGAACTCGGTCAGGGTCCGCAGGTAGCGATAGATGGTCGACAGCGGGGTGTCGAGCACGACCGCCAGCTCATCGGCCCGGATCTCGCCACGATCCGCGATGGTGAGGAACACTCGCAGGCCGCGCGCGAAGGACGTGTCCTCGGCGGCTTCTTCGGGCGGGCGATCGCGGGCCGTCATCACGGCGACGTCGGGTACCTCGTGGCGGGAGGCGTCACAGTACCGCAGGGGGCAGCGAGACGCCGCCGGCGGGGCGGCGGCGACGGCGTCCCGCTCGTCGGCGATACTGCGGCCGTGAGGATCACCGCCATCCGTCTCCAGCGGCTGACCATCCCGCTCGATCCGCCGTTCCCGGCCGCCTGGGACCCCGAGCCACGCCGCTCGTTCCCGGTCACGATCGTCCGTGTCGAGACCGACGAGGGAGTGGTCGGGGTCGGGTCGGGCGACACGATGGACGGGTTCGAGGCGTTCGAGGGCGCTTTCCTGGGGCAGGACCCGCTGGCGATCGCGCGCCACGTCCGGGCGCTCGAGACGATCGACTTCCACGCCGGGCGGTACTGGCCGCTCGAGGCCGCCCTGTGGGACATCGCGGGCCAGGTGGCCGGCCTGCCGGTGGCGACGCTGTTCGGCGGCGCGACCGACGGGATCGCGGCCTATGCCTCGTGCGGGATGCTGCTCGGCGCCGCCGAGCGGGCCGAGTCCGCGTTGCGACTCCGCGACGAGGGGTTCGCGGCGCTCAAGATCCGGATCGACCCGCGCCAGCTCGGCGCCGGGATCGCCGCCGTTGCCGCCACCCGCGCCGCGGTCGGCGATTCGATGGCGATCATGGTCGATCTCAACCAGGGCTGGCGGATGGCGGGCGATACGTCCGTGGCGCTCGACCCGATCGCCGCGCGCGCGATCGCGGTCCAGCTCGCCGACTACGGCGTGCTGTGGCTCGAGGAGCCGCTGGCCGGTACCGATCTGCGCGGCCTGGCCGGGTTGCGTGCCTCGGCCAGCGGTGTCCGCATCGCCGGCGGCGAGATGACGCGGACGTTCGCGGAGACCCTCGCCGCCCTCGACGCCGACGCATTCGACGTCTACCAGCCCGACGTGGTGCTCGCCGGCGGGATGCTCCGGACGCGGACGGTCGGCGAGCTCGCCCTGGCGCGCAATCGATGGTTCACCCCGCACACGTGGACCAATGGGCTCGGGTTGCTGGCCAATCTCCACGTCGCGGCCGGTGTCGGTGGCGGCCCGTTCATCGAATATCCGTACGACCCGCCGGGGTGGACGCCCGAGCGCCGGGATGCGTTCCTCGCCGAACCCGTCCGGCCCGGCCCCGACGGCATCCTCCGCGTCCCGGCGAGGCCCGGTCTGGGCGTTGTGCTGGACGAGGCCGCGATCGCGAGGTACGCCGCATGACCACGAGCCCGCAGTCGACCGCCAAGCCCACCGCGGAGGACTGGATCGCGCGAGCGGCCGCGATCGCGCCACGCAACGAGGCGTTCATCGACGGACGGTTCGCGGCGGCCGCCTCGGGCCGCACCTTCACCGACATCGCCGGCCGTGACGGCCAGCCGATCACCGAGGTCGCCGAGGGCGGGACCGAGGACATCGACCGGGCGGTGGCGGCGGCCCGGCGCTCGTTCGATGACCGGCGCTGGGCCGATCTGTCGCCGGCGAACCGCAAGCGCATCCTGCTCAAGCTGGCGGACCTCATCCGGGCGAACCGCGATGAGTTGGCATTGCTCGAATCGCTCGATGTCGGCAAGCCGATCCGCGATACCCTCGCGGTCGACATCCCGTCCGCGGCGAAGACCATCCAGTGGTTCGCCGAGACGATCGACAAGGTCTACGGCGAAGTCGGCCCGACCGATGCGACCACGCTGTCGCTCGTGACCCGCGAACCGATCGGCGTGGTCGGCGCGATCGTGCCGTGGAACTACCCGATGATCATCACGGCCTGGAAGCTTGGCGCGGCGCTGTCGACCGGCAACTCGGTCGTGCTCAAGCCCGCGTCGCAATCGCCGCTGACGGCGCTCCGCCTCGCCGAGCTCGCCGCCGAGGCCGGGTTGCCGGACGGTGTCCTCAACGTCGTGCCGGGACCCGGCGCGGTCCTCGGCAATGCTTTGGCGCGCCACCCCGGCGTCGACAAGATCGCGTTCACCGGCTCGACCGAGGTCGGCCGCTCGCTGTTGCGCGCGGTGGGCGAGACCGATGTCAAGGCCATCTCGCTCGAGCTCGGCGGCAAGAGCCCCCAGGTCGTCCTCGCCGACGTCGGCGATCTCGATGCGGCGGCGAGCGCCATCGGTTCGGGCATCTTCTACAACAGCGGCCAGACGTGTAACGCCGGGTCGCGACTCGTCGTCCACCGCAGCATCCGCGAGGAGCTGGTCGAGCGGATCGCGGCGGTCGGGCGGGGCATGACGCCAGGCGAACCGCTTGATCCGGCGACGCGGCTGGGGTCGATCGTGGACGATCGCCAGCTCGACAAGGTGCTCGGCTACGTCGAGCTCGGGCGGCAGGAGGGAGCGACGGTCGTGGCGGGCGGCGAGCGCGTTCGCGAGGAGACCGGTGGCTTCTACATCGGCCCGACGATCCTCGACGGCGTCGACAACTCGTGGCGCGTGGCACGCGAGGAGATCTTCGGGCCGGTGCTGACCGTGACCGAGTTCGAGGACGAGGCCGACGCCGTGCGGATCGCGAACGACACGCCATACGGGCTGGCGGCGGGGCTGTGGACGCGTGACGTCAATCGGGCCCACCGCCTGGCTCGTGCGATCCGGGCCGGCATCGTGTTCGTCAATACGTTCGACACGGCCGACATCACCGTCCCGTTCGGGGGCTACAAGCAGTCGGGGTTCGGGCGCGACAAGTCGCTCCACGCGCTCGATGGCTATACCCAGCTCAAGACGACCTGGTTCGACCTGTCGGGGAAGTGAGGCGACCGTGACCGACATGGAGACCCCCGCCGGCGAGGGCCTGCGCCGCCGCCGTTCGGGCGGCCGCGAGGGTCATGAGCGGAGCCGGCTCCCGCAGCAACGACCGTGGGCGCAGCCCCGCCTGCCGTTCG
>DAIUES010000141.1:0-6348 GCA_036844985.1 Candidatus Limnocylindrales bacterium
GGGTGCGAACCCGGCGTCCTCGAGCAGGGCGACCAGCCGGCGTCGGGCGTCGGGTGCGTCGGTCGCCTCGTCGTCAGCAGGGGCACCGACCACCGCGCGTCCCCAGGCCTCACCCGCGGCGAGCGCGTTCGCTCCTGCGTCCGGCAGCCGGGCGAGCTGCTCGGCCAGCACCTGGGCGAGGTCGCGGTACGGATCGTGGTCGTCGCCGACCGGTACAGCGCTGTAGCGAAGCGCCGGTCGACCCCGCCCGTTCGGCTGGGTCGTCTCGCGGACGACGAGGCCGGCGCCGATCAGGGCCGCCAGCTGCTCACGAACGGAATTGGGATGCAGGCCGAGGATCACGGCCAGGTCCCTGGTCCCGAGCGGCACGCCCGAAGCGCGCAGGGCCTCGAGGAGACGCGAGCGGGTGAGACCCGCCAGCAGCCGATGATGCTGGGGTGTGGCGGGTCGCGCGTGGGTCGTCTGCCCGGTCATGACTTGCATTTTGCACGGAAATGACCGTAAATATCAAGTGACGGCCCACCGAACCAGTCGGGCCGACGTCGAACAGGAGCATCGAGCCATGTCCCCCACCACCGACACGCAGGCGGCCGACGCGATCCGCGCCCACCACGTGGAGCTGCACGACACGCTGCGCAACCGGGTAGCCGCGTTGCGGACCGCGGTCGAAGCCGGCCGTCCGTTCGATGCCGACCAGCGCGCGGTCCTCGACTACCTCGAGAACGAGCTCTTGCCCCACGCGATGGCCGAGGAGGCCACCCTCTACAAGTCGGGTGACACCGGCCTGACCGCCGTGCTGGTGCGCGCGATGCGCGAGGAACACAAGGGCCTGATCGCCCACGTCGGGTCGCTCCGCGCGTCGCGTGAGGGCATCGCCGCGGCCAGCGAGGCCGCCGCCATCCTCGCCCTGTTCGAGTCGCATCTCTGGAAGGAGAACGAACTGCTCATCCCGGCCCTCGTCAACGACCCCGCCGTGTCGCTCAGCGAGTCGCTCGAGGGCATGCACGAGCTCGTCGGCTGAATCCCGACCCACAGGAGACGACCATGATCGACCAGCAGACCATCGACGTTCGCCAGGAGCCGCCGGCTCGACGTCACGCGCTCATCTTCGAGACCTTCGATGCGCTTGCGCCGGGCGCCGCGTTCGAGCTCGTGAACGATCACGACCCGAAGCCGCTCTACTACCAGTTCGCCGCCGAGCACGACGGCACGTTCACGTGGGACTACCTCGAGCAGGGGCCCGACGTCTGGCGGGTCCGGATCGGGCGCGCCGGCGGGGACGGTTCCACGACGGGGGCCTGACCGACAGACTCCACGCCGACACGGGGCGACGTCACCGCGTCGCAGCGGAGCAGCCCGGCCGATCCGGCCGGGCTGCTCTCCCCCTTTTTCGTTCAGTCGCCGTCAGTCGTCGAGGATGAACGTGACCAGCATGTTCACCCGGTAGCCGACGATCCGTCCGTCTTCGATGTCGACGGACTGCTCCTTGATCCAGGCGCCCTTGACGTTGCGCAGCGTCTTGTTGGCGCGCTCGACGCCCTGGTTGATGGCGTCCTCGAAGCTTCGATCTGATCGCACGCTGATCTCGGTCACGCGGGCCACGGACATGATCGGGCTCCTCCCCTGTTCGGCCAGCCGGATGGCTCGGCGCGCAGGTCCACGATACGCCGGGCGCGCGACAGATGGCCTGCGGAAGCGTGTTCGATCGACTCGTCGCGGTCAGCCGATGCGCACGATCCAGCGGCCGCGGGCCGCGCCGGCCAGGATGCCGTCGAGCGCCTCGTCGAGCGTGTCGAGGGTCACCTCCGTCGCACGCAGGCCGAGCTCGCGTGGTCGAAGGTCCGTTGCCAGCCGATTCCACAACTCGCGTCGACGCCCGATCGCCAGCTGGGCCGAATCCATCCCCAGCAGCGCGACGCCCCGGAGGATGAACGGGAACACGGTCGTGTCGAGCGCCGCGCCCCCGGCGTTGCCGCTGGCGGCGACCGCGGCACCACTGCGCAGCGTGCGCAGGACGTACGGCAGGGTGGCCGCTCCGACCGCATCGATCGCGCCCGCCCAGCGTTCCGATTCGAGCGGCTTGCCCGGCGCGGTCACCTCGTCCCTGGTCAGGATCCCGACCGCCCCCAGCGTCCTCAGTCGAGCGGCTTCGTCCGACTTGCCCGTGGCGACCCACACTTCGTACCCACGCTCGGCAAGGATCGCCAGGGCCGTGCCACCGACCCCGCCGCTCGCGCCAGTCACCAGGACCGGGCCGTCGGCCGGATCGAGACCCCGCTCCTCGAGGGCCGCGACCGACATCGCGGCCGTGAAGCCGGCCGTGCCGATGACCATCGCGTCACGCGTGGTCAGCCCCGGCGCCAACGGCACGACCCAGCCTGCCGGCACGCGTTGGTATTCGGTGAAGCCGCCGTGCCTCGCGACCCCAAGGTCGTATCCGTGGGCGACGACCGACGCGCCGACATTGATGTCGGGATCGTTGCTGGCGACGACCTCTCCGGCCAGGTCGATGCCGGGGATGAGCGGGCTGATGCGGGCGACCTTGCCGTCGACCCTCGTGGCGAGGCCGTCCTTGTAGTTGACGCTCGACCACTCGACCCGGATCTCGACCTCGCCCGGCGGCAGGTCGGCAGGTGCCAGCTCGCGGACACCTCGCTCGATACGCGGGGCGCCGTCGGCGCCTTCGACGCGCTCGGCCACGAAGGCACGGAACGTGGACGGGATGGCGGTCATGGTCTGTAGCGTAGCCTGACTGGCGACGGTCGCGGCGCGGCGGCGGCGGGCCGCCAGCCCAGATCGGGCGTGCCGCCCCAAATTCCCAGGATTTGTCATCCACCAGCCTCACCACTGGTATGCGCCGCGATCGAGCTCGTCACCCCCTCGGACCGCCATCCGACACCCGATTTCAGCCCATCTACCAGTCACAGCACTACATGGCGCTCGATCGGCCTGCGGGGCGGCCTCGTCGGGCGCGTGTCCTTCCATACCACCAGCGTGGCCACTGGATGGCGAAGATCGAGAGCCGACGCGACGGGGGCGCACCGAGCACAGCCCCAGGAGCCCGCAGACCGCCCCGACCGACCGCCATCGGGCATGCAATGGCCCGCCGGCTGTGCCACCGGCGGGCCATCACGTCACTCCGCTACGCCGAGATGGGTCGGCCGGAGTACGTCCCCCCTGTAGCGGTCCGCGTCACGACCTCCACGATGACGCCGACCACGAGGCCGCCGAGCACCGCAGGCAGGATGGCAAGCCCATCGAACACGGGATCGATGGCCCGCCAGGCAACGATGAGCTCGCTCGCGACGAGCGCACCCAGGAACGCGGCGACGGCGTCGACCAGCCATTCATAGCCGGTCCGAGTCTCACCGATGAACTGGGCGATGACGCCGAAGGCGAGCGCGCCGACGACCAGTGCGATCCAGCCGCCGACTCCGAGTGTGATGGCAAACTCCATGGTCTGCCTCCTTTCCCGAGCGCCGGCACATGCGCCCAAGCTCGATCATCGACGAGCGGCGGTCGGGGCGCGAGTGCCGACGGTCACGATCGCGCCGGACCCTTCGGCACGACCGCCGTCCTGCGCTGGGACGCGGGTCAGCCGATCGGTGTCGGGCTGGGTGCCGGGGTCGGCGTCGCGATGGGCGTCGCGATGGGTGTCGGCGTCGGACTCGGCGTCGCGATGGGCGTCGGCGTCGGCGTCGGACTCGATGCCGGGGTGGTCTGCTCCCGCCACAGGAACTGACGCAGGGTCAGCTTGCTCGACCGGATGACCGCGGCCCGCGCACGCCCGACGTATCGGTAGTGCCAGGGCTCGTACTGATAGCACGTCACGCTGGTTCGGTACTTCGGGTAGGACATCACGAAGCCGTACTTCCAGGCGTTGGCGGCCAACCAGCGACCGGCCTTCGTCGCGCCCCAATCGCGGTAGTTCCATGGGGCGCCACCGCCGTATCCCCGGAAGTCGAGCGTGGTCCCGAGCTGATGCTCGCTGTGCCCGGGCCGGGCACTCTCCTTGAGCGCGACCGCGTAGCCATGGACGCGGACCCAGTAGGCGAATGACGCCTTCTGCGCGGTGTAGCTGCGGTATGCCGACTGGACGGCGAGCCGGGCGCCGGCCGCTCGGGCCGCGCTGGCCATCGCCTTCAGATCGGCGACGACGTGGCGGCGCACGGAGAAGCCCCCGTTGAGGCCCGCGTTCGCGGTGCTGCGCAGATCGGTCGGCGCGTAGACGGCCGACAAGCGATAGCGCGTATCGAGCAGCGACCGGGTCCAATGCGACAGCGATCGGTACTTGGTGAGCACGTCGCCGACCCGGCATCCCGGAAGTGGCGTCGCGGCCGAGGCGGTGGCCGTGAAGCCCGCCAACAGGACGATGGCGAGGAGTACCACGACGAGCCGGGGGCGGCGATCGGGGATGCGCGGCATCGCCATAGGGTGCCAGTCGGGACGGTGAGATGCCACTCCCCCGAACGTACCGACGAGGATCGCTAGGGCGTCGGGATCGGCGTCGGTTCGGGCGTCGGAGTCGCTTCGGGGACGGGGGTCGGTTCGGGCGCCGGCGTCGGGCTCGCGGTCGGCTTCGGCGTCGGTTTCGGGGTCGGCTTGGGCGTCGGCTTCGGGGTCGGTTTGGGCGTCGCCCGTGGGGCGCAGCTGCTCACGCCGCTCCCGCTCGCTGTCCCGGTCGCGGCCTTCTTCAGACGGTAGTCGGCAATCGGCAGCGTGCCGTCGGTCGGGAACAGGTCGGCGGCGAGCGCCCGGATGGCCTTGAGATCGGGCACCTGGATCGAGCCGCGTGCGTCGTAGTCGCTCGACACCAGCGGGTGCCCGATGACCGTGCGGTACGTGTCGTTGCGCTCGACGCGCGCCATCACATCGGCCAGGTCGGGCAGGATCTTGCGCGGCACATTGGTCGTCATCGTCTTCGACAGCGCCCGCAGGAGTCCCACCGGGTCACTGATGAACCCACCCCTGACGATGCGATCGCGGATCCCGGACAGGACTTCCTGCTGCCGAGCGGCTCGCGTGAAGTCGCTTTCGCCGGCCGGCTTGCGGACCCGGGCGTAGGCCAGCGCCTGCTGTCCGTTGAGGTGGTGGCGGCCCTTCGTGATGGCGAAGCCGCGGGTAAATCCGTACTCGTCGTAGGTGGGGTCGCAGAACGAGCGGGCGACGTTCACATCGACCCCGCCGAGCGTGTCGATGACGCGGACGAAGCCGGCCAGGTTGACGACCGCGTAATACGGGATGTCGAGGTTCAGCAGCTTGCCGAGCGCACCCTGCAGCACGTCGAACCCGGTGCCGTCGGACCCCGGGAACTGCCGTGGGTGGTGGCGCGCATACGACACCAGGCCGTTGACCTTGCCCTTGAACCGCCGTCCATCGGCAAGCGGGACGTCGACGACATCGCGCGGTACCGACACCATCGACACGGTCTCGGTCGCGGGATCGAGCGAGGCCACGATCATCGTGTCGGTCAGATACGTGTTGCGCCCGACGCCGGCGTCGACGCCGATGAGCAGCACGTTGACCCGGGCGATGGCCGGGGTCGGCGACGGGGAGGCGCTGGCCGACGCGGACGGGCTCGGTGCAGCGGTCTCGAGGAAGCTCGGGTCTGGCGCGGCGCTCTCGAGCGGACCGTTCGCCGTCGGCGGGGGCGTGGCGTCGACGAAGATCTCGTCCGCCGTCTCGCGCGCGACCTCGGTCGCGTAGCCCGCATAGGCCTGCGGGACGATGACCACGATGAGCAGCAGCGCCGCGATCGGAAGCGCGTCGCGGCGACTCGGTCGCGGCAGCCGCGGATCCAACAGGCTCGACCCGACCGCGATCAACCGCCATGCGAGGAGCAGCGCCTGCAGGGCGATGAGGCCCCACAGGACCTCGGGCTCGAGCAGGCTGACGGCCAGCCGCGGACCGCTGGTGTTCAGCAGGATGACGATCGTGGCGAGCAGCAGGACGATGATCGGCGCCGCGAACAGCGCCGCGCGCGCGACCCGTCCGGCGACGAGATGGCCGAGGCCAGGAAAGATCGCGTCGAGCGCGGCGGGCAGCAGCCGACCGCGATCTGCCGCGGACGGCCGCTTGCCGCCGCGCCCCTCAGTTGACACGGGCGGCAGGGTACCAGACCGGCGGGTCGCGGCCGCGAGAACCGGGTGATCGAGGACGAGCGCGGCTCGATCGTGCGGGCGCCGAGGGCTGCGATCAGCGCTCGATCGGAGCCGGTTCGGGTATCATCCGACGGCTCCACTGGCGAGTGGCCAAGCGGTAAGGCGCCTGACTCTGGATCAGGAGATCGAAGGTTCGAATCCTTCCTCGCCAGCCACACCACATGATCTTGTGGTCCTGGGCGCGTCG
>DAIUES010000142.1:0-4966 GCA_036844985.1 Candidatus Limnocylindrales bacterium
CTCGGCTACGACGGCAACCTCGACACGGCCATCACCATCCGCAGCGCCGTGCTCAAGGACGGTCAGGCACATGTCCACACGGGCGCGGGGATCGTGGCAGGATCCGTCCCGGACAAGGAGTTCGAGGAGACCGAGCACAAGGCCGCGGCCCTGCGGCGGGCGATCGAGCTGGCGGCCGGGATCCCGGAATCCGCGCCCGGGCCGACGACCCCGGGCGAGGTCGCCGACGCTGCGCCGGCTGGAGCACGAGCCTCGTCATGATCCTCGTCATCGACAACTACGACAGCTTCACGTTCAACCTCGTGCAGGCGCTCCAGGCCGCCGGGGCGGACGTGCGCGTCGTCCGCAACGACGCGATCGATCGGGCCGGCGTCGAGGCGCTCGCCGCGGACCCCGAAGTCCACCTCCGCGGGATCGTCATCTCGCCCGGACCCGGCGACCCCGACGACGCCGGCGTGAGCATCGAGACGATCGAGGTCGCCGCCGAGCGTGCGATCCCGCTGCTCGGGGTGTGCCTGGGTATGCAGTCGATGGCGGCTGCGTTCGGGGCGGCCATCACCCGTGCCCCGACGCTCGTGCACGGCGAGGCGACCGAGGTGACCCACGATGGGGCGGGTCTCCTCGAGGGGATGCCGCCGTCGTTCATGGCCGCGCGCTACCACTCGCTGGCGATCGATCCGGCGACCCTCCCGCCCGAGCTGCGGGTGACCGCGATGAGCGAGGTCGACCGGGTCATCATGGGCATTCGCCACGTGGCGCTCCCCCTCGAAGGGGTGCAGTTCCACCCCGAGAGCGTGCTGACGCCGCAGGGTCCCCATCTGCTCGCCAACTTCCTCCGCCAGGCGGGGGAGGGGGAAGCGTCCCGGCTCGACGACGCGACCGGGTCGTTCGCGACCGCCGGCCTGGCGAGTGCCGACCCGAGCGCCGGCCCCGAAGGCGAGCCCGAGCCCGCGCGATGAGCGACCACGTCCGCGCCGCACTGACCACCATCGTCGAGGGCGGCACGCTGACGCTCGAGGAGGCTCGGCTGGCGATGGGCGCGGTGATGGACGGCGCCGCCACGCCCGCCCAGTTGGCGGCCATGCTCATGGGTCTGCGGATGCGCGGCGAGACCGTCGAGGAGCTCGCGGGGTTCGCCACCGCCATGCGCGAACGCGCGGTCCGGGTCGAAGCCCCGGCCGGCGCCATCGATGTCGTCGGCACCGGCGGCGACGGCAGCGGCACGTTCAACATCTCGACCGCCGCGGCGCTCGTCGTGGCAGCTGCCGGGGTGCCGGTCGCCAAGCACGGCAACCGGGCGATGACCTCCAAGGCCGGCTCCGCCGATGCGCTCGAGGCCCTCGGAATCCGCATCGACCATGACGCCGCGTCGGCCTCGGCAGCCCTCCAGGAGCTCGGGTTCGCGTTCATGTTCGCGCCGAACTTCCACCCGGCCATGCAGCACGCCGGACCGACTCGGCGCGAGATCGGGGTGCGGACCGCATTCAACCTCATCGGCCCGCTCACGAACCCCGCAGGTACCGAGCGGCAACTGCTCGGCGTCGGGGACGAGGCGAACGCGACCCGGATGGCCGAGGTCGTCGGTCGGCTCGGGACGGCCCGGACGTTCGTGATCCATGGCGATGGGGTCGACGAACTGCCGCTCGACGACAGCGGCGTGCTGTTCCACGTCGGACCCGACGGCATCGAGCGCCACGTGATCCCGGCCTCGAAGCTCGGCCTACGGGTGACCCCGACCGCCCGGCTGCAGGGCGGGACACCGGACGAGAATGCCCGCACGATCGAGGCGATCTTCCGCGGCGAGCCCGGTGCCAAGCGCGACGTCGTGCTGCTCAACGCGGGTGCCGCGCTACTGGTTGCCGATGCCGTCGACACCCTCGAAGCGGGCATCGAGCGCGCCGTCCTGACGATCGATGCGGGTCTCGTGACGGAGTTGCTCGGGCGATTGCGCGACGAGCGTCGCGTCGCCGGTGCTCGGGCGACCGGAGTGCCGGGATGACCGTCGCGACCCGGCCACGGACGGCGCGTGCGGCGAGGAGCGTCGTCGGCGAGATCGCGGCGCGGCGGATGGCCGACCTTGTGTCGTCGCTGGCCGACGAGGTCGATCTGTCGAGCGCACCGAACGTTCGGCCGATCGCCGAGCGGTTGGCGGCGCCCGGTCTCCATCTCATGGCCGAGATCAAGCGCGCGTCGCCCTCGGCCGGCTCGATCGCGACCGCCGACGACATCGTGGCCCGTGCGCGGGCCTACGCGGCCGGTGGCGCAGCGGCGATCTCCGTCCTGTGCGAACCGCACTGGTTCGGTGGGTCGCTCGAGGACCTGCGGGCCGTGCGGGCGGCCGTGTCGATCCCGGTCCTGGCGAAGGAGTTCATCGTCGACGAGCGCCAGCTCGCCCAGGTCCGAGCCGTCGGCGCGGACCTTGTCCTGCTCCTGGCGGTGCTCCATCCGGCGAAGCGCCTCGCCAAGCTCGTCGCCCGTGCCCGGTCGCTCGGCCTCGAGCCGCTCGTCGAAGCCCACGACGAGCGTGAGCTCCGGGCGGCGCTCGCGACCGAGGCCCGCCTGATCGGCATCAACAACCGGGACCTGCGCTCGCTCGACGTCGACATGGAGCGAGCCGACCGACTTCGAGGGCTCGTTCCGGACGATCGCCTCGTCATCGCCGAATCGGGCGTTCGCGATCCGCAGACGATCGCGCGCTGGCGAGCGTTGGGGTTCGATGGCGCCCTCGTCGGCGAGGCGCTCATGCGCAGCGTCGACCCGGTCGCTGCGGCCCGCTCGTTCGTGGCCGCCGGTCGCGTCCCCGACGATCCGGCCAACATGGCGCGGCGGCCGTTCGTGAAGATCTGCGGCATCACCGAGCGCGAGGGTGCGCTCGCCGCGGTCAGGGCGGGGGCCGACGCTGTCGGGCTCAACCTCGTGGCCGGCACGCCACGTGCGCTCAGCGTGGCCGAGGCCGTCGCGCTGGCGTCCGTCGTCCGCGATGCAGCCCCGACCGGAGCACGGCCCCGCATCGTGCTCATCACCGCCAACGCGACGCGGCAGGAGCTCGCCGACTGGACCGCAGCGATCGATCCCGACGCAATCCAGGCCAACGGTCCGGATCCGGTCGCCACCGCGGCGGTCGCCGGTCGGCCGGTGTGGAAGCCGCTCCACGTACCGGCCACGGCCGATCGTCACGAGACCGACAGCCAGCTGTCACGGGCCCGCGAGCTGCTCGACGGCGGGGTCGATCGACTCCTGCTCGACACGGCCGGCGGCCCTCACCCGGGCGGGACGGGCGAGCGGGCGGATGCGGACGTCGCCGCGGCGATCGCCCGGGAGGTGCCGATCACCCTGGCCGGTGGCCTGAGCCCGGCCAACGTGGCGGCGGCCCTGCGAGACATCCCGGCCGTCGGTGTCGACGTCGCGAGCGGGGTCGAGCCGACTCGGCTCCCCGGGGAGCGGCCGCGCAAGGACCCGCTCAGAGTCGCCCTGTTCGTGAAGCGGGCGCGTGCGGCCCGTGACGATCGCCCGAACGTGGCGTTCGGGCCGACCCCGGTCCCCGCCGGCCTGCTCGACGCCGACGAGGCCGGCCGCTGGGGGCTGGAGCGCGACTTCGGTGGCCGCTACGTGCCGGAGACGCTGATGGCGGCGCTCGCCCAGCTCGAGGACGCGTACCTCGCGCTGCGCCACGATCCGGTGTTCTGGGCGGACCTGCGCGTCCTGCTCGAACGGTTCGCCGGGCGGCCGACGGCCCTGTACCGGGCGGACCGGCTGGCCGCCGCCGTGGCGCGGGAAGCGGCGCGGCGCACGAGGGCGGGCTCACCACTCCCGCCGGTGCGCCTCTACCTCAAGCGCGAGGACCTGGCCCACACCGGCGCCCACAAGATCAACAACGCGCTGGGGCAGGCACTGCTGACGCGGCGGCTGGGCAAGACCCGGGTCATCGCCGAGACCGGCGCCGGCCAGCACGGTGTCGCGACGGCCACGGCCTGCGCGCTGCTCGACCTGCCGTGCGTCGTGTACATGGGCGCCGAGGACATCGAGCGCCAGGGCCCGAACGTGCTGCGGATGCGCGCCCTCGGGGCGGAGGTGCGCAGCGTCACGTCGGGCACGGCCACGCTCAAGGACGCGCTGAACGAGGCGATGCGCGACTGGGTCACGAACGTCCAGACGACCCACTACGTGCTCGGGTCGGCGATGGGGCCGCATCCGTACCCCACCATCGTGCGCGACCTCCAGCGCCGCATCGGCGACGAGGCGGCAGCCCAGCTGGAGGCGTTCGAGGGCCGCCTGCCCGACCTCTCGATCGCCTGCGTCGGTGGTGGGTCGAACGCCATCGGCCTGCTCAGTCGGTTCATCGGCGAGCCGATGGTCCGGCTGGCGGTGGCGGAGGCGGCCGGTGACGGGATGGACACGCCACGACATGCCGCGGCCATCCTCGGCGGCACCCCGGGCATCCTCCACGGCGCTCGATCGCTCATGCTCCAGGATCGTGATGGCCAGGTGGTCGAGGCCCACTCGGCGTCGGCCGGCCTCGACTACCCTGGTGTCGGACCCCAGCTCGCCGCTCTCGCCGAAGCGGGCCGGATCGAGGTTGCCGCCGCGACCGATCGCGAGGCCGTCGCCGCGATGAAGACCACGACCCGGACCGAGGGCATCCTGCCGGCGCTCGAGACGGCCCATGCGATCGCGGCACTGCCCAAGGTGCTGGCCGGGGTCGACGGCCTGCGCGGCGGGTTCGATCCGGGCCGCGAGGTCCTGGTCCTGCTCGGGTTCTCGGGGCGGGGAGACAAGGATCTCGCGGCGCTCGAGCGGTTCGACGACGTCGAGCCGTGGGCGACGGACGCGTGACATGACGACGCTGCTCGCCACGCTGCCCGACGCGGCCGGGGCGGCCGGCACGAACGCGACGGCCGGCGCCAAGCGGATCGCCACGGCGTTCGAGCGAGCGCGCGCCGAGGGCCGCGCCGCGCTCATGCCGTAC
>DAIUES010000142.1:4976-6247 GCA_036844985.1 Candidatus Limnocylindrales bacterium
CGAGATCGCCCTCGCCGCGGCCGATGCCGGCGCGGACCTGCTCGAGATCGGGCTGCCCTACAGCGACCCGCTGGCCGATGGCGCGACGCTCCAGCGTGCCTCCGGCGCGGCCATCCGCGCAGGCGCGACGCTCGAGGGCTCGCTCCGTCTCATCGAGCGCATCGGCGCCGCTCGGGCGGACCTGCCGATCGTGCCGATGGGCTACGCGAACCAGGTCATCGGGGGAGGGGACGGCGAGGCCATGGTGCGGCGCCTCGCCGGTGCCGGGGCGGCCGGCCTCATCGTCGCCGACCTGACGCCCGATGAGGGCGCCCCGTTCGAGGCCGTGGCGCGCGCCGCCGGGCTGGCGGTGGTGTACCTCGTCGCACCGACCACCCCGCCCGATCGACGCGCCGCGATCGCGGCCCGAAGCGGTGGCTTCCTGTATTGCGTGTCGCTCGTCGGCGTGACCGGGGCACGGACGTCGTTGCCGCCGAGCGTCGGTCGGCTGATCCGAGACGTGACCGCCGCATCGCCCGTGCCGGTTGCGGTCGGCTTCGGGGTCAGCAAGCCGGCCCATGTCCGGGCCATCGCTCGGGCGGGTGCCGCCGGCGTGATCGTCGCGTCGGCGCTCGTCGACGCCCTCGGCCATGACGGCCGGGACATCGCTCGACTCTCACGTCTCGTGCGGGACCTGCGCGCGGCCACGCAGGCGTCAGACGGCCGGCACCGATCAGTCGGAACGTCCAGAGCGGTCGAGTCGAGCGACCGGCACCAGTGAGCCGAGCGACTGGCATCGAGATCGGCGCGGAAGCGAGCCCAAAGCGGACGTTCGTGTGGGCACTCGAGTGGCCCGGCTGGTGTCGGTCGGGCAAGGATCTCGAGCTCGCGATGGCATCCCTTGACGCGTACGCCGAGCGCTACCGGGAGGTCGCTGAGGTGGCTGGACTGCCGTTGCCCGATGACTAGGCCGGGGAGCTGCGCGTGGTCGAGGCGGTCGCCGGTGGCGGCCGGACCGAGTTCGGGGTGCCGTCGGCGATCACGGCGTCGGACCGGCGGCCGACGACGGCCCATGAGGGGGAACGGATCGCCGCGCTCGTCGAGGCAGCCTGGATCGTGTTCGACCGCGTGTCCGCGTCAGCGTCGCCCGAACTGCGCAAGGGCCCGCGGGGCGGCGGCCGCGATCGCGACAAGCTGATCGGCCACGTCATCGAGGCCGACCATGCCTACGCCCGCGAGATCGGCGTCCGATCGCCGGCCCCCTCGCTCGATGACCGATCGACGGTCGACGC
>DAIUES010000143.1:0-6233 GCA_036844985.1 Candidatus Limnocylindrales bacterium
CGATGCCTCTGCATCGGTCGCCCGCGACTCGATGTTGCCGCCCGTGGGCGAATCCGTGCGCACGGCACGAGACGGCCCTCCCGGATCAGGAGGGCCGCTCGCGGCGTGAAGCTGAAGGCTGTGTTCGAGCCGGCCGATCAGCGCTGCTGGTTCAGCGGCTGCTGATCGCGCTCGAGCGGCCGCGTGCCACCCGGCTGCGCCGGCTTCGTCTGGTCGCCCTGCACCATCTCCCGCTTGCCGGCATCGGGCTGGCCGGCCGCCCGGTCCATCTCGCGCGTGGGGTCCATCTCGCGACCCTGGCCCTGCGTGGTGACGTTCGTGTGCTTGGTGCCCATCACGGTCCTCCTGCGGGGGTCGTGACCAGTGTGGCCGCCGGGCCACTGCAGGCCCGGAACACGCGGCCGCGTGCGGGCTTGCGACGAGGTGTCATCGCGGCGTCGCGTTCTCGCCGGATTCTCAGGACCGTCTCAGGTCGTCGACCGAGACTCGGGTCATGAACGACGAATCCTCCGCGGGCGCCACCTCCCAGGCGACCGCCTCGGCGCACCGCGCCGGCGAGACCAGCGTCTCCTACCCCGTGGCCCGGACCTCCTCCCGTCGGCCCCGCGGTCGCTGGCTCGCCGGCGTCGTCGCCATCTCCCTGTTGTCGGCCATGGTGTCGTCCGTGGGGACCGCCGCGCTCCTAATCAGCAGCGACAAGACGGTGGCTGCGACCGGCAGCCCGGGCGCGATCACCACCTCGACCTCCGGCACGGCAGCGAGCCCCGCGGCGCCGGTCATCATCAACGGTGAGGACGCGGTCATCGCGGTGGCCCAGACGGCCAGCCCGGCTGTGGTCACGCTGACCGTCGACTCCGCCGGGACCGGCGGCTTCGGACCGTTCTCGGTCCCGTCGACCGGCGTCGGGTCGGGTTTCATCTTCGACGCCAGCGGCCTGATCCTGACCAATGCCCACGTCATCGAGGGCGGATCCGACATCACCGTGACGTTCCAGGATGGCAGCGAGCAGCCCGGCACCGTCGTGGCCAGCGATCCGACCCACGACCTCGCGGTCGTCAAGGTCGCTGCGACGAAGCTGCCCACCCTCCACATCGGGAGCGCGCGGGACCTCAAGGTCGGCCAGTCACTGGTCGCCATCGGCAGTCCCCTCGGCACGTTCACCGAGTCGGTGACGTCGGGGATCCTGTCGGCGACCGGTCGGACGATCGACGTCGGGTCGCAGACCAGCCGCCGGGCCACCAAGATGACCGGCCTGCTGCAGACCGATGCCGCGATCAATCCCGGCAACAGCGGCGGTCCGCTGCTCGACGCGGCGGGCAACGTCGTCGGGGTCAACGTCGCGGTCGCGACGAGCGCGCAGGGCATCGGGTTCGCCGTCCCCATCGACGAGGCCGCCACGATCATGCACCAGGCACGCACGACCGCCGGGGTCGCGTAGGCGCGGTCCGCCCGGCGACACTTGGCTCGTCCCGGGGTACCGTTGCGCGATGCAGACGACCCCGCAGGCGGCGTGATCGGACGACGCTGGCGAGCGATCGGGGCGCTCCTGCTGTCGATGGCCCTGGCCGGCTGCGGCGGTGTGGTGCCGTCGACGCCGCCGGACGGCGGTTCGCTCGGCCTCGTGCCGCCATCGGTCAGCCCGACGGCCGTGCCGCTGCCCAAGCACGAGACCTACGGCTTCGTGCCGTACTGGGAGATGGATGACTCGATCGCGGCGCACCTCGCCACGGTCGACCTCACCACGCTCGCGCTCTTCTCGGTCACCCATCGACGCGACGGCAGCCTCGACGACCGCCAGAACGGCTGGCGTCGGATCGATGGCCCGATCGGCCGGCAGCTGCTCCACGAGGCCCAGGCGCGCGGCACGCGGATCGAGCTCGTGTACACGAGCTTCGGAGCGCCCAAGAACCGCCAGTTCTACGCTGACGCGGCGGCCCAGGCTCGCTGGATCGAGGTCCTCGTCGGGCTCGTGGAGAGCCACGGCTTCGACGGCATCAACGTCGATGTCGAGGCACTGCCGCCGGAGCTGGTCCTCGACTACGGGCTGTTCGTCGGCCGCTTGCGCGCCGCGCTCCGGGCGGCGCTGCCGAGTGCCCAGGTGTCGGTGGCGACGCAGGCCAACGAAGTCGGCGCGGCGATGGCCGCTGCGGCCGCCGCGGCCGGGGCGGACCGGATCTTCCTCATGGGCTACGACTACCGGACCGCCGGGTCGCAGCCGGGCGCGTCGGCGCCGATCGATCGCCTCGATGGCGAGCCGAAGGACCTCGTCTGGTCGCTCGACCTGTACGGGGCGTTGGGCGTGCCGGTCGACCGGACGATCCTCGGGCTACCCCTGTACGGCGTGACGTGGCCGGTCATCGGCCCGGGCTTCGGTTCGCCATCGACCGGTCGTGGCGACACGTGGGTCCCGCGGCGCAATCTCGCGGTGTTCGCCGCGCCGTCGTTCGCGCCGACGTTCGAGCCGACCGAGAGCGTCGAGTTCTACGCCGTCCCGTCCGGTAGCGGCGCAACCGGGTCGGCCCCGGTCAGCACCGACGGGTCCGCCGCGCCGACCGCCGAGCCGGGCTGGAACGCGGTCTACTACGACTCGCCCCGCAGCCTGACCCCGAAGCTCGCCCTGGCCGATGCGCGCGGCCTCGCGGGTGCCGGCTTCTGGGCGATCGGCTACGAGCGGGGGCTGCCGGGCTACGGCGAGCTGATCGCCGCGTTCCGCGCCGGGGAGCTCGGGTCAGCCGCGAGTCGCTGACAGCGGACCGCTCACGAGCGGGTCCGGCGCCGCGATCTGGTCCTGCGCCGCCGTGTAGCCGGCCTCGAACGCCGCGAGGTCGGCCTCGAGGAGGTCGGCATGGTGGGCGCCGGTCAGGTCGGCGAGGGCCGCCCGGACGGACGCGAGCTCGACGAACGGTCGCCGCGCGACGAGCGCGCCCAGGGCGACCACGCTGACCAGCCGATCGTTGCCGGCTGATCGGGCGATGGCCGTGCACGGCAGGGCGACGAGGTCGATGTCGGTTCGTCGTGGCTCGGCCTCGATGAGCGTGGTGTCGAGCACGAGCAGGCCGCCCGGGGCAAGGCTCGGCTCGAACTTCGCCATCGACGGCGGGTTGAGGGCGATGACCGCGTCGGACACGTCGACGATGGGTGACCCGATCGGCGTGTCGGCCACGATGACCGTGCACGACGCGGTGCCGCCCCGCATCTCGGGACCGTAGGACGGCATCCACGACACCTCGAGCCCGTCGCGGTTGGCCGCCTGGGCCAGGACCTGGCCGGCGAACAGCAGGCCCTGGCCCCCGAAGCCGGCGATGATCGTCGCGTGGCTGCTCATCGATCCTGCTCCTTGCGTCGGTCCACCAGCACGCCGAGCGGGTAGGTGGCTGGCACGTCGGTGGTGAGGTACGCGGCCGCCTCGACCGGGGTCATGCCCCAGCCGACCGGGCACGTCGAGAGCACCTCGACGATCGACAGGCCGCCGCCGGCCAGCTGCACATCGAAGGCGCGCCGGATCATCGACTTGGTCTTGCCGATGGCCGACGGATCGGCGATGGAGCCACGAGCGGCGTAGTCGACGCCCGGGATGAGGGCCAGCATCTCGGTCATCGGCAGCGGGTAGCCCGCAGTGGCGGCTTCGCGGCCGGTCGGGGTCGAGGTGGTGCGTCGACCGAGCGGTGTCGTCGGCGCCATCTGGCCGCCGGTCATCCCGTAGATGCCGTTGTTCACGAAGATGACCGAGATCCGCTCGCCCCGCGCGGCGGCATGGATGATCTCGGCCGTGCCGATCGCCGCGAGGTCGCCGTCCCCCTGGTAGGTGAACACGAACGCGTCCGGTCTGGCGCGCCGGACGCCGGTGGCGACCGCCGGGGCGCGGCCGTGGGGCGATTCGACGAAGTCCACCGGCAGATAGTCATACGCGAAGACCGAGCAGCCGACCGCCGCCACCCCGATCGTCCGCGACCCGAGCGCCATCTCGTCGAGGAGCTCGGCCACGATCCGGTGGATGATCCCGTGGCCGCAGCCGGGGCAGTAATGGGAGCTTCGATCGGCCAGCAGCAGCGGGTGCTGATAGATCACCCGTCGTTCGTCGCGCGTCGCGAGGGTCATGACCGTGCCTCCGTCGTCGCCCATGCCGAGCGGACCGCGTCGACCACCTCGCCCGGGGTCGGGACCATGCCGCCCATCCGGCCGTGGAACAGGATCGGTGCGCTGCCGCCGACAGCGAGGCGGACGTCCTCGAGCAACTGTCCCGCGCTCATCTCGACGACCAGCACGGCCCGCATCCGGCGGGCGACGGCCGCGAGCGCCGCTTCCGGGAACGGCCACAGGCTGATCGGACGGAACAGCCCCACGCGCAGGCCGGCCGCGCGGGACCGCTCGATGGCGGTCTGGGCCACCCGCGCCGAGGTGCCGTAGGCGACGATCGCGATCTCGGCGTCGTCGAGCGACTCGCCCGCCCAGCGAACTTCCCGCTCGGCGATCGTCGCGTAGGTCGCCTGCAGGCGCCGATCGTGGACCTCCAGGTCCTCGGGCTGCAGGTTGAGCGAACGCAGCACCCGCGGCGGGCGCCGGTCGGCGCCGGTCAGCGCCCAGTCGTCGGTGTCACGGGCCGGTTCCCGATATGTCGGCACGACCGGCTCCATGGCCTGACCCAGCACGCCGTCGGCCAGGATGATCACCGGTGTCCGATAGCGCTCGGCGATCTCGAACGCCGTGGCCACCATGTCGACCGCTTCGGCGATCGACGAGGGGGCAAGGACGGGAACGCGGTAGTCACCATGGCCGTGGCCCCTGGTGGCCTGCAGGTAGTCGGACTGCGACGGGCCGATGCTGCCGAGGCCGGGACCACCACGCATCACGTCGATGAGCACCATCGGGAGCTCCGACCCGGCCATGTAGCTCATCGCCTCGGCCATCAGGCTGAAGCCCGGGCTCGAGGTCGACACCAGCACGCGGGCGCCGGTGGCCGCGGCGCCGAGCGCCATGTTGATGGCCCCGATCTCGCTCTCGGCCTGGACGAACACGCGGCCGAGCTCGGGCATCCGGCGGGCCATCCACTCGAGCAGCTCGGCCTGGGGCGTGATCGGGTAGCCGAAGTAGGCGTCGCAACCGGCCTGGATGGCCGCCTCGGCCATGGCTTCGTTGCCCTTCATGAGGACCCGCGCGGGGGCGCCGGCGGGTCGCTCGATCGTGAGCGTCATCGGACCGCTCCCTTCGGACGCGCGTACACGGTGAACACCGCGTCGGGACAGATCCGGGCGCACAGCGCGCAGCTCGTGCAGCCCGCCGGGTCGATCAGGCGGACCGGGTGGTAGCCAAGCGGGTTGACGACGACGACGTCGGTCTCGAGGACGTGGTGTGGGCAGACATCGAGGCACAGCCCGCAGCCCTTGCAGCGGTCCGCGGCGATGTCGAGCGGCTGGAACACGGGCGCCTCGGGCGGCGCCGCCGCGGTCTCGCGATGCGCGAGCGCTTCGATGGCCATCCGGTCACCTCCGGATCGACGATAGGCCCAGGCGCCGGGCGCCAGCGAGTGCCGAAGGTCGCCGCCTCGGCGGGCCGAATGGCCGACCACTCGTTGCCGCTCGACCGGCGACAATACGGGCATGCCCCACGACGCACCGACCCTTACCCGATCCGTCGCCGCGGCCGACGGCGCGTCCTCCGAGACGGACGGATTCGCCGGGATCGGCGTGGACGACCGCTTGCTCATCGCGATCGCCGACCTCGGCTACGAGGAGCCGACGCCGATCCAGCGCGCGGCCATCCCGGTCCTGCTCGAGGGCCGCGACCTGCTCGCCGAGGCACCGACGGGCACCGGCAAGACGGCGGCCTTCGCACTGCCGATCCTCCAGCGGGTCGATCCCGGCGCCGCCGGGCCAGGCCGGCCACGGGCACTCGTCATCGTCCCGACCCGGGAACTGGCGATGCAGGTCGCCGAGGCGTTTCACGCGTACGGCAAGGGCATCGGCATCCGCGTCGTGCCGGTCTATGGCGGCCAGCCGATCGGTCAGCAGCTGCGCGGTCTCCGCCGTGGCGTCGATGTCGTCGTCGCGACGCCGGGCCGGGCGGTCGATCACCTCAGGCGGGGCAGCCTCGAGCTCGACGAGGTCGCCTACGTCGTGCTCGACGAGGCCGACGAGATGCTCGACATGGGCTTTGCCGAGGACCTCGACGCGATCCTGTCAGCGACCCCGCCCGAGCGTCAGACGGCGCTCTTCTCGGCCACGATCTCGGCGACC
>DAIUES010000144.1:0-6192 GCA_036844985.1 Candidatus Limnocylindrales bacterium
CACACGAAGTGGTCATAGAACCGGTCGGCTCGGGTCACGAGGTACACGACGAGGGCGACGACAGCCAGGGCGACGCCTCCGAGCACGACCCAGCGTCGGTCGCCGGCCGCCGTGGACCAGGCTGTCGCGCGTGGGGGTGCGGGGCGACCCTGTGCTACGCTCCGATCCACCTTCCACGCTCGTTCAGGAGCCGTTGTTCCCGGTGACTGGCCCCGATTCCGGTGGGTACGAGCGAGGCACGGGAGCGCCGTCTCGGTCGACCGGGACCCAGGGGACCGTCGGCGCGATCCTGATCGTCCTCGCGCTCGGCCTCGCCCTCCGTCTCATTCTGGCATACCTGCTCCCCGGCTCCGGATTCGAGGCGGACCTGACCTCCTTCCGGTTCTGGGCGGCGTGGCTGGGAGCGCATGGACCGGGCGGTTTCTACGCGCAGGTCTTCTTCCACGACTACACGCCCGGCTACCTCTACATCCTGTGGGTCGTGGGCGCCATCGGCAACGCGTTCGGCGGCGTCGGCGACCTCATCAAGATCCCGCCGATCCTGGCGGACCTCGGCCTCGGCTACCTCGTCTGGTCGATGGTCCGAGAGCTCGGCGGGCGGCAGCGCCTAGCCTTGCTCGGCGCGTTCGTCGTCATGGTCAACCCGATCTTCTGGTTCGACAACGTGGTGTGGGGCCAGGTCGATTCGGTCGGCGTCGTGTTCCTCCTCCTCGGCCTCCGCGGGCTGTGGCGCGACCAGCCCGAGCGGGCGGCGATCTACACGGTCATCGCCGCCATCGTGAAGCCGCAGCTGGGGATCCTCGTGCCCCTCGTCGCGGTGGTGACCATCCGACGCGCGCTGTGGCCGGTCCGCGACGGCTCGGCCGCGGCGGCCGCCAGCGGGGAGCGACACACCGAACCAGCCGACGGCTGGCTCGATCGCGCCCGCGCGTGGGAGCGACGCACCGGTCACCCCATCCGGATCCTCAGCACCGGCCTGGCCGGGTTCATCACCGCGGTCGTCCTGTGCTGGCCGTTCGGCCTGTCGGTCCTCGAGCTGAGCAGCAGGCCGCCCTTCTTCACGTCGGGCCTGATCGACCAGATCGTCATCGCCGGTGGCGGCTATCCGTTCCTGACCGTCAACGCCTACAACGCGTGGGCCGTCGTGCCGAGCGATCTCGGGCTCAGCCTGGCCACCTCGGGGCAATGGGTGTGCGATGCGGCCGGGGTGGGGCTCGATCGATGCATGGCGGGCGTGGCCCAGTTCGGGGCGATCCCGGCGGTCGCCGTCGGGGCAGTGCTGCTCGCCGCCGGCATCGTCAGCGTGCTGTGGGTCGCGGCGCGACGTCCGGACCGGTTGACCCTGCTCGTCGCGCTCGCGGTGCTCGCACTGGCGTTCTTCGCCTTGCCGACGCGCGTCCACGAGCGGTACGGCTTCCCGTTCTTCGCCCTCGGCGCGATCCTGTTCGCCGTCTCGCCGCGCTGGCGGGTCGCCTATGTCGTCCTGTCGATCGCCACCTTCGCCAACATGTACGTCGTCCTGACGACCCTGTATCCGCCGGACGACCCCGCCCTCAGTCCGGTGCGCGACTGGCTGGGCGTCGGCGAGCTGATCCGGTCGCCGATCGGGGTCGGGGTGGTCGCGCTGCTGCACACCGCGGCCTTCGTATGGGCCTGGCTCCAGCTCCGGAGGGGCGCGGCCCGCCGGCTCGAGGCCGAGCTGGAGGCGGCATCGACGGAGCCGGGTGACGGCATGGCCGCGCTCGAGCCGCCCGAGACGGCGGTCGGGCCGGAGCCGGCGCCCGTCGCCGGGTCGTCCGTCACCCCGTTCGGGGTCACCACCACCGCCGCGGTCTCGGCTCCGGTCGCGTCGGCCGCATCCGCCCTGGCGATCCCGTCACCCGCGACCCCGTCGCGGACGTCGGAGGACGTGATGCCTGCTGTCCAGCCACCGTCCATCGAACCGCCGCCTCCCGACCGCGGCGCGGGCGTCTCGATGCCGACGTGGTCGGCGCCACGCTCGTTCATGGAGGCTGGCTGGACCGGCTGGCTGCGCGATCGCGTGACCGAACGGCCCATCCGGGCCGACCGCAGCCGGCTGCTCGTCGGCGAGGGCGGTGGTCGGCTCGACCGGCTCGACGCGTGGTTCCTCGTCGTGGTCATCGTCGCCACGCTCGGACTGCGCACGTTCCGCCTCGCCGAGCCCTACCAGATGCACTTCGACGAGGTCTACCACGCGCGGACGGCGACCGAGTTCCTCCAAGACTGGCGGTACGGCGAATCCCACGACATCTACGAATGGACCCACCCGCACCTGGCCAAATACGTCATGGCCGGCGGCCTGGTCCTGTGGGGTGGCGACCACGTCGAGACCACGAGCGACCTGGCGATCCCGGTCCGGTCGGTCGCCATCGAGCACCGCCGCGTCGACGCGGTGAGCGGCCAGCGCGCCGGCGAACGCCTCCACGTCGCGACCGGCGACGAGATCCGGACGTTCGACCTTCGCAGCCGGGCGCTGGTCGGCGTGACGCCGGCCCCGGGTGCGGTGGCGTTCGCGATCGACCCCAGCGGCGAACGGCTCGTGGTCGGGTACGCCGACGGTCGCATCGGCACGGTGGACCTGGCCGCCATCGGCGCCGAGGGCAGCGGACCGGCCGGCGCGCCCGTCGAGCTCGCCGCCCTCGATCATCCGGTGACGCACCTCCTGGTGACCGACGACGGCGCGACGATCCTCGCGGCATCCGACGACGAACTCACCGCCATCGACGCCGTTGACGGCACGCCGGTCGGATCGGTCGCGCTGCCGGGCATCGCCGACCTGTCGGATGCCGGTACGGGCCCCGCCCTCACGACGACGCCCGACGCCATCGACGGACCGGCCGCCCTCGCGTCCACCTTGGCCGACCTGCTCGGCGGTGACGCTGCCGACTACGAAGCGCGGCTCGCGGGAGCGTCGCCGGACGCGACGGTCATCCTCGGATCACCTGGCAGCGGCGACACCCGCAAGGCGGTCGAGGCAGCCATCGCCGATGGCCGCCTCGCGGGCGTCGACATCGTGGATCTGCCGCGGGTCGCGGTCGCGACGGCGGACGGCGTGTCGTTCATCGACCCGGCGACGGCGGGGGTGTCGAGCTCGATCGCCATCGACGGCGGAGCCCACGGCCTGGCGCTGGTGACCGGCATCGACGATCCGAAGCTGTACGTCACCACCGGGACCGCAGCTACGCCCGAGTACGCCGTCATCGCGGTCGGCGGGGACGACGCGGCCAACGGCCCGGTCGATCGGGGTCGCCACCCGTTGCCGGGCCTCGGCACCCGGATCGCCTACGACGACGCCAGCCAGCAGGTCCACGTGCTGGGTCGCGCACCGGCATCGCGCGGGACCGACGCCGGGTGGACGGTGTACGTCATCGAGCCACACGCCAATGCCGTCTACGCCGATGCTGCGCTGCCAGCCGGCATGGTCCCGACCGGCTGGGCGATGGACGTCGAATCGCAGTACATGACCGACGACCGCCAGCAGCTGCTCGTGCTCGGCGAGGACGGGCTGAGCGCCTCCATCGACGTCGGCTCGCACGCGTTCGCGTGGCGTCTGCCGGGGGTCATCGCGGGCGTGTTGATGGCGGTCTGCCTGTACCTGCTCGCCCGGATCCTGTTCCGTCGTCGGCTCGTGGCGGGTCTGACGGCCGCCTTCGTCGTGCTCGACGGGATGTTCTTCGTCCAGTCACGGATCGGCATGAACGATGTCTACGTCGGCCTGTTGATCGTGGCCGCCTACACCTTGTTCGCCGCGGTCTGGACCGGCTGGTGGCGATGGCGCGGGGCATTCTGGGTGGCGATGCCGGTCGTCGGGCTGTTGCTTGGGCTGGCCCTGGCCTCCAAGTGGGTGGCGGCGTATGCGATCGGCGCGCTGGTCCTGTTGCTCCTGGTCCGCAGCGCACTTGGCCGGGTGCTGGCCATCCTTGGCCTGATCGGGATCACGACAGTGCTCGGCTACTTGGCCATCACGCCGGCGGGCCTCGGGGTCGGCAACATCCCGTTCATGGCGATCATGGTCGGCCTGACCCTCGTTGCGGTCGTGACCGCGGTGTTCCATCCCATCGCCTGGACCGAAGATGAGGTCCGCCTGGCCCTGGTCGCCCCGCTGGTGGGCGCGGTGGTCATCGTTGGCGGGGCGTCCGCGACCGGCCACCTCGGGACGAGCATGGCGCTGGGATCGGTCGCGATCACGCCGCTCATCGTGGCGCTCGTGCTGGCGGCGGGGACCGTGCTGGTGTATGCCGCGTTCCGCATCGGCGGTGGCCTCGGCTACGGACCATTCGCCGGCAGCGCGGCATCGGCGGCCGCCCCGACGGGCTGGCTGCGCCCGGGTTGGCTCGCGGGTTTGCCGCTGGTCTGGGCGACGCTGAGCCTGATCGCGATTCCGCTCATCGTGTATGTCGCGAGCTACCTGCCCTGGGCGGCGATCGAGAACCACCAGCTCTGGGCAGGCGTCCCGGCCGGCCATACCGGCCAGACCCTGGTCCAGCTGACCGGGCAGATGTACGCCTACCACAACGGCCTCGATTCCCCGCACCCGGCCTCATCGCCGTGGTGGGCGTGGCCGTTCGACCTCAAGCCGGTGTGGTTCTACCAGGAGGGGTTCGCGGCCGGAACGAGCGCGGCCATCTACGACGCGGGCAATCTCGTCATCTGGTGGTTCGGGATCATCGGGCTCGGGTTCGCGGCGGTCATGGCCTTCCGCCGGCGGAGCCTCGCGCTGACGCTGATCAGCATCGGCTTCGCCGCCCAGTGGGTGTCGTGGGCGCGCATCGATCGGGCGGCCTTCCAGTACCACTACTACACAGCCCTGCCGTTCCTCGTCCTCGCGCTCGCCTACCTCTGCGCCGAGTTGTGGCACGGCGCGTCGCGCCGGACGTGGCTGGTGGCCCGGGCAGCCGCCGCGCTGGCCATCGTCGCACCGGCCGCCCTGTGGCTGTTCTCCCGGCCGCTGTGCGCGCTCGTCGGGGTGACCATCGTGAACCCGGGTTCGGCCGCGTGTCCGGCGGTCATCCCCGACTTCGTCGTGAGCGTGCGCTCGCTGGCCCTGCTCGGGGTCATGGCGGTCGGTGCGGTGGTCCTCGTTCGTGGCCTCCTGGCACTCGGACGGAACGTCGACGATGCGGGATCGGAGACGCGGGCCATGCGCCGGCAGGTGGTCACGGCGGGGGCCGTGGCGGTCGGGATCGTGATCGCGGCCTTGTTGCCCGACATCCCGGTCGTGACCTGGACCGGCATCCCGGTCGAGCCGATCGCCCTGATCGTGGCGCTACCGCTGCTGTACCTGGCTGGCCAGGTCTTCGCCGCCCGTGACGCGCGGCGGTTCGTGGCCGGCCTGCTCGTCGCGGCCGTGGCCTGGTTCGTCGTGTGGTATCCGAACATCGCCGCGCTGCCGCTGCCCTCGACGATGGTCAACGCCTACCAGGGCCTGCTGCCGACCTACCTGTACGCCTTCCAGTTCCCGGTCAACAACGTCGCGCGCCCGAGCGGCAGCCTGTTCGGCCCGACGCTCGTCCTGCTCGGCGTCGCCATCGCGGTGACCTGCCTGGTCGTCGCCTATTCGGCGTCGGTGTGGCGCTCGGCGCTGGCCGGATCGCCGGCGGACGCCGAGGCAGGGGCCGGCTCGAGCGACGGATCGGCCGGCGGCTCCGATGGCCTGGCTCGCACCGGCGGCGGCGCCTGAGGGACCTCCGCCCGATAGCCCTCGGGGAGCGCCCCGGCGGCGGCCAGGCGCCGGATGACGAAGCCGTAGTAGTCGTCGACCTTGGCCGTGACCCGTGGCCAGCTGAAGTCCTCGGCGCGGGCACGCCCGGCGGCACCCATCCGCTCGCGGATCTCGGGGTCGCTCAGGACGCGGTCGATGGCGACCGCCAGCAAGCGCGGCGAGCGGGGTGGCACGAGGAGGCCCTCGCGCCCGCGTCGGACGACGCCCTTGTAGCCGTGGATGTCGGAGCACACGATCGGCGTCCCGGCGGCCATCGCCTCGAGCAGGACGATGCCGAACGATTCGCCCCCCGTCGCCGGCGACGCGTAGACGTCGGCGGTCCGGAACAGCTGGGCCTTCTCGGTGTCCGACACGCGGCCGAGGAACTCCACGCCCTGCAGCCCGCGGGTGGCGACGTAGCGACGGGCCTCGCGCTCCTGTGGCCCGGAACCGACGACCAGCAGCCGCTG
>DAIUES010000145.1:0-6149 GCA_036844985.1 Candidatus Limnocylindrales bacterium
GCTGGGCCAGGTGGGCCGGGTTCTGGCGGACGTCGGACAGGGGGACCTGGTGGGCCCGCCAGGTGCCTTCCATCGGCTTGCCGTCGACGACCTTCGGACCGGTCCAGCCTTTCGGCGTGCGCAACACGATCATCGGCCAGCGCGGCCGCTCCGTGGAGCCGTCACGGGCTCGGGCCTTGATGGCCGCGATGTCATCGAGGACCGAGTCGAGGACATCGGCGAACGCACGGTGGACGAACCCCGGGTCGTCCCCGGCGACCATGTACGGCGCGTAGCCGTAGCCCTCGAGGAGGCTGGTCAGCTCGGCGTCGGGGATCCGGTCGAGGACGGTCGGATTGGCGATCTTGTAGCCGTTGAGCGCGAGGATCGGGATGACGCTGCCGTCCACCTGTGGGTCGAGGAACTTGTTGGCGTGCCAGCTGGCCGCCAGCGGGCCGGTCTCGGCCTCGCCGTCGCCGATGACGCAGAAGACGACGAGATCGGGGTTGTCGAAGGCCGCGCCATAGGCGTGAACAAGGGCGTACCCGAGCTCGCCGCCCTCGTGGATGGAGCCCGGCGTCTCGGGTGTCACGTGGCTGCCGATCCCGCCAGGGAACGAGAACTGCCGGAACAGTCGGGCCATGCCCTCCTCGTCCGGGGTCAGGTCGGGATAGGCCTCGCCCTCGGACCCGTCGAGGTAGGCGTTGGCGACGGCCGCCGGTCCGCCGTGCCCGGGTCCCACGATCCAGATGGCGTCGAGGTCGCGCGCCTTGATGACCCGGTTGGCATGGACGTAGACCAGGTTGAGCCCGGGCGTCGTCCCCCAGTGACCGAGCAGGCGCGGCTTGATGTGGTCGGCGGTGAGCGGTTCGCGCAGGAGCGGGTTGGCCAGCAGGTAGATCTGGCCGACCGACAGGTAGTTGGCGGCCCGCCAGTAGGCGTCGATCCGGGCGAGCTCCTCGTCGGTCGCGGGAGAGCGTGCGGCATCGGATCCGGCTGTGGTCGTGACCATCGTGCCACCTCGTTGCAGCGGTGGGGTCGGGCGTGGCCTTCCAGCCTACCGCGATGCCGACTGCAGGACGACGGCCTCAGGACGACGGGACGATGACGACCCGACAGGCCGCCTCCTCGGCGACGTGCGACGAGACGCTGCCCAGCAGCAGTCGACTGAGGTTGCGACGGCGCCGCGACCCGAGGACGACGACGTCGGCCCGCTCCGTCCAGGCAGCCTCGAGGATGGCCTCGCCCGGGTCGCCGTGCCACACGACGGATGTGGCGCTGACGCCGGCGGCTCGGGCACGCTCGGCGATGGCCTCGGCACCGGCCTCCAGCCGGGCCCGGTCACGGTGCGAGCGGGCCACCGCGAGCACGATCAGCACGGCACGGTGTCCCGTGGCCAGCCGGATGGCCTCGTCGGCGGCGCGCCGGGACGAACGCTCGAGGTCCGTCGCGAGGAGGACGTGACGGATCGGCTCGGGATGACGCTCCATGGCCGACATGGTCGCGCATCCGGTGGCTCGCGCGCCAGTCTCCAGGCGAACTCGAACACGGCGGGCCGACCGGCCCGTGGGTCGATCGGCCCGAGTGCCTCCTCGGTGCATGCGGTGGTGAGGCCGGTCAGGCGGTTGCGACCGGCGAAGCGGCGAGGTCGGCCGCGATGCCCTCGACCCAGTCGGTGATCTCGGGCCACGGTCGGAAGTCGCCGTACGGCGCGCGCACACCCTTGACGATCAGCCGCTCGCCGAGACCCAGTTCGCTGGCGACGAGGCGACCTGGGAAGACGCGATGGTCGAGGGCGTGGGTGGTTTCCATCATCGCCGCCGCATCGACCGGATCGACCTCCGGCTTGGCGGGGTCGCCCAGCGGCCCACTGGAGTAGAGCCACACGCGACGCGTCGAGAACGCGGGGGCGAACCGCTCGACGAAGGCCTTCGCGGGCTCCAGCCAACGCCCCATGTACACGCCGCTGCCGAGCACGATGGCATCCACGCCGTCGAGCGTGGTCACGTCATCGGGTTCGCGGACCTCGGCCTCGATGCCGCGGTCGGCAAGGATGCCGACGATGAGGTGGGCGATCTCCATCGTCGATCCGTGCCGACTGGATGCGCTGACGAGGACGCTCATCGGTGGTGCTCCTTCTTCGCGCCAATGAGCGGCGCCGTTCGAACGTGAGGTCGGTCGAGCGGCGCCGTTCACGCCGATGCTCGCCGCACCGCGCGCGTCACGGCAGGGCCGATGGGCACGAAGCGCTGCGCCCAACGGCCCGTCGCGAGGTCAGGGCGCGGTCAGGTGGTCGTGTCGGTCGTGGCGGTCGTGGCGGCCGGATGCTCCGGGCGGACGACGAGGACCGACATCGGGGCGTGATGGAGGACGTCCCGCGAGATGCTGCCGAGCAGCAGCCGCTTCACGACGCCGAGTCCCCGCGTGCCGATGACGACGATGTCGGCCCCCCACGCGGTCGCGTCGGCGACGATGGTCGAGGCCACGTCGCCGCCGCGGTCCTTCGCATCAGCCGTGACCTGGGCGGAACCGAGGCGGGCGGCCGTATCGGCGGCCGCCCTGGTGGCGTGCTCATGCGCGATATCGACCACGTCGCCGTAGGCTTCGAGCGCCGCCAGGCCGTCGACCGGCGACAGGCCGGTCCACCACGGCATCCCCGGGTCGATGACGCTGATGACCCGGAGCTCGGCCTCGCTGAACAGCCCGGACTCCGCCACGAACGAAGCGGCCTGATCCGCCGTCGGCGAGCCGTCCGTCGCGACGAGGACCCGGCCGGAACGCTCGGTCCGCACGACCAGCACGGGACATGGCGCGTGATCGACGACCTCGGACGACACGGAGCCGAGGAGGAGGCGAGCGACCGCACTCTGACCGCGAGCGCCGACGACCACAAGGTCCGCGCCAATCCGCCCGGCCTCGAGCAGGATCTCGGACGCCGGTCGACCGGAGGCGACCCGGACGAGGACCGTCCGGCCGTCGATCTCCAGGCTCTGGGCCAGATCGTCGAGTCGGCCGCGGACCTCGTCGCGGGCGCGCTCGAGAACGTCGGGCGATTCGACCATGACGACCGCCGGCCAGGCACCGCCGTAGAGATCGTTGTCGTCGGCCAGCACGGTCAGCAACTCGATCGTGGCGGTCCCGGGCAGGGACAGGTGCTCGACGGCCGCGACCGCGGTCATCGAGGCATCGGAGCCGTCGACGGCGAGCAGGATCTTCATGGCGGAACGACCTCCTTGGGTCCATCGTGCCCTATCCGGGTCGCGCTCGACAGGGTCGGTCGGACTGCGCGACGGTGACGGTCGGCCCGTCCGTCGATGTCGCGGCATGCGACCATCTCGACATGGCTGTCCAGCTGGTGGATGCCGACGCACTCCGCGACGCCCATGCCCGGCCCGTGGCGGAGGTCGTCGCGGTCGCACGCGTGGACCCGGCCCTGGGACTGAGCGGGCCGGACGTGGTCGCGCGCCGCGCGACCACGGGCACGAACGAGCTGGCCGCCCAGGAACGCCCGAGCGTCCTCGCCATGATCCGGACGGCGGTCACGGAACCGTTCGTGGTGCTGCTGTTCGTGGCAGGCGTCCTGGCGATGGTTGTCGGCGAGGTCCGTGACGGCCTGCTCGTGCTCATCGGACTGCTGCCGATCGTCGGCGCCGACGTGGTGACCACCTACCGCTCGGAGGAGGCGCTCGAATCGCTGCGCGACGCCGCGGCGCCCCACGCCCGGGTCCGACGCGACGGTCGAGTCGACGACGTCCTTGCCGCCGAGCTCGTCCCTGGCGACATCGTCCTGGTCCAGACCGGCGAGATCGTGCCGGCGGACCTGCGCCTGACGCAAGCCGACGGGCTGCTCATCGATCGCAGCATGCTGACCGGCGAATCGATCCCGGAGCCCGGGGCGACGATGCCCGACCCGCCCGACGCGGCGATGGCCGATCGGCACGCTCTGGCCTACTCCGGAACGGCCGTCGTCAGCGGGCGCGGCGAGGGCGTGGTCGTGGCCACGGGACCAGCCACCCAGATCGGTCGGATCGCGCGGGACCTGGCCGTGACCGAGCGGCGCCGGTCGCCGCTCCAGCGCGAGCTCGATCGCCTCGTGCGGATCCTGCTCGTCGTGGCCGTCGGCCTGATCATCATCACGACCGGGCTCGGCTTCCTGCGGGGCAACCCGCTCGGCGCGAACGTGCTCGCCGGGATCTCGGCTGCGATCGCGGCGATCCCGGAGGAGCCACCGGTCCTGCTCGCCGTCGTGCTGGGTCTGGGCGCCTATCGGCTGCTGCGACGGGGCGTCCTCGTCCGCCGGCTGAGCGCCGAGGAGACGCTCGGCGCGGTCGACCTGATCATCACCGACAAGACCGGGACGCTGACCCAGAATCGACTCGCGCTCCGCGACGTCCTGCGACCGGACGGCATCGTGACCGATCCCGCGGCACGGACCGCCATCGTCC
This sequence comes from Candidatus Limnocylindrales bacterium, assembly GCA_036844985.1. Classification (GTDB taxonomy): domain Bacteria; phylum Chloroflexota; class Limnocylindria; order Limnocylindrales; family CSP1-4; genus SPCO01. The sequence continues at coordinate 4,425 of DAIUES010000145.1, forward strand.
GCCTCGCCCTGCGCGCCGAGGAGGACGCCTGGCATCTTCGTGACGGGAGTCGAGCGGGCTCGTTCACCCGCGCGTTGCTCGACGGTCTCGGCGCGGATGGACTCGAGGCGGGTGACCGTCCGGATCCGACCGATCTCGTCACGGGCGAGCCACCGACCGACGGCCACCCCTACTCCCTGACCTGGTCGCGGCGCGGTGAGGCCACGGAGGGCCTGGTCGTCGGGGCTCCCGAGATCGTCCTCGATCTGCCGCTCGACACCGGAGTCGATCGCGCGGCGTGGACGACCATCGTCGATGGCGAGGCCGGGCGAGGGGGCCGGCTCCTGCTGCTTGCTCGAGCCGCACCGCCGAACGATCCTGACGAGCCGGTGCGCTGGACGCCGGTCGCGATCCTCGCGTTCGCCGACCCGATCCGGCCCGACGTCCCCGACGCCATCCGGGTCGCGGGGGGCGCGGGCATCCAGACGATCGTCGTGACCGGCGATCATCCAGCCACGGCCGCCACGATCGCCCGCGCCGCCGGCATCGACACCGACCACGTCGTGGTGGGGACCGAACTGGCGACATGGTCCGACGCGGAGTTGGCGGACCGGTTGGCTGGCCTGTCGGTCGTGGCACGGGCCGTGCCCGAGGACAAGTTGCGCCTCGTCGACGTGGCTAGATCGGCCGGCCGGACCGTGGCCGTGACCGGTGACGGCGTCAACGACGCGCCGGCCCTCCAGCACGCCGATGTGGCGGTCGCGATGGGCAGCGGCACGGCGGTGGCCCGTGACGCGTCCGACCTCGTGCTCGGCGACGACTCGTTCGCCACCCTGATGTACGGCCTGCGCGAGGGCCGCCGCATCGTCGCCAACGTCCAGAAGGGCCTCGTGTTCCTGGTGTCGACCCACGTGGCGCTGCTCGGGTTCATCCTCATCGCCACGATCGCCGGGTTCTCCCAGCCGCTCCTGCCGATCCAGATCCTGTGGCTCGAGCTGTTCATCGACCTCGCGACCTCGGTCGCGTTCGAGCGCGAGGCCGAGGAGCCTGGCGCGATGGAGCGACCGCCGCGCCGTCGCGACCGACCGCTCCTGACCAGCGAGCTGCTGGCCCGCATCAGCGTCGCGGGCGGGTTCAGCGCCGTCGCGGCCCTCGTCCTCATGCTGAACCATGACGGCTCGCCGGACCATGTGCGCTGGCTGGCCTACACGTCCCTCGTCGTCGCCCAGGTCGTCCGCGCGTACGCCAACCGAAGTCTCGATCGACCGGTCACTACGCTGCGACCCAATGGCCTGCTGGCCGGCGCCGTCGCGATCGTGCTGCTCGCGCAGGTCGCGATCCCGTACGTGCCGGTGCTGGCGGATGCGTTCCGCGCTACGCCGCTCGATGCCACGGATTGGGTCTTCGTCGCGATCATCGCGCTCGCGCCGGCCTTGGTGGCCGAGGTCATCCGCCGGACCACCGGGCGGGTCTGGGTCGGCTGACGCTCCACCCGGACCCGGGTCGAGGGACCCGATCGATCGGTGACGTTCGGCACTGACCGCGGAACGTGCCGCCCGGCAGGCTGGAAGCGTGGAACCCGCGATCCGTCTCCCTGCCGACATCACCATCCGTGCGATCGCACCCGATGATCGTGCGGCGCTGCGTCGGTTCTATGGCGAACTGTCGGCAGACAGCCTCAACGCGCGCTTCCACGGCGCCACGCGCGGCATCGCGGATCCCGTCGCCCGCTTCTTCTGCGGGCCG
>DAIUES010000146.1:0-6145 GCA_036844985.1 Candidatus Limnocylindrales bacterium
GGCGACCCACGAATCGACCTCGTCGCCGAGCCCCGCCTCACGGAGCTTGCCGATAAGGCCGTCGAGGCCGCCGCTCTGCTGGACCGCCCTGGCAAGGCCCCCCATGGCGGCCAGATCGGGCAGGCCTGCGGCGCTCGTGCCGGCGGCCGCGCCGGTCTCGCCGGTCTCGCCGAGACCCTGGCTCAACTTCGACAGGTCGTCCATGGGACTCTCCTCCGGTCGTGATCGTGGGCGGGTGCCCAGCCATCGGCCGGATGGTACCCCGGCAGCGCGGTGAGCCCTCACCCGCGCCCGCCGGCGGCGCGGTCGGTCGGGCGCGACGCCGGGCTGACCACGCTCGTGCACGCAGGGTGTTCATCTGGTGGACTTGTGATCGCCAACGCTCCCATCGCTTCGCCAGATGCGCACCCTCGACACCTGATCGCACACCGCCTGTGCACGTGGGCGGCTTGCCGCGGGCTCGCGGCCGTCACCGCGGCGCCGACCCCGCCCCGAACGCCCTCGCGCCGAACGCTCCCCGCCCCGAACGCTCCCCGCCCCGAACGCCCGCCTACGCCCCGTCCGGACTCGGATCGATCGGCCCGACCGGGGCATCGGCCGCCGGGATAGCCGGCGCCTCGGGGTGCTCGCCCGTCGGCAGGTCCCAGGTCCACGTCTTGAGCCGACGCAGGAGGCGTCGGCCGGTCAGGTCGAGGTGGATCGGGGTGACCGAGATGCGCCGGTTGACGACCGCGTGGAAGTCGGTGCCGGGGACCGCGAGGCCGGACGGCGGCGGTCCGCCGATCCAGAAGTAGGGGATGCCGCGCGGATCGAGCCGCTCGAGCAGCTGGTCGGAGTAGACGCGCCGGCCGAGCCGGGTCACCTCGATGCCCTCGGACGTCGCGAGCGTCGCCGCCGGGACGTTGACGTTGATCAGCTCGCCGCGAGCGAGTCCCTCGGCGAGGATGTTCCGGGCGACGACCGTCGCGGCATAGCCGGCCAGGGTGAAGTCGGGATGCTCGTAGTACTCCTGCGAGATCGCGAACGCCGGGCAGCTGTTGATGACCGCCTCCATCGCGGCGCTGACCGTGCCCGAATAGGTGATGTCGTCGCCGAGGTTCGCCCCGTAATTGATGCCGGCCGCGACCAGGTCGAAGCCGTGCTCGAAATAGCCGAGGAAGGCGAGGCTCACGGCGTCGGTCGGCGAGCCGTCGACCGAATAGGCCAGCGAGCCGTCGGCGAGGGTCCGTTCGCGGACGCGCAGCGGGCGCATCAGCGTCTTGGTGTGGCCGACCGCGCTCTGGTTGGTATCGGGCGCGACCACCGTGACGTCGCCCATCGGTTCGAGCGCCTGCTTGAGCGCCAGCAGCCCGCGCGATTCGACCCCGTCGTCGTTGGTGACGAGGATTCGCGGGCGGCTGGTGTACTCGGGGACCGGTCGAGCCGCAGTCCGGAGCGCCCGCGGTCCGCCCCGGGCCGCGCCGCCGGCCAATGGTTCGCCGCGCTCCTTGTCGACGTCGCGGCGCTCCGAACGGGCCCGCTCGCGGGTCATGTCGGGCTGTTCGGTGTCGCGGCCAGTCGGCCGATCGTCCTCGCTCACGTGCCCGCCAGCCGGTCCGCGTCGACCGCCCCTGCGCCGTCGGCCAACCCGGCGCCGTCGACCACCCCGGCGACCGGTTCGACGTCGGCCGACTGGCCCGGAGCCGGCTCACGCGGGATGCGCACCGGTCGACCCTCCCGCTCCTCGAGTCGTTTCGCTGCCCGGCCCGCGACCGACCGGTCGCCCGACGTGCGCCGCAGGAAGTGGAAGAAGAACGCCGACACGACCGCAGCGACCGGGATCCCGAAGATGGCGCCCGGGATGCCGGCGATCTTCGAGCCGATGAGGACCGAGGCGAGGACCACGATCGGGTGGATCCCGACAGCGCCCTGCATGATCCGTGGCTGGAGCGCGTTCATCACGATCATCCAGCCGGCGCCCATGAGGATCGCGGCCGGTAGCAGCGCATCGGGCTTGAACACGAGTGCGGCGATCAGCGGCGGCGCCCAGGCGAAGAACGGACCGAAGAACGGGATCGCCATCAGCACCCCGGCGACCGTCGCGCTCAGCCCGGCCAGGTCGAGCCCGAGCACGAGGCTCGTGACCAGGGCGATCGCGAAGTAGACCACCCCCATGATCGTCTGGCCGCGCAGGAACCCGCCGAACGAGCGCCCGACCGAGGTCTGCAGCAGGCGCGCTTCCTCGGCGTAGGTCGGCGGGACGAGCCGGAACAGGAAGGCCATGATCGCGTCGCGATCGATGACCATGTAGATCGACAGGATGAACACGATGAGCATCGTTCCGATCGCCCCGACGCTGGCCACCGCGATCGATTGGAGCGGGACGATCAGCTGGGCGGCGATCTCGTCGAGGTTGTCGAGGACCGCGAGGGCCTGCGTCGCGAGATCGACCTGGGCCAGACCGATGCCGTCGAGCCAGCGCTGCATCGGTCCGACGATGGTGTCGATGTTGGCGCGGATCTCGGGAAGCGAGTTGACGAACTGGGTGATCGACGTCGACAGCGCCTGGGCGATGAAGAGGACCAGGAACACGAGAACGACGACGATGAGCGTGTACACGACGACGGTCGCGACGACGCGCGGCACCCGGGGATCGACGGTCACGATCCGGGTCACCAGCGGGCTGATGATGAACGCCAGCAGCCAGGCAAGGAAGAACGCCAGCAGCACGTCGCCGAAGAAGGCCACGGCCGCGCCGGCGAGGCTGATGGCGATGAAGAACAGGACGATGACGCCCAGGATCAGCAGCGCGTTGACCAGCCGGCGTTCTCGTCCACCCGGCCCGATCGCGTCCATCACGGCGCGCCTAGCGCAGCCCCATCTTGTGGCGGACCTCGTCCATCGTCGCCTGGGCCAGCGGTCGCACGCGCTCCGCACCCTCGGCGAGGATGCGCTCGATCCGGGCGGGATCCGCCATCAGCTCGGCGTAGCGCTCGCGCGCCTCGGCGTAGTGGACGAGGATCCGCTCGAGCAGCAGGCGCTTCGTGTCGACACAGCCGGTCCGGGCGGTGCGCTCGCCGTCCCAGATCGCCTCGTAGTCGTCGCCGTAGAACCGGTGGGTCTGGCAGACGTTGCAGACCTCGGGTCGCCCGGGGTCGGTCCGCAGGATGCGCTGGGTGTCGGTCACCATGCTCATGACCTGCTTTCGGATGACCTCCTCGGGCGCGAAGATGTCGATCGTGTTGCCGATCGACTTGCTCATCTTGCGCACTCCGTCGGTCCCCAGCACGATGGGCGACTCGGTGAACACCGCCCGCGGCTCGGGGAACGTGTCGCCGTAGCGGTGGTTGAAGGCACGCACGATCTCGCGTGACAGCTCGAGGTGGGCGGCCTGGTCCTTGCCGACCGGCACCATCGACGCCTTGTAGATCACGATGTCGGCCGCCTGCAGGACCGGGTACGTCAGCAGCCCGTGGTTGATGTCGTGCGGCTGGTTCTCCCGCTTTTCCTTGTAGGTGGGGGTCCGTTCCAGCCACGACACCGGGGTCACGGTCATGAGCAGCCAGGCCAGCTCGGTGTGTTCGGGTCGGTGGCTCTGGACGAACAGGGTGCAGCGCTCCGGGTCCAGCCCGAGCGCGAGCAGGCCGGCCGCCATCTCGCGGGTCTGGGCGCGGAGTCGGTCGGGGTCGTGCAGGCTAGTCAGGGCGTGGTAGTCGACGATGCAGTAGATCGCCTCGTACTCGTACTGCAGCTTCACGTAGTTGCGGATCGCGCCGAGGTCGTTGCCGATGTGGGGCACGCCCGAAGGTTGGATGCCCGAGAAGATGCGCGGTTTCGGCGCGGCCGTCTCGACGGGGGAGGGGGCAGGCAGGATCTCGGTCGTCATCGTGGCCGAGTGTAGCGGGCGCCGTTCACCCGCGACTCTCGACACGGACACGCCAGCCGGGGCTCGCACGCGACGCCACCGGGGTCCCGCACGCGTCCCGGCCCCTGCGAACCGTGCATCCCTCGCTCCGGGCGATGCTCTGGGCGCCTCGCGCGCTTGGGTCTGTCCATTCCGCCCCGAATATCGCCCTGGGTGGTAGGCGGTGGTCGATCGAGGCGTGGAGGGACGCCGCGTGTCCGTACCATCGCCACCAGTGGTAGGTGGGGGAAACGAGCGCACCTGGCCGTTGGGGGGGGGTGGGCCGCGGAACCCGCGCCCGGGGTGCCGGCCCGACCCGCACCCGGGGCGCCGGTCCACGTCCGCCCCGCCCCGCCCCGTCCCGCCCCGCCCCGGCCCCGGACGCCCACCGCCGGGCCCCCGGCGCGACCCGCTACCATTCCGAGCGATGCCCGTCCGTCACGCGCCTCGTCGATGAGCCGCCCGCCGCTGCGTGTCGCCATGCTCGGCGCCGGGACCGTCGGCAGCGCCGTCATCGAGCGCCTGCTCCGCCACCCCGAACAGCTCGTGACGTCCGATGGGCAGCCGATCGTCGTCACCGCGGTCGCCGTCCGCGAGATCGGCCGTGGTCGGCACGACGCCATCCCGACCGACCTCCTGACCGACGCCCCCGCGCACCTCGTCGCCGACCCGGAGACCGACGTGATCGTCGAGCTGATGGGCGGCATGGAGCCCGCCCGGACCCTCATCTCGGCCGCCCTGGCGGCCGGCAAGCCGGTCGTCACCGCCAACAAGTCGGTCATCGCCCACCACGGCCCCGCCCTCGAGGCCGAGGCGCGACGGACCGACACCGCCCTCCGGTTCGAGGCGGCGGTCGCCGGCGGGATCCCCATCCTCGGGCCGCTAGCGGCGGACCTTGCCGGCAACGACATCGTCCGTGTGCGCGGCATCGTCAACGGGACGACCAACTACATCCTCAGCGCGATGGCCGAGGATGGCCGGCCGTACGAGGATGTGCTCATCGACGCCCAGGAGCTCGGCTACGCGGAGGCCGATCCGAGCGGCGACGTCGAAGGCGACGATGCGGCGAACAAGCTGGTGATCCTCGCCCGCCTCGCCTTCGGGCGATGGCTCGATCCGGCCACGGTCGGCCGACGACCGCCGACGGCGCGCGGCGAGGGCCGGCCGGGCATCACCGGCGTCACCGACCTGGAACTCGAAGGCGCCGCCGCACTCGGCCTCACCATCAAGTTGCTCGCCACGGCCACCCGGCGCGGTGACGCCATCGAGGCAGCCGTCGTGCCGACGGCGGTCCCGTCCGACAGCCCGTTCGGCTGGACCGACGGCGTGACCAACCGGATCGAAGTCGAGGCCGAGCCGCTCGGGATCGTCCGGCTGGCCGGGCCGGGCGCCGGCGGTGCCGCGACGAGCAGCGCCGTCCTGGGCGACCTCGTCGCGATCGCCCGCGGCGGTGGTTCGACCTGGGCCGGGCTCACCCCCGCCACGGGGCCGGCGACGGCCGCCTCCGATCCGCTCGACGGTCCGCGGCACTGGTACGCATTCGTGCCGGCCGTCCGCGAGGGCACCCTGCCGGCCGCGCTCGACGAAGCCGCCGCGGTCGAGTTCGAGGACGGCAGCGCGATCCGCAGCGAGGTCGTGACGCTGGCCGAGGCGAAGGCGGCGTTCGACTCGATCCTGCCCGACGGCGTCGACGTCACCCTCTACCCGGTCGATGACTGACGTGGCGATGACGACGACATCCGGCGCCGCGCGGCCCCGCCTCATGGAGCGCTACCGAGGGTTCCTGCCCGTCACCGACGCGACCCCCACACTGACCCTCGGCGAAGGGGCGACCCCGCTCGTGCGGGCCGAGCGGCTGGGCACGATGATCGGGGCGCCCAACCTGTACCTCAAGGTCGAGGGCCAGAACCCGACCGGCTCGTTCAAGGACCGCGGGATGGTCATGGCGGTGGCCAAGGCGATCGAGGCGGGAGCGCAGGCGATCGTGTGCGCGTCGACCGGCAACACCTCGGCATCGGCCGCGGCGTACGGGGCGGCTGCCGGACTGGACGTCATCGTCATCCTGCCGGCCGGCCAGATCGCCCAGGGCAAGCTGCTGCAGGCGCTCATCGCGGGTGCCAAGGTCGTGGCGGTCGAGGGCAACTTCGACCAGGCGCTCGCTATCGTGCGCGGATTGGCGGAGCAGGACGAGCACCCCGTGACCCTGGTCAACTCGGTCAATCCGTTCCGCCTCGACGGGCAGATGACGGCCGCGTTCGAGAT
>DAIUES010000147.1:0-6081 GCA_036844985.1 Candidatus Limnocylindrales bacterium
GCGTGGCCTTCGACCGCACGGTCGACCGTGATGGCACCGCTGTCGAGAACGAGGAAGGTGGCAAGGAGGCCATGGGCGCCGGTGCCGGTGCTCTGGGCGGAGCGGCGGTCGGGATGGCCGTCGGTGGGCCGGTCGGTGCCGTCGTCGGTGGCGGCATCGGTGCCGTCGCCGGTGCGGTGGCCGGTGAGGCTGCCGAAGGTGACGACGAGGCCGGATCCGGCGGTGGTGCCCTGGCCGGTGGTGCCGCGGGCGCGGCCGTCGGGATGGCCGTCGGTGGCCCTCCCGGTGCCGTGGTGGGTGGCGCGGTCGGTGCCGCCGGCGGCGCCGGCGTCGGCGACCAGGCCGAAGAGGAAGCCGAGGAATCGGACCCGCTCGATCCCAACGTCCGCCGAACGGTCTAGACTCCCAGTCCCATCGGTCGAGCCCGCGCGGCTCGACCTGGCGTCCGAACCGCAAGCTCCGTCCGGCGACGGGCTTGCGGTCGGTGCCGTCGCGAGGTCCCGTCATGTCGCCATCGCTCAGGATCGCCCAGGTCGCCCCGCCATTCGAACGGGTGCCGCCGCTGGCGTATGGCGGCACCGAGCGCATCATCCACGGGCTGACCGTGGAGCTCGATCGTCGAGGGCACGAGGTCACGACCTTCGCCAGCGGAGATTCCGTGGTTCCCGGCCGGCTGATGGAGACCGTGCCTGAGGCGCTTCGCCCGACCGGCTATGCCGGTGACTCGCTGCCGTACATGCAGCTGACCGTCCATCGTGTGCTCGCGCACGCGACCGAATTCGACGTCATCCACTCGCACCTCGAATGGCTGAGCCTGCTCCTGGCCCGGGTGAGCCCGGTGCCGGTCGTGTCGACCTTCCACGGTCGCCTCGACCTGCCGTACGCTGCCGACCTGTTCGCCGACCCACCGGCAGGCCTGGTCGCGATCAGCCACAACCAGGCGGGGGCGCACCCGGAGGTGCCGTGGACGGCGGTCGTTCACAACGGGCTGCGTCTGACCGAGTCACCGTTCGGCAAGCGACGGACCGATGCCCTGTGCTTCGTCGGCCGGGTGGCGCCCGAGAAGGGCATCGTCGAGGCGATGGAGATCGCCCAGGCCGCCGGGCGACCCCTGCGCATCGCGGCCAAGATCGCGCCCGGCGGCTCGGAGCGGGAGTACTACGACGAGGTCTTCAAGCCGGCCCTCGACGCGGCCGGCCCGAGTGTCGAATACCTCGGCGAGCTGTCGCAGGCCGATCGCGACAAGCTGTTCGCCGAGAGCTACGCCGCATTGATGCCTGGTGCGTGGCCGGAGCCGTTCGGGCTCGTGGCGATCGAGGCGCTGGCCTGCGGCACGCCGCTCATCGCGCGTCGGATCGGCGCCCTGCCCGAGATCCTGCGCGAAGGGATCGACGGCTTCTTCGGCGACGACGTGACCGCCATGGCATACACGGTAGATCGGGTCGCGGACCTCGATCGGGAGGAGATCCGCCGATCTGTCCTGGATCGGTTCTCGGCCGAGCGGATGACCGACGGGTACGAGGCGGTCTATCGGACGATGCTCGCGGGTGACAGTGCGGCTGCCCGTCGGGAGGAGCTGGCGCGGGGCGACTCGGTGATCCCGCCCGAACGCCTGGCGACGCGCCGGACCGACCGGATCGGGGGCGGAGTCGTGAGTCGCCGCTGAGGGGCGGGGTCGGGTCGGGGCGCGACGGCCCTGGTCAGCCCCAGACACACTCCCGCCACGAACGATCGTGGCCCGGTCTCCCGCGTCAGCCCCAGACACGTTCCCGCAATGAACGAGCGTGGCCCCTCGTCCTGTGTCAGCCCCAGACACACTCCGGCCACGAACGAGCGTGGCCCGACGCCCAGGAGGCGCGCGACGGACTACGAGGGAACGATCACGAGGTGCCTGTCGCGAACTTGTGTCTGACACTGACACGTCAGCCCCAGACACGACCGGGCCATCAATGAGCGCGGGGCGTTTGGCGGATCCGGCGCTGACGAGAGCCGTGGATTTGGAACACGGCTGCCACGAACAAGGACCCCCGGGCAGGACCAGCTCGATGCCGTGCGGCGCACCCTCATCGGGTCCGCTTGCGAGTGGACATCGAGCGACAAGGAGGTGCGTGATGCCGCAGAAGGCCTGGACGGACAAGCGAGAGCGCCAGTACGAGCACATCAAGGAGTCATACGAGGACCGCGGCGTTGGCGAGGACGAGGCCGAGGAACGCGCCGCGCGGACGGTCAACAAGGAACGCAGCGAGCACGGTGAGACGAAGGCCCAGCGCAGCCGGTCCGGCCACGGACGGACGGACGACGACCGATGACCAACCGACCCGACCGATCCGACCGCCCGACCCCACCCCCGGCCCCCAGCGCCACCCCCCGAGTCCCGGAACGCGATCGCCCCGATGACGTCCGACCGGGCACCGACGAATCGCAGCAGCCCGCAGACGGCGGCGTCGACCCGTTGTTCAAAGAGGGTGCCGGCGCGCCGGACGCCGCCGACATCGAGGATCCCGAAACCCAGCGCTGATGACGACGCTGTCGGCGATCTCGCCCGAGCGGCGGGCTTCGGCGGCTCCGGGCCTGGTTGCCGCCGGGGCGGACTTCGATGCGATCCGCGCAGCAGCGGAGGGCTGCCGGTCATGCCCGCTCTGGGAGCATGCGACGCAGACGGTGTTCGGGTCGGGGCCGGTCCCGGCGCCGTTGATGCTGATCGGCGAACAACCAGGCGACCAGGAGGACATCGATGGCGTGCCGTTCGTCGGTCCTGCCGGACGGATGCTCGACCAGGCGCTCGATGCCGCCGGGATCGAGCGCGCCTCCGTGTTCGTGACCAACGTCGTGAAACATTTCAAGTGGCGCCCGGATCCGCGCTCGAAGCGCCGTCTGCACGAGCGCCCGAATCGAGCCGAGATCGGCGCCTGCTTTCCATGGGTGCAGGCCGAGTTGGAGCTCGTCCGGCCCCAAGCCTTGGTCCTGCTCGGGGCGACCGCCGCGCAGGCTCTCGTCGGGCCTGACGTCCGGGTGACCCGCGATCACGGGCGTCGGCTGCAGTCGGACCTCGCGCCGCTGGTAGTGGCGACCATCCATCCCTCGGCGATCCTGCGCGCTCGGGGTGCAGACGCGCGCACCGCGGCGCTCGACGCACTGGTCGCCGACCTGCGCATCGTGGCCCGCGAACGTGCGGTCACCTGAGGGGCTGATCCACGGCTGGCGGTCGGGTCGATGGCGCCGTCCCCGCTTAGCGGAGGACCGCCGATGCCGAGGGACCGTCGAAGGCGATTGAGCAGGAGCTAGCGATCCTGCCCCGCTTGTCGCACTGCGTCGTCGTCTGCCGGTGCGCCTTCTCGGTGTCCGTCCGGTCGATCCGGTTCGAGCCGCGGACCCGACTGCGTGCTGTTGGCGGCGATCCGCTCATCCTTCGGCCCGACGCCGCCGGGGATCGTGTCAGCTTCGCGCTCGGGCTCGTGGCCGATGAACGCGCCGGGATCGAGGCCCTCGGTGCGGGTCGGATCGGCGGTGGGGTCGCGTCGTTCTTCGGTCGGCATGGCCGCTCCTAGTTGGTGGTTCCGGCGGGGACACGTTCGATGGCACCGAGAAGCTCCCGCGAAGCGAACTCCAGGAACCCGGACTGATCGGGACCGATCTGATGCAGGTAGACGTTGTCGACGCCCGCGTCGATGTATGCCCGCACCTGCTCGAGGATGGGCTGGGGGTCGGGGCCGCATGGCACGACCTCCGCAACGTCGTCTTCGGTCACGCCCTGGGCGAGTTGCTCGAAGTGGGCTGGAAGCGGCAGTTCACGGCTGGCCTCACCGCGGATCGCGACGTTCGGCCACCATTCGAGCGCGGTGCGTCGAGCTTTGGCGGCGGAGGGCGCCCAGCACACGGTGACCTGCCCGAACCGTGGTCCGGAGCCGCCCGCCTCTCGATACCCCTGGAGGATCACGTCGTCCGTGGAGGTGGTGATGAGCCCGTCGCCCGATCGCCCGGCGAATGCGGCCGCCTTGTCGCCCGCCGCCGCGATGTGGATCGGCGGCAGCGTATCGGGAAGGCTGTAGATCCGCGCGTTCTCGACCGTGTAGTGGCGACCATGGTGACTGACGTTGTCGCCTTCCCACAATCGGCGGATCAGGTCGACCGCCTCTTCGAGCATCTCGATCCGGACGTCCCACTCAGGCCAGCGTTGCCCGAGGACGTGCTCGTTGAGGTTCTCGCCGGTGCCCAGACCGAGGAAGAATCGGTCCGGCATGAGCGCAGCGGTGGTCGCCGCGGCCTGGGCGATGATGGCCGGATGGATCCGCATCGTCGGGCAGGTCACGCCGGTTCCCACCTCGAGGCGGTCGGTGGCTTGGGCGATCGCCCCGAGCACCGACCAGACGAACGGGCTCTGGCCCTGACGGTCGATCCATGGGTGGAAGTGGTCGGAGATGAGCGCGAACGTGAACCCACGCTCCTCGGCCATCCGCGCGTGGCGGACGAGGTCGGCCGGTGCATGTTCCTCGCTGGACAGGGCGTACCCGAGGCGTGGCATGGGGTCAGGGTGTCAGTCCGACCGCAACGGCCCGCACGTCCCGATCGCCATCCGCGTTGCAGTCCCGTGCCAGCGGGACTCAGGCCCGCGCCATCCCGCGCCGGAGGATCAGCCAGGCGGCGACGAGGGTCACGGCCGCGATGACCCCGAGGGCCAGGAACTCCCAGGCGTGGTTCGTGGTCCCGCGCAGCATCAGGTCCTGGAGCAGCCGGATGCCATGGGTCACCGGGAGCGCATAGGCGACCGCGCGGACCGGCTCGGTGAACTCATCGATGGACAGGACGAAGCCGCTGAAGAACACCGACGCGAGCAGGACGAGCAGTGACAGCTGGACCGCCTGTCGCTCCGAGTCCGACAGGACCGCGATCAGCAGGCCGAGCCCGAGCGACGCCAGGAGCAGCAGACCGATCGCCAGGGCGATGACTCCGGGCGGCCCGAGGACCGGGACGTGGAAGCCGACGATGAGGAGGCCGATGGTGATCGCCGCGATGGCCGCGCCAAGGATGCCGTAGGCGAGGACCTTGCCGATCATCACCTCCGTCGTGCTCACCGGGGCGATCCGGAACAGCTCGATCACGCCGCTGGTCCGCTCGCGAACGAGGGACATCGCGATGAGGGTGACAGCGAGGTGCTGGAGGATCAGCGCGAGCACTGCCGGTCCGAAGAAGGAGATGACGCCCGGTCGCGACGGCGCCGCGTTCACCAGCTCGGAACGGGTCGGTGCGGCGACGACGTCCGGTGGGATGGCATCGGCATTGGGCTCGCCGGCCGCGACCGCATAACCCTGGCCCTCTTCGGCCACGCGCTTGATGACCTCGCGGTTGACCGCGCTGGCCAGCCCCGACCCGAGGAACAGCGCGTAGTTCTCGGCTACAGGATCGACCTCGTCGACGAGCACCTCGATGATCGACTGCTTGCCAGCCCGGAACTGGGCCTCGGGATCCTCAGGCGCGACGATGACCACGTCCACGGAGCCGGCGCGCAGGCGGGCCTCGGCTGCATCGCGGTCACGGCTCACCTCGTCGATGTGGAGGGCTTCGCCGGCGAGGGCCTGGTAGCTCGGGACATCGGCCGGCAGCTGGCTCGACGCGGGCGCCACGACGATCGTCTCGAGCGGGCGCCGGACGCCGCTGTAGCCGAGCCCGAACACGGCCATGATCAGAAACGGTCCGAGGATGAGGCTCACGATGGCGCCGGGGCGGCGGATCGTCTCGACCAGCTCCTTGCCGACGAACGCCAGGAGCCGGATGACCACGGCCAGGATCGGGCGCATCAGCGTCCGTCCTCATCGGTGGCGTCGGTCGGGCGACTGGCGCGATCGCGCTCGACCAGCACAGCGAACACCTCGTCGAACGATGGGCGGGCCTCGGCGGCGGAACCGACCTCGCCACCGTGCGACGTGATCGCCTCGACGACGTCGGGCATGGCCTGGGCGGCGTCATCGACCGTGACCCGCAGCTCGCGGGGGCCGCGCTGCTCGACCCGGACGACGGACTGGAGCGAGCGAAGGACGCCGGCATCGATGTCGCCGCTCGTTGCGATCGCCAGGATGTCGCCGC
>DAIUES010000148.1:0-6065 GCA_036844985.1 Candidatus Limnocylindrales bacterium
GAGCTGCTCGATCGACCGGAACATGCCTTCGCCGCCTGGCGTCGCCGACGCGGAGCTGCCGCCCAAGCTGGCGGTCCACCCCCGCCCCGAAGGCTCGTTCGCGCATGCCATGCCCGCGGCGCTGCGGTCCCGGGCGATCGCTGACAGCGACGCGGACCTGCTCGGTCTCAAGTGGGTCACCGGCTTCCCCGACAACCGGGGGCGCGGGCTACCGGCCATCCATGCCGTCGTGCTGCTCAGCGACGCCCTGACCGGGGCGACCCGGGCGATCCTCGACGGCGGGCCGATCACCGCTGAGCGGACGGCGGCGGTGTCGGGCGTCGCGATCGCGCGCTTCGGCCCGACCTCCGACCGCGACGACGTCCGGGTCGCGATCATCGGCGCGGGCGTCCAGGGCCATAGCCACGTCGCGATGCTCGGGCACGTCCTGCCCGGCGCCATCGTGTCGGTCGTGGACCGCCACCCCGACCGTGCCGAGGACCTCGCCCGCCTGGCCGCCCGCACGCCGGGCATCGGTGCCGCCAAGGCCAGCAGCGACCCCAAGCGAGCCACCCGCGACGCCGACCTGGTCATCACCGCCGCGGCCTTCACCGAGCCGGGGCGGCGACAGGCCATGGACGCCGACTGGCTGCGTCCCGATGCCCTGATCGTCGCGGTCGACTACGCCACGATGTGCGCCGCGTCGGTCGCGCGCGATGCCGCCCTGTTCGTGGTCGACGAACGCGGCCAGTTCCTGGCCAACCGCGATGCGGGCCAGTTCGACGGCTACCCGGATCCGGACGCCACGCTCGGCGAGGTCATCCTCGCCGACACGACCCGGCCGCCCGGCGGCAGGATCGTCGTGACGCACCTCGGCGTCGGACTGGCCGATGTCGTGTTCGCGGACGCAATCGTGCGACGGGCCGAGGCGGACGATCTCGGCGTCCTGCTGGCCGGCTGAGCGGCGGGCCGCCGCGAACGCCACACTAGCGGGCGGCACCCGACACGCCGGATGTCGGTGAAGCGGCAGGGAGGTTCCGTGCGGGGGCTCAAACGGGTCGTGATCGTCCTCGTCGTCGTGGTCCTCATCGGGCTGGCGACCGGGGTCGGCGCGCTCGTCTGGATCACCGGCCGAGCCCTGCCGCAGACGACGGGTACGTTGCGCGCGCCAGGATTGTCGGCGCCGGTCACCGTGCAACGGGACATCAGCGGCATCGCCCAGATCACCGCGACCACCAGCCACGACCTGTTCATGGCCCAGGGCTACGTGCACGCCTCGGAGCGCATGTGGCAGATGGAGGTGTGGCGCCACATCGGTGCCGGGCGGCTGTCGGAGCTGTTCGGCAAGGGTTCGCTGGGCCAGGACCGCTTCATCCGGACGCTCGGCTGGCGACAGGCCGCCGAGCGCGATCTGGCCGGGCTGACGGCGGGTACCCGGGCGGTGCTCGATGACTACGCCGCCGGGGTCAACGCCTGGCTCGATGCCAACCGCGACCGCCTCGGCCTCCCGTTCGTCGTCATCGGCGACCGTCCCGAGCCGTGGACCGCGCTCGACACGCTGACCTGGGCCAAGGTCCAGGCCTGGAACCTGGGCGGCAACATGGACGCCGAGCTGTTCCGCTATCTGGCCGATGCCCGACTCGGCGATCCGGCCCGCACCGACGAGCTGTTCACGCCGCGCGAGTTCGGTCCGGTGATCGTCCCGGCGCCCGAGATCGATCCGGGAGCGGGCATCGGGGCTCGCGACCCTGCGGCGACGACCACCGCGACCGCCCCGACGGCGCCCGCCGTGCACGCGGGCCCGAGCCTGACGGCCAGCCAGGCGGCGGCCTGGCGTGACGTGGCCCGTCTCGGTGGCGGCGCCCTGGCGCTGGCCGGACTCGACGGCAGCAGCCGCGAGGCGCTTGCCTCGGACGGCGGCATCGGCTCGAACGACTGGGTCGTGGCTCCGGCGATGTCGGCGTCGGGCGGGGCGCTGCTGGGCAACGACCCCCACCTCGGCATCTCGATGCCGTCGGTCTGGTACATCAACGGCCTGCACTGTGCGGTCGTCGACGCGGCGTGCCCGTTCGACGTCGTCGGGGTCACGTTCCCCGGTGTGCCGGGCGTCGTCCTCGGCCACAACGGGCGCATCGCGTGGGGCGTGACCAACGCCGAGCCGGACGTCCAGGACCTCGTCATCGAGACCGTCGATCCTGCCGACCCGACCAGGTACATCGGTCCGGACGGCACGTCGCAGCCGTTCACGACGCGGACCGAGACGATCGCCGTGTCGGGCGGCGATCCGGTCACGTTGACCGTGCGCGAGACGACCCATGGTCCCCTGCTCAACGATGTCGACGATCGACTCAGCGGCGCCCCGCTGATGGCGCTGCGCTGGAGCGCGACCCTGCCCGAGGCCGCCCCCGATCGGACGGTCGAGGCGTTCCTGGCGATCGACACCGCGGCCGACTTCGGCGCGTTCCGCGACGCCCTGTCGGTGTACGGGGCGCCGGCCCAGAACTTCGTGTACGCCGATGTCGACGGCCATATCGGCTACCAGCTGCCGGGCTACATCCCGGTCCGTTCGGATCCAACCGACCGTGGGCTGCGGCCGGTGTCGGGCTCGGACGGGTCGGGCGAATGGGTGGGGCGCATCCCGTTCGCCGACCTGCCGACGGCGCTCGACCCGATCGATGGCTGGATCGTCAGCGCCAACAACGCCATCGTCGACGCCGCCGATCCCCGCTTCCTCGGCGCGGACTTCGATCCGGGCTATCGAGCCGAACGCATCATCGACCTCATCACCGGCTATGGGCAGGACGGCCTCACGCTGCCCGAGATGAGCACGATCCAGAACGACACCGCGCCACCGCGGGCCCAGGACATCGCGCTGTACGTCGGTGAAGCGGGGACCGCCGCCACCGCGGATGGCGCGCGCGTCGCCGCACGAATCTCCGAGTGGGACGGCGCATGCACCGTCGACAGCCTCGGTTGCGCCGCGTACATGACCTGGGAATACCGCGTCCTGCGGGCGATCTTCGACGACGACCTCGGACCCCTCGCCCGGGACTACGTCGGCAGCGGTGCCAGCTGGGTGGCCCTGTCGAACCTGCTGCTTGATCCGAACTCGGCTTGGTGGGACGACCGTTCGACCCCCGACGTGGTCGAGACGCAGGCGACCATCATCGACCGAGCCCTCGACCAGGCCGGGGCGGACCTGGCACCGCTCGGCGACCCGGATACCTGGACGTGGGGGCGCCTCCACACCGCGACGTTCCGGGAGCAGACCATCGGAACGGCCAGCGGGATCGGCCCGCTGGAGTGGTACTTCAACGTCGGGCCGCTGGCGGTGCCCGGCGCCGCGGGCGCGATCAACAACACCTATTACCAGCTGGGCCGTGGCTACCCCGATCCGGACGTGGCCGGCTCGACCGGGGCGGGCGTCGACGAGGTGTTCACGGTGACGAACCTGCCCTCGTATCGCCTCGTCATCGACCTGTCCGATCTCGACGGCGCGCGCATCGTCATCACGACCGGCCAGTCGGGGCTGCCGTTCGACCGCCACTACAACGACCAGGTCGCGGCCTGGCGCGATGGCGGTTCGCTGCCCCTCCCCTTCAGTCGAGCGGCGATCGATGCCGCGACCGTGGCGACGCTGACGCTCGAGCCGTGACGGGCTGGCGAGTCAGAGGGTCGAGGGGCCGCTGAAGTCCTTCTGGAGGCTCATGCTGAACGGCGAGCGCACGGTCGCTTCGGGGAACAGCGAGGCCTCGTCGGCAGAGGCGGCGATCCAATCGACCTGCAGCCGGTTGACGATGATCGTCCCGACATCCCTCGCGACGACGGTGCCGGCCACGCTGTAGGCCATCGTGGCGCCGGTGAGCGGGATCATCGGGTCCCGCTGCATGACGCTCTGCATCGGGTCGCTGCCCGGCGCGATGTGCAGCCGGCCGAGGACGATGTACGGCCCCAGCGACAGCTGCATCCGGGTCTCCTCGAGACGAAGGCGCTGCTTCTCCGAGCCGCGCGGGCCGGTCCCGACCACGGCGAGCAGGTCGGATCGTTCGAGGTTGACCGAGTCGACCTGCAGCCGATGCCCGTCCTCGAGGCTCTCGAACTCGACCTTGTGGAGCTGGAACCGCTCCTGGCCGTTGAGGAAGTCGGTCAGCCGCTCGCCGAACATGGTGATGCGCGCGGCGATGGTGCAATCGCCGGCAAACCCCTGGAACTCGACCCCCTGCATCGTCGCCCGACCGTACGGGCCGCAGCCGCCTCTCCGCCACGGGACCTTGGTACCGCCCGGTACCGCCCGTGGCCGGGTGCCCTACTCGCTGATCTCGAGCGGGCCGTCGGGGACTTCGATGAGCACCCGTCCGTGCTCGATGACCACCGGGTAGACCGCCAACGGTGCATCGGCCGGGGGGTCGAGCGGTTCGCCGTTCGACAGGTCGAACCGGGACAGGTGCAACGCGCAGGTCAGAGTGCCGTTGGTCAGGAAGCCCTTGTCGAGCTCGAAGTACTCGTGCGAGCAGATGCCCTGCACGGCCGTGAATTCGCCGCCGGCGTTGATCACCAGCACCTGGTCCGTGCCGTCGACCCAGGCCATCTGCATCTCGCCGTCGCCGACCTCGTCGACGCCGACCAGATCGATCCGCCTCATCGGGCTGCCCCGCCGCGACGGGGCTCGGGCAACGGAGGTTGTGGGGGCATCAGGCCGCCGCCTCAGCGCTGGCGCCGTCGGTCCCGGCGGTCCACTTGGCATCGAGCAGCTCGCGCAGGCGATCGCGCGCCGAGGCCAGCGGGACGCGCGCCACGACCGGCTCGAGGAACCCGAGGACGATGAACTTGCGCGCCTCGTCCGGCGGGATGCCGCGCGATTCGAGGTAGAACAGCTGGGTCTCATCGACGGGTCCGACCGAACTCGAGTGGGCGGCCCGGCGGCAGTCGGGCTGGTCGATCTCGAGGCTCGGGATCGCGACGGAGCGGGCCTGCTTGGACAGGTTCATGCCGAACTCGCCCAGGAAGCTGTCCGTGCCGACCGCGCTCCGGTCGATGACGATGAGGCCCTTGAGGTACGTCCGGGCCCGTTCGAGCAGCGCGGCCTTGGAGAGCAGATCGCCGGTCGTGTCGCGCCCCACGTGGGTCGTGTACGAGGTCAGGTCGAACAGCTGGTCATCCGCCCCGAAGACGATCTCGACCTGCTCGACCGAGCTCCGATCGCCCACCAACCGGTTGTCGACCCGGCTGCGCACGAGTCGACCGCCCAGCTGGGCGAGGGCCCACTGCAGCGTGGCCCCCTCGCCGATCGCCGCCGTGCGGTGCTGGATGGCGACGACGTGGCCGGGCAGCTCCTGCAGGCTCGCGACCTGGAGGCTGGCGCCGGCCCCGAGCGTGACCTCGGTCGTACCGGCGAACAGCGACTGCCCCGCCGATCCGTCGGTCGATGCGGTCGGTCCGGTCGGTGCCGTCGGGGCGCCGACGAGCTCCTCCACGAGCGACGCCGAGGCGCCGTCCGCGAGACGCACCAGCGTTCGCGTGAAGAGGGCGCGGCCCGACGCCCCGATGACCCAGCGGACCACGACCGGGCGCTCGAGCACGACCCCCGCGGGAACGTCCACGACGACCCCCTGGGTCCACAGGGCCCGAGTCAGTTGGGCAAACTTGTCCGTCGCCGGCAGGCCGGGCGAGGCGATCAGGTCACGCGCTGCATCGACCTCATCGGCCAGCGAGCGAACGACCACGCCCGCGGCACGGGCTGCGGCGGACAGGACGGCAGCGGTCGGTCGTCCCTCGACGATCTCGACCAGCGCATCGGTGTCGTCCGGCAGCGCCGATGGCACCGGCGTCTCGGGCGCTGGAGCGTCGGGGTCGTCGGCGGTCGGGCCGGTCGCCACGGTCGCGTCCTCGAGCCGCGCCGCCCGCAGGTCGATGTACGGCGTGTACAGCAGGTTGGTCTCCGCCGGCAGCTCGGTCCATGCCGTGAAGCCGGCTCGCCGGTCGGTCGCGAGCCAGTCGGGCGATGCCGAGGCGATCGCCTCGAACGCCGCCGGATCGACCGGCAGGGACAGGTCGTCGAGCGCGCGACGTGCGCGCCGGAGCGGGGC
>DAIUES010000149.1:0-2392 GCA_036844985.1 Candidatus Limnocylindrales bacterium
GCTCCTGGAACGTCATCTGGAACCCGCCGTCACCGGTGATCGCCCAGGTCTCGCGATCGGGTCGGCCGAGGGCGGCGCCCATGGCCGCCGGCAGGCCGAAGCCCATCGTCCCAAGGCCGCCCGACGACACGTGCGAGTTGGGCTCGCGAAAGCCGGTGTAGCGGGCCAGCCACATCTGGTTCTGGCCGACGTCCGCGACGTAGGTCGCCTTGTGGTCGGTCAATTCCCCGATCCGCTCGACGACGTAGTCCGCCGACAGCAGGCCCTCGCGCCACGCCCCGGAGCCGTGCCACGACGACGCCTCCGAATCGCGCTTCCAGTCGGCCAGCTGATCGAGATACTCGCGACGCGCGTCTGGCGTGGTTTCGGGCACCATCGGGGTGAGCGCTCGCAGGACCCGCCCGGCGTCACCGACGATCGGGACCTCGACGGCGACGTTCTTGCCGATCTCCGCGGGGTCGATGTCGACCTGGATGATCCGTGCGTATGGGGCATAGGTTCGGACGTTGCCGGTCACCCGGTCGTCGAACCGCATGCCGATGGCGATCAGCAGGTCGGCGCTCTGGATGGCGCGGTTGACGTGCTTCCAGCCGTGCATGCCCATGTAGCCGTAGGCCAGGGGATGGGTCTCGTCGATCGCCCCGATGCCGAGCAGCGTCCAGGCGACCGGGATCGAGGTCTTCTCGGCGAAGGCGCGCAGGTCGTCCCACGCTTCGGCGTGGAGCACGCCGTGGCCGGCCAGGATGACCGGTCGCTGGGCGGCGGCGATCTCCGTCGCGGCGGTCTTGAGCTGGCGGCCGTGGCCGTCCATGTTGGGCCGAAAGCCGGGCAAGCCGGCCACGATGTCTGCCTCGCTCGGGTGCTCGGCGCGGGTCTCCTGCTGGAGGGCGTCCTTGGTGATGTCGATGTGGACCGGGCCGGGCCGGCCGGTGCGGGCGATGTGGAACGCCTCGGCGATCACCCGGGGCAGGTCGTCGGCATCGCGGACCAGGTAGTTGTGCTTGGTCATCGGCAAGGTGATGCCGTTGATGTCGATCTCCTGGAAGGCATCCTTGCCGATGAGCGCCGCGGGCACGTTGCCGGTGATCGCGACCATCGGCACCGAATCGAGGAGGGCCGTCCCGATCCCGGTGACGAGGTTCGTGGCACCCGGCCCCGACGTGCCCATGCACACGCCGACCTTGCCGGTCACCCGGGCGTAGCCGTCGGCGGCGTGGGCACCGCCCTGTTCGTGGCGAACGAGCACGTGGCGCAGCTCGGGATAGTCGCCGAGCACGTCGTACAGCGGCAGGATCACGCCACCCGGGTAGCTGAAGAAGACATCGACACCTTGGCGCAGGAGCGCCTCGCACAGTACGTCGGCACCGATGCGCGTGCGCTTCAGGTCGCGCGCGTCATACAGCATCCCCTTCCTGGCGTGCTCGACGGCGGCGGCGTGAGCCGACCCCTCACCCGGAACGTGGCTGCGCCGTCCGGTCGCGGGGCGGGCGGTGGCGGCGGGGCGCCCGTCAGCGGCGGGACTGGGTGACGTGACGGCGTCGGTCTTCGTGGTCATCGCGGGCCCTCGTACGTGCCGGACATACAAAAGACCCTCGCCTCCCCGGCGAGGGTCCCTTCGGTGATGCGTGGTTCGTGGCGCCTTAGCGTCCGTTCCTCCGCGTCCCTCCGTTCTCCCGCCGGGAGCCGGTAATGAGCCCAAGAAGCCCATCAAGGCCGAGAAGCGAGCGAAGCAGCGCGAGGATCGATACGTCGGCGAGCCCGTTCGGCTCGATCGGCATGTGGACGCGGCGACCGTCCGTCGTGATGACGACGGCGACGGCTCGGCGGTCCTGGCGATCGAAACGGCCCAAGCTGGCCTCCAGCTGATGCGTCCGCTCGGGTGGGGACCGTGCGGTCCGCGCAGTCTACCAAAGTCGAGCCGCCCGTCAACGTCCACCCGAAGGTCCTGTCCCGCGGCGTCCGACCGGCGGCCCCGGCAGCCGACGGTCGGCGGCGCTCCCGGCAGGCGGCAGACGACCCCGACAGCGCGCCCGGCCCGCCGGGGCGCCCCCGCGAGCCGTGGACGCCCCCGCGAGCCGCGGGCGGGGTCGTCGATCCCCCCACCTATCGCCCAGGGCGATGCTATCGACGGCCGCGGCGCATCCGTCGGCCACCGTCGCGCTCCACGGTCTCGGTTCGGGTGCAGATATCGGCTCGGCCGATATCTGGGTGGTGTCGCGGCGACCGCAGCACCCGATCGCGGACCCACGCGTCGATACCATCGCCGGTGGCGATATCTGGGGGTGGGGCCGAACGGCGGGCGGGCGGCGCGGCTTGGGCGCGGCGCGGCGTGGCAACTCGGGGCGCGGCGCGGCGTGGCTCGGGGCGGGCGGCGACTCGGTGCGGCGCGGCG
>DAIUES010000149.1:2492-6034 GCA_036844985.1 Candidatus Limnocylindrales bacterium
GGTGCGGCGCGGCGTGGCTCGGGCCGCGGGCGACTCCGGGCACGGTGCGGGCCCCGGCACGCAACGATCGGAGGCCCCGGTAGCCCCACGACCCGCCCTCCGGAACCTAGGCCGGCATCGTCCGCAGGCGGTCGGCCAGCCAGTCACGCCCCGCGCTCGCGAGCGCGTCGATATCGATCACCTCGGGCGTTGGCCGCTCCAAGGGCATGCCCAGCAGATAGCCCTGGCCCGCCCGGATCCCGAGTGAACGGACGAATTCGAGCTGCTCGACCGTCTCGATGCCCTCGGCGATCACAAGTGCGCCCCACCGATCGGCGAGGTCCTTGAGGGTCCGCACGATCTCCTGGGACGTGGCCCGGACGACGCCACCCTGGACGAGCGACAGGTCGATCTTGACGATGTCGAAGCGGATCTGCGATAGCAGTCGGAGCCCCGCGTTGCCGGCCCCGACATCGTCCGCGGCGATGCGCATCCCTGCCGCTCGACACGCCTCGACGGCGCGGATGAGGTGGTCCATGTCCTCGACCGCCTCGCGCTCGGTCAGCTCGAGCACGACCCGACCGGGATCGACACCGTGGCGGCGCAGCAGCTGGACGAGGGCGTGGACGCTGAAGTCGTCGGCCTCGAGCGTCCGCGGCGACAGGTTGAGGGTGAGGCTGCCCGGCAACGCGAGCCGGGCGAAGGACGCGATCGATGTCGCCAGGCTGGCGAGATCGAGATCGACCGTCTTCCCGACCACCTCGGCCGCGGCAAACAGCTCGCTGGTGTCAGCGAAGCCCGAACCGGGCATCGGTCGGACAAGGCCCTCGTACCCGCGCGGTCGGCCGTTGCGCAGATCGAAGATGGGTTGGAATACCGCGACGAGGGCCCCGGCCGAGGCGACCCGCGCGACGGCCGCCGCGACCGCGCCGGCGGGTTGATCGATGACCGATGTGCCGTGCCGTTCCGCATCGAACAACGTCACGCACGTCCGGCCGTGGCGCTTGCCGTGGACCAGCGCGGCGTCGGCCTCTCGGTACAGCGAAGCACGGTCGGGGGCGCTGCCGGGGACTGCGGCGATGCCCGCGGTGAACGACCACGGACTGCCGATTGCGGCGCCCGCCGCGACGGTCCGCGTGGTGCCGACCCGGCCTTCGAGCGCTGTCGCAAGGACGCGTCGGAGGGCGAGATAGGCGGCGTCGCCATCGAGCCCCGGCATCAGCACGGCGAACTCGTCGCCGCCGATGCGGAACACGCGGTCCTCGCGACGCAGGCCCGCGGTGAGCGTGCCGGCGATGCCCACGAGCACCCGGTCACCCCCGACATGCCCCTCGGTCTCGTTGACCCGGCGGAACTCGTCGAGATCGACGATCGCCAGCGCCAGCCGGCTGTTGTGTCGCGTCGAGCCGACCCATTGCCGCTCGAGCTCCTCCTGGAATGCGCGGTGGTTGCCGAGACCGGTCAGCGAATCGCGCAGCGATTCGGCCCGCGCCCGCGCGTACGCATCCTCGAGCACGACTCGCGCCCGATCGAGCCGCTCGGCCGGTTCCAGGACGCGTCGCGCCAGCCAGACCGCCAGCAAACCCATGCCCATCGCGACGACCGTGATGCCGATCGTCGGCAGCACGACCGACGTCCCCTCGCCGATGGTCAGCGAGTAGATGACCGGGACCGCCAGGCCGACCGGGATCACGAACATCGTGACCAGCGCCAGCAGGAGTCGCAGCCGCACGACGCGCAGGTCCGTCGAGCCATCGAAGATGGCCTCGCTCGGGTCCTGATCGCCGTGTGCGCGCGCGCTGGAGTCGAAGATGGGGCGGTCCTCCGGATGGGCACCGGGTTCGGGACGCTCGTTATACGCGCCCCAGGGCGTGTCGACTACACGCACCGTCGTACCGGTCTCGATAGGACCTATCGCGGCACGGGGATGCGTCGTGCGGCGCACGAGCCCGCCGAGCCGCCGCCCGACCATTGGCGGACCCAGCGGGGCCCGCGGACCCAGCGGGGCCCGCGGCCCGAGTCGGACCCCCGATCGGGTGCAGATATCGCCACGGGCGATGGTATGGGCCGGTCGTCGCCGATCCGAGCCGAGTCCACCCTCGATCAGGTGCCGATATCGCCCCGGGCGATGCCTGGGCCAGAACCCGCGCTCGAGGCTCCTTCGTAGTCGCTCGGGCCGCCCGTAGCATCGCCGTTGCCGATATCTGGGGAAAGGGGCTCGGTCGCCACGCTCCTCGCCCGAACGGCTCCCCCCGCCTCGACGGTGCCGCGGGCCGGGCCTGCCGCCCCCCGGCCCCCCCGGCTCCCCGACACCGGCCGACCCGCCCACCTCCGCTACACTCAGCCGACCGCCACGCCCCCACCCCGGAGACCCGCGCCCCCATGACC
This sequence comes from Candidatus Limnocylindrales bacterium, assembly GCA_036844985.1. GTDB lineage: Bacteria > Chloroflexota > Limnocylindria > Limnocylindrales > CSP1-4 > SPCO01. The sequence goes on from DAIUES010000149.1 coordinate 4,860, forward strand.
TCGAGCCCCGCCCCGAACACACCCCCCGAGACGACCCCCAACCCTGCCCCCCGCACGATCGTCGACAAGATCTGGGCCGATCACGTCGTCAGCCAGGATCCCGGCGCCCCGGCCGTGCTGGCCGTCGATCTCCACCTCATCCACGAGGTCACCTCGCCCCAGGCATTCACCGGGCTCCGCGAGCGCGGCCTCACCGTCCGGCGCCCCGGCCAGACCGTGGCGACCGCCGATCACTCGATCCCGACCACGCCGCGCAACCTGCCGATGCTCGACCTGCAGGCCGCCGCCCAGATCGATCGCCTGACCCAGAACTGCGCCGAGTTCGGCATCCCGCTCCACGGCATCGGTTCCCCGAGCCAGGGCATCGTCCACGTCATCGGCCCCGAGCTCGGCCTGACCCAGCCCGGCATGACCATCGTGTGCGGCGACTCGCACACGAGCACCCACGGCGCGTTCGGGGCGCTCGCGTTCGGGATCGGCACGAGCGAGGTCGAGATGGTCCTCGCCACCCAAACGCTGCTCCAGCGCGACCCGAAGACCTACGAGGTCCGGGTCGACGGTCGTCTCGCGCCCGGTGTCAGCAGCAAGGACATCATCCTCGCGCTGATCGCCCGCATCGGCGTCGGTGGCGGGACCGGCCACGTCTTCGAATACCGCGGTGAGGCGATCCGTGCGCTGACGATGGAACAGCGGATGACCATCTGCAACATGAGCATCGAGGGCGGCGCGCGGGCCGGTCTGATCGCCCCCGACGACACGACCTTCGACTACATCGAGGGCCGCCGGCACGCCCCCACGGGGCCGGCATGGGATGCGGCGGTCGCCCGCTGGCGGACGCTGTTGGCAGCGGCGCACCCCTACTGGCCCGCCGAGCAGGTCCGGACCAGCGTGCACGCGGTGTTCGGCATGCTCAACGCGGTCGGCACCTTCGCGTCTCCGCTGTCGGACGCCGAGTTGGCCGATCAATTGACCCGGCTCGCGGCGACCGCCCTGGAACTGCCGGCACATCGCGACACCGTGCGCGCCTGGGTCGAGGACCGGGTGCTGCCGGTCATCGGGCACGCGCTGCGGTACTACTGGGGCGCCGCGACGCACTCGCGGCGCGCCGCCTGAGGTCCGGCACCGCGCGGCGGCGCCGGCTTCCTCGGGTCATCGTCCGGATTCACGTAGGTCAC
>DAIUES010000150.1:0-5986 GCA_036844985.1 Candidatus Limnocylindrales bacterium
GCCGGCGACGAGGACATCCATGTTCGGATCGATGCCGAATCCGGTCGCATCCTGGTCTACCGGGCGCGTCTCGTCGTCGACGAGATCGAGGACGAGCTGACCCAGATCACGGTCGAGGACGCCCGCGCATTCGATGCCGACGCCAAGCCCGGCGATGTCGTCGAGACCGAACAGCTCGATGGCGACGTCTTCGGCCGGATCGGTGCCCAGACCGCCAAGCAGATCGTCCTCCAGCGCATCCGCGAGGTCGAGCGCGACCAGGTCTTCGACCAGTTCGCCAACCGCGAGGGCGAGCTCATCACCGGGACGGTCAACCGGGTCGAGCCGCGGGCGATCATCCTCGACGTCGGCAAGAACACCGAGGCCATCCTCGCCACGACCGAGCAGAGCGCCCTCGAGCATTACCGCATCGGCCAGAACGTCAAGGCGTTCGTGCTCGAGGTCCGCCGATCCGTGCGCGGCCCGCAGATCTTCGTCAGCCGCACCCACAAGGGCTTCCTGCGCCGCCTGTTCGAGCTCGAGGTCCCCGAGATCCACAGCGGCACCGTCGAGATCAAGGCCATCGCCCGCGAAGCAGGCAGCCGCTCGAAGGTGGCGGTCGCGTCCCGCCAGGACGGGCTCGATCCGGTCGGTGCGACGGTCGGCCAGCGTGGCGCGCGGGTCCAGGCCGTGGTGGCCGAGCTGGCGGGCGAGAAGATCGACGTCATCCCGTGGAACGACGACGCCGGTGTGTTCGTGGCCAACGCCCTGAGCCCTGCCCAGGTCCTGTCCGTGGACATCGACGAGGAGCATCGCATCGCGTCGGTGACGGTGCCCGAGCGGATGTTGTCGCTGGCCATCGGCCGGGAGGGCCAGAACGCGCGACTGGCCGCACGACTGACCGGCTGGCGGATCGACATCCGCAGCGACGTGTCGGTCGCGGAGGCCCGGGCGGCCGCCGAAGCGCCGGCGGATGCGGCCTTGGCGCCGGCCGAGGAGCCGACCACCGCGTCGGCCGCACCGACTGCCGAGTCGCCCACGTCGACCGAGGACGTCGCCCCGGCCAAGCCGAAGCGCGTCACGAAGAAGCAGGCCGCCGAGGCAGCCGCAGCGGCCGAGGCAGCCGAGGGGTCCACGACGGACGCCGCGCCGGCCGACGCGCCGCCGGCCAAGCCGAAGCGAGCCACGAGGAAGAAGCCCGCGACCGACGAGACGGCCGCCCCCGAGGCCGCTTCGACCGGAGCCACCGAGGAGGTGGCGTCGTAGCCGGGGCGGTCCAGGCCGCACGCTCGGCGGCCACGCCACGTCCGGTCCCGACCCGGACGTGCGTCGCCTGCCGGACCTCGCGCCCGAAGCGCGAGCTGCTGCGGATCGTGCGGACCCCAGCCGGTGATGTCGTCCTCGACGAAAGCGGCCGACTCGCCGGTCGAGGCGCGTACGTCTGCCGCGGCACGGACTGTCTGACCATCGCCATCGACAAGGGCGCGCTCACACGGGCGCTCGAGACCCCGCTCCCGCCGACGTTCCTCGCGCATGTCGCGACCGTCGGAGCCCGAGCGATCCCCATGCATGACACCGAAGGAGGAGCCCGTGGCCAGGAGTAGGAGCGGCACCCGCGGCCGACGCGGCCCCCGCAAGCCGCCGCGTCGAGACGGCGCATTCGCGTCGCAGGTCCAGACGATCGATCCGCGCGAGCGCGGTGCGATCGAGCTGCCGAGCACGATCACGGTCAAGGAACTGGCCGACCTGCTGTCGGTCAACGTCGCGGACATCATCCGCGAGCTGATCAAGAGCGGCATCTTCGCGACCATCAACCAGCTGATCGATCGTGACACGGCGTCGCTCGTGGCATCCGAGCTCGGCTACGAGGTGGCCGAGACCGTGGCCGCGTCGACCAATGGCACCGGGCCCGACGGCGAGACCGACGGCGGCCCCGTGCCCGAGGCGACCAAGGAGGTCCTCTTCGAGGAGGACGATCCGGCCAAGCTGCAGCCGCGCGCTCCGATCGTGACCGTGATGGGTCACGTCGACCACGGCAAGACCAGCCTGCTCGACGCCCTCCGCTCGACCGAGGTCGCTGCCGGTGAGCGGGGCGGCATCACCCAGCACATCGGGGCAAGCGAGGTCGATCACGACGGCAAGCGGGTCGTGTTCCTCGACACGCCCGGTCACGAGGCGTTCACCGCGATGCGTGCCCGCGGTGCCCGGGTGACCGACATCGCCATCATCGTCGTGGCCGCCGATGACGGGGTCATGCCCCAGACGCTCGAGGCGATCAGCCACGCCAGGGCGGCCAAGGTGCCGATCGTCATCGCCCTCAACAAGATCGACAAGCCCGATGCCGACCCGGTCCGGGTGAAGACCGAGCTGACCGAGGCCGGCGTCGTCATCGAGGAGTACGGCGGTGACGTGCCGCTCGTCGAGGTGTCGGCCAAGAGCCGGGTCGGCCTGGATGAGCTCATCGAGATGGTCCTGCTCGTGTCCGATCTCCAGGAGCTCAAGGCCAATCCGGACCGCCCGGCGATCGGCACGATCGTCGAGGCCGAGATGGACAAGAGCCGTGGCGCGGTGGCGACCGCCCTCGTCCAGACCGGTACGCTGCGCGTCGGCGACATCATCGTCGTGGGCGAGACCTTCGGTCGTGTCCGCGCCCTTGAGAACGACCGCGGCAAGCGGGTCAAGGAGGCCGGCCCGGCGAGTGCCGTGGTCGTGCTGGGCCTGTCGGAAGTCCCGGCGGCCGGAGACATCCTGCGCGTCGTGGCCGACGACAAGGCGGCCCGGATCCTGGTCGAGGAGCGCAAGTCGCTGACCGCGTCGCGCGGCGGCGACGCCAGCGGCCGGGCGACCCTGGAGGACCTGTACCGCCAGATCCAGGCCGGCCAGGCCAAGGAGCTGCGGATCATCCTCAAGTCCGACGTGTCGGGCTCGCTGGGCGCCATCACCCACGCCCTCGAGCAGCTCGATCAGGACGAGGTGCGCATCAACGTCCTGCACGAGGCGGCCGGCGACATCACCGACAACGACATCATGCTGGCGGCCGCGTCGAACGCGATCGTCGTCGGCTTCAGCACCGCCATTACCGACACCGCCCGGCGGGCCGCCGAGGCCGAGGGTGTCGACGTCCGCCTGTACGACATCATCTACAAGCTGACCGACGACATCGATGCGGCGCTCAAGGGCCTGCTCGAACCCGAGGTCATCGAGATCGTCGAAGGTCGGGCGGAGGTCCGCCAGGTCATCCGCGTCGGCAAGAACACGGTCATCGCCGGGTCGTACGTCACCGATGGACGGATCGTCCGCGGTGGGGCGCGCATCTGGCGCAGCGGCAAGGTCATCGCGACCGACCGGATCGAGTCGCTGCGGCGCTTCCGCGATGACGTGCGGGAGGTCCTGGCGAACTACGAGTGCGGCATCGGGCTGGCCAACTTCCACGACCTGGAAGAGGGCGACGTCATCGAGTGCTTCACCTCGCAGACCGTCAGCCGCGCGCCGTCCCGCTGAGGTCAGCGGGGCGGTGAGCCAGCGAACGGACCGCGTCGACGAACTGCTGCGGCAGGAGATCGGCGCGATCGTGACCCGTGATATCGCCGATCCGCGTGTCGGGTTCGCGACCATCACCAAGGTCGAGACGACGCCCGACCTGCGCCATGCGCGGGTGTGGGTGAGCGTCATCGGCCAGCCCGCCGAGCGGGATGCCACGATCGCTGCGTTGCGGCGGGCTGTGCCGTTCATCCGCCACGAGCTCGGTGGGGCGCTGCGCATCAAGCGCATCCCCGACCTCCACGTCCAGCTCGACGACACCGCGGAACGGGGGACGCGCGTGCTCCGGCTGCTGAGCGAGCTCGAGGCCGGGGCCGCCCCCGACGGCGACCTGCCGCTCGGCGAGACGTTGCCGACGCCCGTGCCGCGCGTCCACCACGACGGCGACGCGGGTGACGAGCCGCCGTCCGCCGTCATCCCGCCGAAACCGCGTGCGCGCCGGCCCCGCGGGAACCCGACGACGGGTGGACGACGAGGCGGGTCAACCGGGTCCTCGCGTCGGCGCGGACCTGGGACGCGGCCGTGACCGTGGACCTGGCTCCGTACCTGGACGCGGTGCCGGACGTCGTCATCGACCGATTGCGCGCCGCGCGCCGCGTGCTCGCCGTGACGCACGAGAATCCCGACGCCGACACGATCGGGGCCACGCTCGCGGTGGCCCGCGTCGTGGAGTCGCTCGGCGGTGTCGCCGACCCGGTCTGCACCGACCCGCTGCCGCCGCTGTACGGGTTCATGGCCGGCGTCGAGCGGTTCCGGACCGACCCGGTGGCCGACGCCCCGTACGACCTGCTGGTCGTGTCCGATTGCGGCACGCTCGAGCGGGTCGGTGAGGTTTGGGCGCGGAATCGGGCGTTGTTCGACCGGCTGCCGCGGATCGTGATCGATCACCACGCGTCGAACTCGGCCGCCGGTGACGCCGACTGGGTTGACCCGACCGCCGCCGCAACGTGCGAGATGGTCGCTCTGCTCGTCGCTCGCCTCGGCATCCCGTTCAGCTTTGGCGACGGCGCGCTCGCGTCGGCCCTGATGGCCGGCATCGTCATGGACACCGCGACGTTCGCCCACCCCAACGCGACACCGCGCACCCTGGCGGTGTCGGCGGCGCTGGTCGACGCCGGTGCGCCACTGTCGGACATCTCGCGACGGCTGTATCGATCGAAGCCCGAGGCCCAGCTCCGCCTGTTCGGGCGCGTCCTCGACCGGCTCGAGAGCCGTGACGACGGCCGGGTCGTGTGGTCGACCCTGCACGACGCCGACCTCGAGGCGACGGGCACGGCCGCGCCCCACTCGGAGGGCATCATCGACCTGCTCGCCCAAGCCGACGCCGCGGAGGTATCGATCCTGTTCAAGGAGGCCGGGCCGGCGACCCGGATCAGCGTCCGGACGAAGCCGGGGGGCGTCGATGCGACCGTGCTCACCGGGGCATTCGGCGGTGGCGGGCATGCGCGCGCGGCGGGAGCGACCGTGCCACTCCCCGTCGAGCAGGCACGGTCGGCGGTCCTCGACGAGGCGGTTCGTCTGGCGTCGCGGGTCGATCGATCGACGTCCGAGCCACCCCCCGCGCGCTGACGATGGCGCACGCCTCGCTCGGCCCCGGGCTCGACGGCATCCTCGTGGTCGACAAGCCGATCGGCCCGACCTCGCACGACGTGGTCGGTCTCGTTCGCCGGCTGGCCGCGACCAAGCGGGTCGGTCACGGCGGGACGCTCGATCCGTTCGCCTCGGGGGTCCTGCCGGTGTTCCTCGGTCGCGGCACGCGGGTCGTCGAGTTCCACCTGGGCGACCGCAAGGGCTATCGCGCGACGATCTGCTTCGGAGCGTCCTCGACCACGGACGACCTCGAGGGCGAGCTCACCCCGGCCGATGGCCCGGCGCCCACTCGTGGGGTCGTCGAGGCCGCGCTGCCCGCGTTCATCGGGTCGATCTCGCAGCGGCCACCAGCCTACTCGGCGATCAAGGTCGGCGGGCGGCGGGCCTATGCGCTGGCCCGGGCGGGCGAGGTCGTCGAGCTGCGTCCCCGCCAGGTGACCATCGACCAGCTCGTGCTGTCGTCCTGGGACGACACCGACCCGGACCGCCCGATCGCCGTCGTCGAGGTCGCCTGCTCGGCGGGCACCTACGTGCGCGCGCTCGCCCGGGATCTCGGAGCGGCAGTGGGCAGCGGGGCGTACCTCGGGGCGCTGCGTCGGACCCGCTCGGGTGGCTTCACGGAGAGCGAGGCGATCGCCCTGGACGAGGTCCGCGCGACGGCGTCGACCGGCGCGGCAGCGCTCGCGGCCGTGCTGCTGCCCATCGACACCGGGCTGGAACGGTTCCCGGAGGTGGCGCTGAGCGCCGAGGAGACCGCTGGGGTCGCGCGCGGCCAGTTCGTCCGCCCCGCGGCGGGCTTCGCGCCGGGCGCCGAGCGGTATCGGCTCCGGTCGGCGGAAGGTGCGCTGGCCGCGATCGCGACTGATGCCGGCAGTGG
>DAIUES010000151.1:0-5977 GCA_036844985.1 Candidatus Limnocylindrales bacterium
GAGCACCGCGTTCGCATCGCGGGGGTCAGGGGTTCGAGTCCCCTCATCTCCACCATCCCCGCACACGGTCGTGGTGTCCGGGTGAAGTCGCAGCTACGTGGCAGGTGAGCGTCGCGCACCACCATGCCTGCCATGAAGTCGAAACGACCGACCAAGGACGACCGCCGAGCGCACCGCAAGGCCAGGGATCGGCACCGCCGCGGCGACGGCGTCACGCTGCAGACCTTCGGCGGTACGCTCGATGATGGTCTCCTCGGGCAGGTCCTCGCCGCGGCACAGCTGGTCGATCCGCTCGGTGCCTGGCCGGACATCGCCCCCCGCATCCTGCCCGTGCTCAAGCGGGTCCACCATCCGTACCCGCCGGACGCGGCGCCGCTGTACATCCAGGTCCAACCCGGATTGTGGACCGGCTTTGCGATCGATCTCGGGCCGGCGTTCAGCCACGTGTCGCCCACGATGTTCGATCAGTGGGGCATCGAGACGGCGACGCTCGTCAGCACGGCGCTCGACAACGTTCGCCACCGGCTGGCTGACGAGCCGCCCCGCGTCAATCGCTTCGACCACGACGGCGTGGACGCGGTCGCGATCAGCGGCCAGGGCTGGGGATCGTCGCTGATCCTCGTCCCGGACATGCTGCCGAAGTACCTCGGCACCAAGCCCCGGATCCTGCTGGCACCGATCCGTAACACGCTCATCTCGCTGCCCGACGACGTCGATGTCGAGTTCGTGGTGGCGATGTGGGAGGCGCTTGCCGATGGCGCGCCGGACGAGCTGGACCTCGACCCGCTGCGCTGGACCGGCACGACGGTGGTGCCCATGGGCGGACCGTCGAGCAGCCTCGTGAACTAGCCGAGCGCGCCGTGCAGCTCCGTCGCGTGGTCGTGGAGCCAGCGGCGCCACGTCCGATGATCCGCTCGCCGTGACGCGACGAGCGCCCAGAACGCCGGTCCGTGACCGAACACGCGCAAGTGGGCCAGCTCGTGGATGACCACGGTGTCGAGCGCCTCCGGCGGCGCAAGGACGAGGCGCCACGAGAACGACAGCCGGTGGGCGCGAGACGCGCTGCCCCAGCGCGTCCGAGGGTCGCGCAGCGTGACGGCGCTCGGTCGGACGCCGAGCGCGTCGGCGTGGGCGGCCAGCTGTGCGTCGATCGCGACCCGTGCCTCCAGGCGCAGCCATCCCTCGAGGATCGCCGCGTCGGATCTGGGCTCGGTCGGACGGCGGTGGATGACGAGCTCGTCGTCGAAGGCGGCCACGTCCGACCGACGCGCGCCCGACACTGCAGGAACCACGCGGACCCGTCGCAGCCGTCCCTTGAATGGGACGCGACCACCGTCGGTCGCGCCGCCGCGGGCCGCCAGTGCAGCGGCGACATCGGCCTGACGAGCCAGGTGGCGGCGCACCCAGGCCTCGCGTCGGGCGAGGAACTCCACCGCGCGGCGCTCGCCGTCGCGAGGGCCGGCACGGCTGGCCGGCACGGTCACGACCAGGCCCCGGTCCGGGTGGATGACGACCCGCAACCCGCGGGCCCGCGGCGAATGGCGGAGCGTGTACGGCAACGGCCCGCCGGCGAGCGGTGCGATGGCGGGGGCTTCCATCGCGACGCCCGTCGTTGGGGGAACGCGCCGGCGTCCGGTCACGCGCCCCGCCGCAGGACTCGACCCGGTCGCTCGCCGGTCTCGACCCCGTCGCGCACGACCATCCGGCCGTTGACGATGACCTGCTCGATGCCGCTCGGATGACGTGCCGGCTGGTCGTAGGTGGCCTCGTCCGCGACGGCCGTCGGGTCGAACACGACGAGGTCGGCGAACGCGCCCTCGCGCAAGATGCCGCGATCGCGCAGGCCGAGTCGGTCGGCCGGCACGCTGGTCAGCTTGGCGACAGCGGCCTCGAGCGGGATGACGCCCCGATCGCGAACGTACGTGCCCAGGACTCGAGCCGTGCTGCCGTAGGTCCGTGGATGCGGCCGGCCGGCGTCGAGGATCGGGTGGCCCGGCCGCCGCCCCTGAGCGTCCGTGCAGACCGCGATCCACGGGACGGCCAGGATGGCCTCGACATCGGCCTCGTCCATGCAGTCGATGACCACCGACACGTCGAGGCGGTCGTCGATCAGGGCGTCGAACGCGACCTCCGCCGGGTCGGCGTCGAGGTCCGCCCCGATGTCGGCCAGCGAACGGCCGGCCCAGTCCGGATGGCTCGCCGCGTACGAGATCCGGATGCCATCCCAGCCGGGGTCCCGCGCGACGTTCTCCCAGCCCGAGATGCCACGCTCCATCTCGCTGCGGACGAGCGAACGGACCTCGTGATCGGCGAGGGCCGCGACACAGTCCTCGACGCCCAGCCCCAGCAGGCTCGGCGGCAGGATGGTCGCCAGCGTCGTCGCCGCGGCCGTGTACGGGTACTGGTCGGCTGCGACGTCGAGGCCGTCCGAGCGCGCCCGCTCGAGCAGTGCGACGGCATCCCCGGCCCGACCCCACACCGACCGGGCGCCACACTTGAGGTGCGACACCTGCAGGCGCGGTGCCTCGACGCCCGCGTCCGCCGCGGCACGGATGGCCGCGATCGCCTCGTCGAGCGCGCCAAACAGCCCGTCGGCCTCGTTGCGCATGTGGGTCGCGTAGAGGCCCCCGCGCCGCGCCGCGACCGTGACGAGGGCGGCCACCTCGTCGGCGTCGGCGTGCATCCCCGGGGCGTAGATCAGGCCCGTCGACAGGCCGACCGCGCCCGCGTCCATGGCCGCCTCGACCGAGCGGATCATCGACTGCCGCTCCAGGTCGGTCGCCGGCCGGGCCTCGGACCCCACGACCGACCCGCGGACCGTGCCGTGGCCCACCAGGAACGCGACGTTGGGCCCGAGCCGCTCCCCGTCCGCGGCTTCGAGGTACTCGCCGAACGTCCGCCAGCGGGCCACGAGGTCATTCGGCCGCAGCGCGAGCTCGATGATCTCCCGGCCGACATCGGTGATCGGCGCGAGTGACTCACCGCAGTTGCCCGAAAGCTGCGTGGTGAACCCCTGGCGGACGTGACTGATCAGGGCGCCGTCGACGAACAGCGACCCATCGGAATGCCCGTGCGGGTCGATGAACCCGGGCGCGACGACGAGCCCGTTGGCGTCAACGAGCTCCGCCACGTCGTGGGCGGAGACCGCTCCGAGATCGCCGATCGCCAGCACGCGGTCACCGAGGACGCCGACGTCGGCGCGCCGTGCCGGGCCGCCGCTGCCATCGATCACGGTACCGCCGAGCACGAGGAGGTCGAACGCGGTCACCGCGAGATGATGCCACCCGCATTGCCTCGCGACCACGCGCAGCCCGAACATCGGGAAGACCGCGGCCGGATGCTACAATCCCCGCTCCGTGGGGCTATAGCTCAGCTGGAAGAGCACCTGCATGGCATGCAGGGGGTCCGGGGTTCGAGTCCCCGTAGCTCCACCAGATACGTGCCACACCGCCGACCCTCACCCCTCGCCGACGGCGGGGGGTGAACCGTCTCCGGCGACCCACCGACGAGAGGCCCCGTGACCGACACTGCCGACAGCCGCACCACCGTGGAGCGCTACGACCCGACCGCGGTCGAGCCGCGCTGGCAGGCGCGCTGGGCCGAGCTCGGGCTGCACGACACCGATCTGGCGGACGACTCGAAGCCGCGCCATTACCTGCTGACGATGTACCCGTATCCGTCGGGCGACCTGCACATCGGCCACTGGTACATCGTGACCCCGACGGACGCGATCGCACGGTTCCGGCGCATGCACGGACTCAACGTGTTCTTCCCCATCGGGTTCGACGCCTTCGGGCTGCCTGCCGAGAACGCCGCCATCCGCAACGGGATCCACCCGTTCACCTGGACGATGTCGAACATCGAGAACATGCGCCGCCAGTTCCGGACGATGGGCGCCACCTTCTCGTGGAAGCACGAGATCGTCACCGCGGACCCCGAGTACTACCGCTGGAACCAATGGCTGTTCCTGCGGTTCCTGGAGCGCGGCCTGGCGTACCGCCAGAAGTCGCCGGTCGACTGGTGCCCCAACGACGGGACCCTCGCGCGCGAGCAGGTCGAGGGCGCCGACCGTCACTGCTGGCGCTGCGGCGCGCTCGTCGAGAAGCGCGACCTCGACCAGTGGTACCTGCGCACGACCGCCTATGCCGATGAGCTGCTGTCGTTCGAGGGGATCGACTGGCCCGAACCGATCCGGATCCAGCAGACCAACTGGATCGGCCGATCCGAGGGCGCGGAGATCGACTTCGCGACCGCGCCATCGGACCACCATGCCGGGGGCGAGATCCTGCGGGTGTTCACGACGCGGCCGGACACCCTGTTCGGGGCGACGTTCATGGTGCTCGCGCCCGAGCATCCGCTCGTCGGCGCGCTGACCGCGCCGGAACATGCCCTCGACGTCGCGGCGTACGTCGAGCAGGCCCGCCGACGGACCGAGATCGACCGACTGTCCACGGACCGTGACAAGACCGGCGTGGCCCTCGGATCCGATGTCATCAACCCGATCAACGGCGAGCGCATCCCGATCTTCATCGCCGACTACGTCCTGTCGGGCTACGGCACCGGCGCGATCATGGCGGTCCCCGCCCACGACGAGCGCGACTTCGCCTTCGCCCGCCAGTTCGGCCTCGCCATCCGGCGGGTCGTGGCGGCGCCCGGCACCGATGCCAACGCCCCGATGGACGACGCCTACATCGCTCACGCCACCGACGAACGGCTGGTCAACAGCGGGGAGTTCGACGGGTCGCCGGCCGACGAGGGCGGAGCGGCGATCGTGACCCGTCTGGCCGAGGCAGGCAGCGCCGAGCCGAAGGTCACCTATCGGTTGCGCGACTGGCTGATCAGCCGGCAGCGCTACTGGGGCACGCCGATCCCGGTCATCTACTGCGAGCGTGATGGCATCGTGCCCGTGCCCGACAGCGACCTTCCCGTGCGTCTGCCCGAATCGGTCGACTACAAGGGCAGCGGGTCGAACCCCCTCGATCACGACGAGGCCTTCCTGCGGGTCGACTGCCCCCGCTGCGGCGGCCCTGCGCGACGCGAGACCGACACGATGGACACGTTCGTCGACTCGTCGTGGTACTGGTTCCGCTACCTGTCGCCGCACGATGACGAGCAGGCCGTGGATCCGGCGATGGCCGCCCGCTGGACGCCGGTCGACCAGTACACCGGGGGCGCCGAGCACGCGGTCATGCACCTGCTGTACAGCCGCTTCTTCACCAAGGCGATGCGCGACTGCGGCCTGGTCGCCGAGGATGAACCCTTCCGACGGCTGTTCAACCAGGGCCAGATCCTCGGCGCCGACGGCGAGCGGATGTCGAAGTCGCGCGGCAACGTCCAGGATCCCGACGAGTTGGTCCGGCGCTACGGCGCCGATGCCGTGCGGCTGTTCCTGATGTTCATGGGCCCGTGGGATCAGGGCGGACCGTGGAGCGCCACCGGGATCGGCGGCGTCCATCGATTCCTGAACCGCGTGTGGACGATCGTCACCGATCCCCATGGACGCGAACACGGCGACCGGGACGCCGGCAACCTGCCGCCCGGCGAGACTGAGGCCGATGCGAGGATCGCCGTCCGTGGGGCAGCGCACCGGACCCTGCGGGACGTGACCGCCGACTACGAAGCGTTCCGCTTCAACACCATGGTCGCCAAACTGATGGAGCTGTCCAACACGTTGTTCCGCTACCGCGGCACCGCGTTGGCCGGCGACGCGGCGTGGGACGAGGCGGTCCGCTTGCTGATGCTGATGCTGGCGCCCGCCGCCCCCCACATCACCGAGGAGCTCTGGGCGCGGCAGGCCGAGGCGGCGGGCGGCGAGTGGACCTCGATCCACCAGTCGGCCTGGCCGGTGGTGGACGAGGCGGCGACCGCGGTGTCGGTCCGCGAGGTCCCGGTCCAGGTCAACGGCAAGCTGCGCGACAAGGTCATCGTGGCGGCCGACGCCACCCCGGCCCAGATCGAGGCCGAGGTGCTGGCCAGC
>DAIUES010000152.1:0-5880 GCA_036844985.1 Candidatus Limnocylindrales bacterium
CCTGCTGGTGCTGCGGCACGCGTTCGCCACGACCGCCTTCGAGCGGCACGCCGGGCCGTGGCTGGGCTCGCTGATCCCGCGCGTGCCGGCCTGGCGGACCCATGCCCGCCGTCGTTCGGGTCGCCACTGACCGGTCGTCCGCCCGCTGTGCCATGCTCGACATCGTGGATCCCTGGTTCGTCGTGTCCGTCGCGCTTGGCGTCCTTGCGGTCGTCGGTGCGGGCGCGCTGCTCCGGAGCGATCGAGCCCGGCGCGACGCCGCGGCCGCGATGCGACGCGTGACCGCCGCCGATATCGAGCGCGACCGCCGCGACGCCGAGGAACGCGCGTCGCTCGACGTCCTGCGCGGGACGCTCGGTTCGGGGGTCATTCGGCTCGACCGGAGTCTGCGCATCCTGGCCGCAACCGACCGGGCGCATGCCTTGCTGGGACGGCCGTCCGGCACGCTCATCGGGCGATCGGTCATGGAGGCGTTCCTCGATCCGTCGATCGAGACGCTCGCACGCCGCGCCCTTCGCCAGGGCGCCGCATCCGGCGAGGTCCGCCTGACTGACGCCGATGGGCCGACGGTGGTCGTACGGGCGGCTCGAACGCCCGGCGACACCCTGTGGCTGGTTCTGGACGACGTATCGGAGCTGCGTCGCCTGCAGCGCATCCGGGCCGAGTTCATCGACAACCTGTCACACGAGCTGCGCACGCCGCTGACGACGGTCAGCCTGCTGGCTGAGACGCTCCAGCGCGATGCCGACGGCGTGGGCGACGCGCTACCGCCCAAGATGCGCGAACGGATCGGCAAGATCGAGCTCGAGACCGGGCACCTCGTCCAGATGGTCAGCGAGCTGCTCGACCTCAGTCGGATCGAGAGCGGCGGCACGTTCGACATGGCCGACGATCTCGATGTCGCGCGGCTGGCCGCGGCGTCGGCCGAGCGCCTCCGCCTGTTCGCCGAACGCCAAGGCGTCCGCCTGGTCATCGATGTGCCCGACCGGGTGCCGGCGGTCCGCGGCGACGGCGCGCGACTCGGTCAGGTCGTGGTCAACCTGGTCCACAACGCGATCAAGTTCAGTCCCGATGGCGGCGACGTCACGGTCAGCGTGCGGGCCGACGGCGGCGAGGTCAGGACGACCGTCGCAGATCACGGCATCGGCATCCCGCGCGTCGCCCTGGAGCGCGTCTTCGAACGGTTCTACAAGGTCGATCGGGCGCGCCAGCGGCCCGAGATCGGTGGCGGCACCGGGCTCGGCCTGGCGATCGCGCGCCATGTCATCGATGGCCACGGCGGGCGGATCTGGGTCGAGTCCACGGAGGGCCAAGGGTCGGTGTTCTCGTTCGCCCTGCCGGTCGCCGCGGCCACCGTGGCCGACCGTTGAGCGGGGCCTGACGATGTTGCGGCTGGCTCATCGGGGCGACTGGCGACGAGCGGCCGAGAACACGCTTCCGGCGCTGCTCGCCGCGCTCGAGGTGCCCGGCTGCGACGGGCTCGAGTTCGATGTCCGCCTGTCCGCCGACGGAGTCCCGGTCCTGCTCCACGACGAGACCCTGGCCCGGGTCCAGGGCCGGTCGGAACGGGTCGATGCGTTGCGTGCCCGAGAGCTCGAGGACCTTGGCGTGCCGGCGCTGGCCGACGTCCTGGCGGCCATCCCGCACCAGGCCATGCTCGACGTCGAGCTCAAGGGGCGGCACGACCGCACCGTCGTGGAAGTCCTCGCGGCCGGGCGAGGCCCCGGGCTGGTCAACGCCGTCGTGTCGTCGTTCGACCACGACACCCTCGAGCGCATCGGTCGTCTCGTGCCGGACTGGCCGCGCTGGTTGAACGCCGACGACCTGACGGCGGCGACGATCGCAGTGGCCGATCGACTCGGCTGCGTGGCGGTGTCGGTCGAGTGGCACACGATCGATCCGCGCTCGATCGCCCGGGCGCGTGCTGCCGGGCTGGATGTCGCGGCCTGGACCGTGCGCGGTCGTCCGACGCTCGCCCGGCTCGAGCGCCTCGGGGTGATCGCGGCCTGCGTCGAGGGGCCGGCGCTGGACGGCTGACCCGGTCCGGTCGGCGGGACGGGACCACCGCACGGGAACCCGGGCTCGTATCGTCAGCCGTGATGGTCGAGCGCGCGGATCTGGTCATCGTCGGAGCCGGCACGGTCGGTGGCTGGGCGTCGGTCTTCGCGGCGGCCGCCGGGGTCGGCCGGGTCGTCGTCGTCGAGCGCGGGCTGGCGGGCATGGGCGCGTCGTCGCGAGCGGCGGGTATCGTCCGGGCCCAGGGCGGCACGCCGGCGACCGTCGCGCTCGGTCGCTGGTCGATCGACTTCTACCGGGGCCAGGCGGCCGCCTATGGGACCGATTCGGGCTTCCGTGAGCTCGGCTACCTGATCCTTGCCGCGACCGACGAGGACGTGCGGCTCGGCCGGGAACGGGTCGCGATGCAGCACGACGCCGGCCTGACCGACGTCCGCTGGCTCGAGTCCGACGAGGCGACGGCGGTCACCGGCACCCTGGCGCCGGGCGTCTTTCGGGGCGGCAGCTACCGTGCGGGCGACGGGCACATCGATCCGCCCCGCAACGTGCGTGCCTACGGCCTCGCGATGCAAGCGGCCGGGGTCGCGCTGCGCGAGCGGACCGCGTTCACCGGCCTCCGTCTATCCGCCGCCGGGGACCGGGTGACCGGCGTCGAGACGAGCGATGGCGTCATCGACACCGACCGTGTCCTGCTCACCGGCGGGCCGTCGCTCGGAGCGGTCGGCGCGGTCGCCGGTCTGCGCATCCCGGCCGGTGCCGCTCGCCACACCGTCGCGGTCCTCGAACCGCACACGGCATTCGATGTCGAGCGCATGGCGATGGTGTTCGATCTCGTCGCCGGACTGTACTGGCGGCTCGAGGAGGGCGGGCTGCTGTTCGGCTGGAGCGATCCGGATGAGCAACCCGGCGAGGCGCGCGCGATCGACTGGGCGGCCTACGAGCGCTATCGCGAGCAGCTGGCGCGCTACGTGCCGCTGACCCACGACCTCGGGCTGCGCCGGATCTGGGCGGCTACCATCGACTACACGCCCGATCACCTGCCGATCCTCGGACCGGCGGTTCGACCCGATGGCACGACCATCGGCGGCGTCACGATCGCGTCGGCCGCCGGCCACGGCATGATGTGGGGGCCGGGTGTCGCCCGGGTGGCGGCGGACCTCGCGGTCCACGGCCGCACGGAGCTCATCGATATCGGCGATCTCGGGCTCGACCGGTTCGACTCGGACGGGCGGAGCCGGCTCGCACCCGATCCGATCGCCCTGCCGTTCCCGGCGGCCGTGGGCCAGGCCGCCGAGCGGTAGCGCCGATCAGGCTGGTTCGGGCGGGACCGCCACGGACCTGCGCCACAGGTCGTATTCGGCCGCGACGTGCATCCCCATCCGTTCGTACAGCCCGACGGCACCGGTCGGGTTGGTGGAATCGACCGATAGCCGGGCCAGGGCGAGGCCACGTCGTCGGAACTCGTCGAACGCGACCCCGAGCAGGGCCGATGCGACGCCTCGGCCACGATGCGACCGTGCCACACCGACCAGGTCGACCGCCCCGCGATCACCGTGGGCACTGCCGAGTGCGGCGCCGACCGTCTGCCCGTCATCGGTGGCGATGAACCACAGGCCCGGGTCGAAGTCGTCCTGGTGGACGTTCTGATCGAGGAACTCCGGGTAGCTCAGCGGCACGTTGTTCCAGTGGTCGCTGAGGGCTTCCTCGAGGACCCGGTGGACGGCAGCCAGGTCGCGCTCTGGCTCAACCGTTCGCAGCACGATGCCCGGCGGCCGCGGGGGGTCGATCGCGGCTGCCGAGAGGTCGGCCTCCATCTGCCAGAACCGCCGCGCGAAGGCATACCCCCGTCCGCCGAGCAGTCGGGCAGCGGCATCGTCCTGCGGGATCGTGGCCACCATCAGCTCGGCGTCGCCCGACGTCAGCTCCGCGGCCCGTCGTTCGATCAGCGTCGCGAGCGCGCTCCCGAGCCCGCGCCCGGTGTGCTCCGGGTGGACGAGGGCGAAGGCCGAGAGATGCCTGGCGTCATCGGCCCAGACCTGCGCGTAGCCGACCAGCGAACCACCGTGCTCGACGATCCAGGCGTCCGTCGCCAGGTCGAACCTGGGTCGAGCCCACATCCGCAGGAGCAGGTCCTGGCTGAGCGTCGGCGCGGATCCGAGCGCGGCGTCGCCGATCGCCGCGAGCCGGTCGACCGCCGCGGCCTCGTCGGGTCGAGGCGGGCGGCGGTCGTAGCCAGGTGGCAGGTCGGGCGCGGCGTCCATCGCGCGGCCGACGCTAGCGCGTGCCCGTCAGCAGCATCCGCCGCCGCCGCAGCCGCACCCGTCCTCCGCGACGAACACGGGCAGGTCCGTGCCGGGTCTGGGCAGAACCACGCTGCGAACGGCCGCGGCGGTCCAGTCGGCGGGCTTGGTCGCCTTGACGATCGCCCCGTACAGCCCGTCGCCGACGGCATGGGTCGGCTCGACCGAGATGTCGGTCAGGCCGACGGCTTCGAGGCCTGCCCGGAACTCGGCGAATGACAGGGCGCCCGAGATGCAGCCCGCGAAGCTGCCGCGTTCGGCCCGTTCGGCCGGCGAAAGAGCGTCGTCCGCGACCACGTCGCTGATCCCGACCCGGCCACCGGGCCGAAGGATGCGCGCGACCTCGGCGAGGACCGTCGCCTTGTCGGTCGAGAGGTTGACCACGCAGTTGCTGATGACGACATCGACCGACGCGTCGTCGAGCGGGATCGACTCGATGCGGCCCTTGCGGAACTCGACGTTCGCGGCACCCGCGCTGGCGGCATTGGTCCGCGCCAGTTCGAGCATCTCGTCGGTCATGTCGAGGCCGTAGACGAAGCCGGTCGGACCGACCCGCTGGGCGGACAGCAGCACGTCGATGCCACCGCCCGATCCGAGGTCGAGCACGGTCTCCCCGGGGCGCAAGTCCGCCACGGCCGTGGGATTGCCGCAGCCGAGGCTGGCCAGGACGGCGGCATCGGGCAGCGACGCGCGGTCTGCCGGGTCATAGAAGGACTCGCCGAACACGACGTCACCGGACGGGCCGCAACAGGAGGCGACATCGCCCTCCGGCGCCGGTCGCCGCTCGGTGATCGCTCGCGCCACCTCGGCGTAGCGGGCGCGGACGTGGTCCGTGATGGGATCGGTACTAGCCGACGGCTCGGGAGCGGCGCCGATGGTCGTCATGCCGGGCAGCAGTCGGTCGACACGGCGGCCGCCGAGCCCGACGCGCGGCCGGTGACGATGGCCGCCAGGCGCTCGCGTACACCGGGCCGTCCTGCCTGGCTCGCACGCAGTACGCTCCGTTGCTCCCGCTGGCGGAGATCCTCGGGGGAGGGGTCGTGGCTGCCGCCGGCGATCATCCAGGCGATGCCCTGCTCGTTCATGGGTCCGGTCTCCTTCGAGGCTGCGTCACGATCGTCATATCGACGTCGGTCGATATCCTGCACCGCATATCGATGGTTGTCAATATCGAAATCGACCGATATGCTGCCGACATGGCGCGAACCCCACGTCCGACCACCGTCGATCCCGACGTCCGCCTGTTGGCGGCCCTCGCCGACCCGACCCGACTCGCCATCGTCCGTCAGCTGGCGATCGACGACGAGACGTGCGCCTGCGATTTCACGGCCAGCTGCGACGTCGGCCAACCGACCGTGTCGCACCACCTGCGGGTGTTGCGTGAGGCGGGGGTCGTCTCGTCCGAGCGACGCGGCCAGTGGATCTTCTACCAGCTGGCCCCGGACGTCGCGGCACGGGTCGGGGCGATCGCGCGCGACCTCGTCCCGGGTGGGCTCATCCCGGTGGGTGACCTCGTCGCCGGACGACGGCGCGCCACGGCAACCCCGACACCGGCCGGAGTCAG
>DAIUES010000153.1:0-5873 GCA_036844985.1 Candidatus Limnocylindrales bacterium
TCCTGGACTGGTCTTTCTTCCACTACTTCGGTGCTTGGTGTGGCCCGGCGCATGCAGCTTCCCAACTACACACGCCGAGCCAGTCTGGGGTCAGCCCGAAGCCTGAGCGGTGTCGACGAGCTTGACAGCGTCGTGCGCTGCATCCGGATGGGCGCCGCCGATTACCTGCCCAAGACGGTCGACCCCGAGATCCTGCGCGCGCGCATCGATGCCTCGCTCCAGCAGAAGCGCCTCCGTGACAACGAGCACGCCCTGCTATCGACCATCGAGCGACAGCGGGCCGAGCTCGCGCGGTTCCTGTCTCCCCAGGTCGCCGCCCTCGTCTCGAACGCCGACGGGGAGGCGATGCTGGCCGGCCATCGACGCGAGATCACCGCCATGTTCTGCGACCTGCGCAACTTCACGGTCTTCTCCGATACCGCCGAACCCGAGGAGGTGCTCGGGTTCCTGCGCGCCTATCACGCACTCATGGGATCGCTCATCGTCGAGCACGAAGGGACGCTCGAGCACTTCGCGGGCGATGGCTTCATGACCTTCTTCAACGACCCCGTCCTCCAGCCCGATCACGCGGCGCGGGCGATCGGGCTGGCCGTCGCCATGCGCGAGCGGTTCACCGGGCTGTCGGCCGACTGGCGACGACGGGGCCACGTGCTGGAGCTCGGGATCGGGATCGCCACGGGATACGCCACGCTCGGGAGGATCGGCTTCGAGGGTCGTTACGACTATGGTGCCATCGGCAACGCGATCATCCTCGCCTCGCGGCTGAGTGGGGAGGCCGCACCGGGCGAGATCCTCGTGACCCAGCGGACGTTCGCCGCGGCCGACGGTGCCTGTGCGGCCATCCCCGCCGGGGAGCGGACGCTCAAGGGCTTCGGCCGTCCGGTGACGACCTACGCCATCGATACGATGCTGCCCCAGGGGGTGGCCGGATGACCCTCGATCCGGCCGCCATGGACCGCCTGCTGGAGATCACCGGGGGCGACGCCGAGTTCGTCGACGAGCTGATCGACACGTTCATCGACGACGCCTCCGCCCAGCTGGATGTCCTGCGGGCAGCCGCCGCCGCGGGCAACGGGGAGGCATCCGTGCGTCCCGCCCACTCGCTCAAGTCGAACAGCGTCAACGTCGGCGCGACGGTGCTGGCCGACCTCAGCCGCACGCTCGAGACGGCCGGCCGGGCAGGACCGGTGGCCGACCTCGCGGCCCAGGTGTCGGCCATCGACGAGGAATTCGGCGGCGTTCGCGCGGCCCTGCTGGCCCGTCGCGCAAGCGGGTGATCAGGACGCCGAACGTGCGGTCGTCCTGAGGCGACGAGCGACGTCGGCATGGCCGGCCGCATCGGCCAGGTCGGCCGGGGTGGCGCCGCCTTCGTCGCGGGCCGCCGGGTCGGCGCCGGCCGACAGGAACAACTCGACCATCTCGTCGTCGCCGTGCTGCGCCGCGGCATGCAACGGGGTCACCCCGCCGTGCTGCGACGCGGTCACGTCGGCGCCGGCCGCCAGCAACAGCCGACAGACCTCGATGTGGCGACCCGCGGCGGCGGCGTGGAGTGGCTGGTTGGCGAGCTCGTTGCGGCCACGGAGGTGGGGCGAGGCCCCGGCATCGAGCAACCGGCGGGCCGCCTCGGCCTTGCCGAAGAATCCGGCGAGGTGCAGCGCCGAGAAACCGTCGCTCGACAGCGCCGCGACACGTCCGGGGTCCTCCTCGAGCCGGGCCTGCAGGCGGTCGATGTGCCCGAGCGCGGCGGCATCGAACACGTCCATGTCCGGATCGGCCGCCAACAGCGCGTCGAGGACCGCCCGGTCGGACCGATAGCGGGCGTGGAGGAGCGCGGACACGCCGTCTGCGCCGCGGGCACTGGCCAGGCCTGGATCCGCCCCGACGATGGCGGCAGCCGTGGTTGCGTCACCTGCCTCGATGGCGGCGAAGAGCTCGGCGGTGGCGTCCATGCGGCGAGCGTACATCGTGCGCGGGGGCGACCGCGGGGCGTGCGGGCGGGGGCGCGCGGGGCACCGCCGCGACGGGAGCCGCGATCCGTGCCACGACCCCGGGTGCGGCGCCAGACGCGCGATCCGTGCCACGACCCCGGCTGCGGCGCCAGACCTGCGACCCGACGTTGTTGCGTCAAACGGGCCAACGGGCGGTCGTGGCCGCGTCGATCGGCCGATCTGAGGCGCCCAGCCGCTGGACCGTGCGTGCGATGGCACACCTGACCAGGGAAGGGGCCAGGCCCGACCTTCGATCGTCCGTTCGCCCGTCCGATGCAACAACGACGGAGCGTGCATCTCCAACAACGACGGAAGGTGCATCGTGCGTCCCCGGGCAGGCAGGCCCGGGTACGATGGGTGGACGCGGCGGCACCGACCTGGAGTGGACGACCCGCCCGGATGACGAAAGGGACGACCGGACCGATGCGACTCGCCGACAAGGTCACGATCATCACCGGTGGGGGCAGCGGGATGGGCCGCGTCGCAGCCGGAATCTTCGCCGGCCACGGCGCCAAGGTCGTCGTCGCCGAGTACAACGAAGCCGCCGGCCAGGAGACCGTGGCGAAGATCCGGGCCGACGGCGGCGAGGCCACCTTCGTCCGCGCCGATGTCTCCAGCGAGGCCGACGCCAGGGCCATGGTCGAGGCCGCCGTGTCGACCTATGGCCGGCTCGATTGCCTGTACAACAACGCCGGCGTCATGCCGGAGGCCGACCACTCGGTGACCGATACGGCGGTCGAGGTGTGGGACCAGGTGATGGCGGTCAACGTGCGCGGTCCGTTCCTCGGCTGCAAGTACGCCATCCCGGCGATGGAGGAAAGCGGCGGCGGCTCGATCATCAACATCGCGAGCTTCGTCGCGCTCGTCGGCTGCTCCGTGCCGCAGGACGCGTACACCGCATCGAAGGGCGCCATCCTGAGCCTGACCCGCAGCCTCGCCGTCCAGTTCGGTCCGAAGGGCATCCGCACGAACGCCATCTGCCCGGGCCCGGTCGAGACCCCGCTCCTGATGGACTGGCTCCTCAAGGACGACGCGGCCAAGCAGCTTCGGCTGGCCCGCAACCCGACCGGCCGCTTCGGCAAGCCCGAGGAGATCGTGCACATGGCCGTCTATCTCGCCTCCGACGAGTCGCGCTGGACCAACGGCGCCTCGCTCGTGGTCGACGGGGGCATCACGGTCAACTACTTCTGAGGTGGGCGGATGACCGAAGCCGAGGGCGACGAGGTGGGCGGACGCATCGCGATCGGGGTCGATGTCGGCGGCAGCGGCATCAAGGCCGCGGTGGTCGATGTCGAGTCCGGTCGGTTCCGATCGGAGCGGATCCGGGTGGCGACCCCCAGCCCGTCGACCCCTGACCGCGTCAACGCCTCGATCGGCCGGATCGTCCGTCGCCTGGTCAAGGCCGCCGGGGTTTCCGAGTCGGGGCCGGTGGGGGTCGGGCTGCCCGGCGTGGCGATCGATGGCCGACTCGCCACCGCCGCCAACATCGATCCGGCGTGGATCGACTACCCGATCGCCGACAAGCTCGGCAAGGCCCTCCACCGGAACGTCAGCATCGTCAACGACGCGGACGCGGCCGGCATCGCCGAGATGCGCTTCGGGATCGGGGCCGGACGCCCGGGCACGGTCATCTTCCTCACCCTCGGCACGGGCGTCGGATCGGGCGTCTTCGTTGACGGGACCCTCGTGCCGAACACGGAGTTCGGTCAGATGGAGATCCGGGGCCGGCCGGCCGAGCGCCGATCGGCGTCGGCGGCGCGGACGCGCAAGGGCCTGTCGTGGAAGGCGTGGGCGATGGACCTCGACGAACACCTGCAGCGGATCGAGGACATCATGTGGCCATCGCTGTTCATCCTCGGCGGTGGCGTGAGCAAGAACGGCGACAAGTTCATCCCGCGGCTGACCTGCCGCACGCCGGTCGTGGCGGCCACCCTGCGCAATGACGCCGGCATCATCGGGGCGGCGATCGTCGCGGCCGAGGGATTCCAGGACGCCAAGACCACCTGGGACGACCTGCCGCCCTCGCTCCGACCGCCACGTGGTCCCGCAGCGGCGCCGTCGGCCTGACCCGGGATCGCCCGGCCCCCGTCGTATCATCGGGACCTGACGCCGCCTCCCCCGCACGGGCATCCATCCGAGGTCTTCCGATGACGATCGAATCGCAGTCCACGTCCGCCAGCGAGGCACCGACCACCACCCGGATGATCATCGGCGGAGATCAGGTCGAGGCGCTCGACGGCCAGACGTTCGGCATCGTCAACCCGGCCACCGGCGCGACGATCGCGACGGCCCCGCTGGGCGGTCGGGCCGATGTCGATCGCGCCGTCGAGGCGGCGCGGGCCGCGTTCGACGACCGCAAGGGGTGGGCCAACTGGGCGGCCGGCAAGCGTGGTCGGAGCCTGTCCAAGCTGGCCGACCTCATCAAGAAGCATAGCGACGAACTCGCCTGGCTCGAAAGCCGCAACGGCGGCAAGCCGATCACGGGCGCGCGCGGCGAGGTCATCGGGGCCAGCCTCGTGTTCGACTACTACGCGGGTGCGGCGAACAAGCTGTTCGGCCAGACGATCCCGGTGAGCAAGCCGGGGCTCGACCTGACCCTGCGCGAGCCGATCGGCGTCGTCGGGCTGATCGTGCCCTGGAACTTCCCGCTGCTGATGGCTTCCTGGAAGGTCGCGCCCGCATTGGCCGCCGGTAACACAGCCATCCTCAAGCCGGCCTCCTACACGCCGCTGACGGCACTGCGACTCGGTGAGCTCGCGCTCGAGGCCGGCATCCCGGCCGGCGTGCTCAACGTCGTGACCGGACCGGGTGGGACCGCAGGCGCATCCATCGCGGCCCATCCCGGCATCGGCAAGGTCGCCTTCACCGGCGAGACCGCGACCGGCCAGGAGATCATGCGCCTGGCATCGGGCAACGTGAAGAAGATCTCGCTCGAGCTCGGCGGCAAGTCCCCCAACATCGTGTTCGCGGACGCCGACCTCGAGAAGTTCGCGCGCGAGTCGCCGTACAGCGTGTTCGACAACGCCGGTCAGGATTGCTGTGCCCGGAGCCGGATCCTGGTCGAGCGCTCGGCCCACGAGGCGGTCGTCGCGGCCTTTGCCGAGGCGACGCGCAAGGTCGTCGTCGGCGACCCCGCCGACGAGAAGACCGAGGTCGGCTCGCTCGTCAGCGCCAAGCAGCGCGACCGGGTCAAGGACTACATCGAGATCGGGCTCGGTGAGGGCGCCACGATCGTCGTCGGCGGGAGCGCGCCCGAAGATCCGGCCCTGGCCGATGGGGCGTACCTGTTGCCGACGGTGTTCGACGGTGTCGACAACGACATGCGCATCGCCCGCGAGGAGATCTTCGGACCGGTGGTCTCGATCATCCCGTTCGACACGGAGGAGGAGGCGCTTCGCCTGGCCAACGCCACGCCGTATGGCCTGTCCGGCTCGATCTGGAGCCGCGACATCGGCAAGGCGCTGCGGGCCGCCAAGGCGCTGCAGGCCGGCGTGATCAGCGTCAACTCCAACAGCTCGGTCCATACCGAGGCACCGTTCGGCGGCTACAAGATGTCGGGCATCGGGCGGGAGCTCGGGATGGGCGCCCTCGACCTGTACACGGAGACCAAGAACGTCTTCATCGACATCAGCTGAGACGGGCTTCCACGGTCGGGTCGGGGGTCCGACCGGATCCGGTCGCGGGCGGGGCCCGCTCGTCGCCGGGGCGTGGATCGTGGCGCTGGCGGCCGTGGTCGGGATCGCCGTGGCCAACGGCGGGCCCGGGCGCGATGGGCCAGGCGAGCGCGACCGGGCGATCGCCCTCGGGCTGGCGAGTCCGGCAGTCCGGCCAACGACCAGGCCGGCGGCGTGATCCAGTGTCCCGACTGCGGTCGGCTGAACGACA
>DAIUES010000154.1:0-5787 GCA_036844985.1 Candidatus Limnocylindrales bacterium
CCAGCGCCGCAATCATCGCCATTGGGTGATAGCGAAAGAGATCCGACGCACTCCGCTCGGCCTCTGGAACGAAATCCGGGTGGACGATCATCAGCGTGACCGTGTCCGGGAAAATCCGAGCCGCTTCGTCGACGTGCCCGTTCATGTGCGCCGCGAGCGCCAGCCGCTCGAGATCGTCGACGTCGAGCGGGCGCGCTCGATCGGCAGCGGTCAGTCGTCCGTAGGCGTCCCCCCATGCCTGTCGGGCGACCGCCGCGCGTCCGAGCTCGAGCGTGTCCGTCGTGGTCATCGGATGAGGGCGCCCCGGGGGGATGCTACTCCGCGGCCTGCCTGACCTCACGCCCCACCCGACCGGGCAACTCCTGCTACAGCCAGCCGCGCCGCCGGAACAGGATGACGAGGGCGACGAGCATGATGGCCATCGACAGGAGGATCACGAAGAACGTGATCGTCTGGCCCTCGCCCGGGAAGGACACGTTCATGCCGAAGATGCTCGCGATGAGCGTCAGCGGCAGGAGCACGACGCTCGTCGCGGTCAGGATGCGGAACGAATCGTTCAGTCGGTGGGACAGCACCGATTCGTTGGTCGATTCGATGCCCTCGATGACCTCCTTGTAGTTCTCGAGGGTGTCCCAGATCCGCTCGGCGGCGTCGGAGATGTCGTCGAAGTAGATCTCGAGCTCTTCCTGGAGATAACGCTGCTTGGTCCGCTCGAGATCGCGCAACACCGCGCGCTGCGGCCGGGTGATCTTGCGGAAGTTGATGATCTCCTGCTTCGTGTCGGAGATGTCGCGGACGATCTCGCTCGAGCGACCCTCGAAGATGTCGTCCTCGAGCCGCTCCAGCTTGAGTCCGGTCTTGCGCAGCATCGGGAACGACGCATCGACCCCGGTGTCGACGATCTTGTACAGCAGGTAGCCGGAGCCTTTGCTGAAGACCTCCTCGCGCAGGTCGGCCTTCTCGCGATAGCGGTCGAACATCGCCGACAGCGGCGGCAGCGGGATGTTCGGCATCGTGATCAGGTAGTCGGGCCCGAGGAACAGGTCGAGCTCGGCGGTCAGGATGCGACCGGTGTCCTTGTCGAACAGGGGGAAGTGCAGAACGATGAACACGTAGTCGTCGTACTGGTCGAGCTTGGGCCGCTGGTTGCGCGAGAACACGTCCTCGTAGTCGAGCGGGTGGAAGTCGAAGTGTTCCTCGAGCCAATCGCGATCGGCCGTGCGCGGCGACTCGATGTGGACCCAGCGGATGCCGGCCGCCTCGATGATCTCGGGATCCGCCGCCGTCTCGGGCACGACCACGTCCGCCGGCCCATCCGGGCGGCGGTTGCGAGGGCGCGGGCGCGGGCGCGGGAGCGCAAGGTTCGGCACGGCGTGATGGTACGGCACGACGAGCGGGATTCGTCCGCGTCGCGATGTCGTACGGTTGCCGTCCGGACGCAGGGGTTGCGTCCCGACAACGGGAAGCGATGACCGAACTGCCGTTCGACCAGCCACACGGCCAGCCGCGCGACCAGCCGCAGTCGTTCGGCGAGCGCGCGTGGCGCCATCGACACGAGCTCGTCGGGCTCGTGCTCGTGGCCGTGATCTGGCTCGGTATCGTCGTCTTTTCGTCGCCCTGGGGGCGGTTGTGGGGGACGGGCCAGGACGCCTACTGCTACTGGTTCCCGTCGCTCGCCGATCCGTATGCCCGCTCGGACTGGACCGACCCGATCGCGTACGTCTACTCGCCGGCGTTCCTGCAACTGCTCGAGCCGATCCGGATCCTGCCGTGGCAGGCGTTCATGGCCGCGTGGACGGGGGTCCTGCTCGCCTGCCTGCTCGTGCTCACCGGTCGCCGCTGGTTCGCCGTCGGGGCGGTCGTCGCGCTGATGGAGCTGGCCGGCGGCAACATCCACCTCGTACTGGCCGCGGCGATGGTGCTCGGGTTCCGCTGGCCGTGGACCTGGTCCATCGTGCTGCTGACGAAGATCACGCCCGGCATCGGGCTGTTGTGGTTCGTGGTCCGGCGGGAGTGGCGGCAGCTCGCCTGGGCGCTCGGCGGCACGGCCGTGGTCGTGGCCGTGTCGTTCGTGCTGCTGCCGACGGCGTGGTTCGAATGGGCCGAGGTCCTGGGCCGCGTCGCGGGGCGGGACGGGACGTGGGCCGCGGTGCCGATCCCGTTCATCGTCAGGTTGCCGGCGGCCATCGCCCTCGTGGTGTGGGGGGCATGGACCGGTCGCCGTTGGACGGTGCCGGTCGCCGGGATGTTGGCCCTGCCCGCGCTGTGGTACGGCGGGTTGTCGATGCTGCTGGCGGTGATCGCCCTGCAAGAACCGGTGGCGCCGGCACGGCCGCTCGGCCCGTTCCGCGCTGCCGGGGCAGTCGCCCCCACGGCCGACTGAGGGCCTCGACTAGCGTTCCTCCGGCGGGACGTCGAGCCAGCCCTCGCGCATCGCCCGCATGGCGAGTTCGGTCCGCGACGCGACGGTCAGTCGCTCGAACAGCCGTGCCAGGTGTGTCTCGACCGTCTTGGCCCCGATCCCGAGCGCCGCCCCGATCTCGTCGTTGGTCCGACCGTCGGCGACGAGCCGAACGACGTCGTGCTCACGAGCGGACAGCCGGCCACCTCGGGCGGGCATCGGCCGGACCGAGAACGCCAGCCCGCCGGCGGCCACCCGCCGGATGGCGTCGATCAACTCGGGGAGTGGCGCCGTCTTGAGCACGAACCCGGCCGCCCCGAGCCGGAGGGCGGCGTCGGCATACTGGGGATAGTCGTATGCGGTCAGCACGATCATGGCCGGGCGCGACGACAAGGCCGCCGAGCCGTCGGCGGCGGGTGCGCCCAGGGCGCGCAGGCCGCTGTCGGTCCCGAGGCGGATGTCGAGCAGCACGACATCGACCCGCACCGGATCGAACAGCCCCGCCGCCTCGGCCGCGTCGAGCGACGGCGCGACCCCACGCACCGTGATGTCCGGCTGGGACCGAAGGATGGCGGCCGTCCCCTCCCCGACCACGGGGTGGTCGTCGACGATGGCGACGCGGATCGGGTGCGCGTCGTCGCTCAGTGCGCCCGCCAATCGAGCGCGACGTGCGTGCCCCCGCTCGGCCAGCGACGGACGTCGAGGATCGCCCCGATCGCCTCGGCCCGTTGCTGCATGTTCAGCAGGCCGAAGTGACCGCCACGTGCCGCACCCTCGCCGGCATCGGGTTCGATGCCGGGCCCGGCGTCGTCGATCGACAGGCTCGCTCCGCCCGGCGAGGTCGCGTAGCGAACGACGATCGGGGGCCGGCCGTGCTTGACGGCATTGGCGAGCGCCTCCTGGGCGACCCGAAAGAATGCCAACTCGACGTCGGCTGGCGGCCGGCTGCCATCGGCACGCTCGAGGCGGACCTCGCCACCGGCGAGGCGTTCGATGCGCAGGACCAGCCAGTCGAGCGCCGGGCCGACGCCGAGATCGTCGAGGATCGGCAGTCGCAGGTCGCCGCAGATCGCCCGGAGTCGGTCGGACACGGTCCGCGCGATCCCGGCGCCTTCGGTATCTCCGGCCGCATCGAGCCGGTGCACCAGGAGGGTCAGCTCCTGCAGGGCGTCGTCGTGGATATCGGCCGCGACGCGGGCGCGCTCGGCTTCGGTGGCCACCACGACGAGATCACGCTGGAGCGTCGCGCGCGTGGCGAGTCGGGCGAGCGGACGGACCGTGAACCGTCCGGCCAGGAGGACCACCACGAACCACAGCAGCAGCGGCAGCGGGGCGCCCGGTCCATCGGTGATGAGGGCGACGGCCGGCGTTGCGCCGACGATGGCGTACTCGGTCGATTCGAGCAGTCGGCCGCTGGCAGGGGCGACACTGCCGGCCGGGTTGCGGGTGATCGGACCGGCGGCCGCGATGCCGGGGATGAGCGTGATCGCGGCCACCAGGGCCCAACGCGTGATGCCCTCCCCGTACCACGGCTGCATCGTCGATGCGAGCACGCCGATCAGGGCAGCCCCGATCGCACAGCCGCCTGCCGCCAGGCCGACCAGACGACGGTCCTGATCGTCATCGATCCGGTCGACCAGCGCCAGCGCCAGCGGCACCGTCGCCGCGACGGTCAGCAGCGCACCGAGCGCCACGAGGGGTTGCGACCATGAGGCGTCGAGCGGCCTAACGAGGAAGGGAACCGCCGTCGCGAGGGCAAGTGGGCCGGCGAGCTCGCGGATCGTCTCTCCCCCGCGGCCGCTGGCGACCCACCAGCCGATGAGCATGAGCAGCACGGCCCCGAAGGCGACCGATGGCAGGGTCGTCCGGATGCCATCGATGCCGTCGTCGTAGAGATCGACCGAGCCGCTGGGGACCGGCGAGTCCAGCGCCTCTGGTCGGACCGCGCTCAGCTCCGTCACCGGGCGAGCGAGGAGTTGCGCCAGCAGGGTGGGATCGATGGTGGCCGGGACCGGACGGCTCGGCGCGATCGTCGGCTGGTACGGCGGGATCTCGCCGGTGTCGGGATCCGGTGACGGCATCGCGGGATCGGGGTCGACGTACTGTGGCATCTGGATGAGCGTCACCCGCTGGAGTGACGTCACCACCATGCCGGGCTCGAGGCCGTACTGCGCCGCGATGCTCCTGGGCTGGACCTCGGCGACGACGACATGTTCGCCGTCGGTGGTCAGGCGCACGCCGCTGTCGAAACGTCCGGCGGTCAGCGTCGCCAGCGCTGCGACGAGGGCGACCACCCCGACGACGATCGTCAACCGTTCGCGGAGGCGTCGATCGATGCGCAGCTCCATGCCGCCGACAGTAGCAGAGGGTTCGGGCCTGTCGGTTCAGGGAAATCCCTGAACCACGACCAGGGTTGGTCAGGCTGGTCGGTGCCGATCGTGGGCGGGACCATCAGGGAGGGAGCGCGTGCCGACATCGCACGATCCTTGCGCCGACTGGTCGTCTTGGGGGACGGCCGTCGGCGCTTTCGGTATCAGGTGTCCGTCGCGGCGGCGGTCGGCGTGGGTGGGGCGGTCGGGGCCGGGCGCCGGGTCGCCATCACCACCGCGCCGGCGAGAAAGACGATGCCACCGAGCACGAACGGCCCGGGGAGGCCAACGACCGTCACCACCCCCGCGCCGACGGCCGGTCCGATGATGCCGGCCGTATACAGCGGCAGGTACACGAGGTTGAGGGTGACCGATCGGCGGTCCGCTGGTATCTCGGTAGCCAGCATGCCGAACACCATCGCGCTGACGGTCGCGGTGGCCGTCGACAGCACCACGGCCAGTCCGGCGAGCGCCGCGACGGCCGGCACGAACGGCATCAGCAGGATCGCGGATCCCCCGCCGGCCAGCGCCGCCGCGAGCACCGGGCGGAAGCCGATCCGATCACCGAGCAGGCCCCCGAACGGCGCGATGAGCCCGCCGACCAGGGCCGCCGTGCCCATGACCAGGGCGATCCCCGATGCGAGACCCGGTCCGGTGCCGACGAGGCCTTCGACGACGACCGGGATGTACGGCCGGCTCATCTGGTTGGCGAGGAACGACACGCCGAAGATGAGGAAGATGCGGCGGACCGTCGGGTCACGGAGGACGCCGCGGACCGCACCGAAGGCGAGGGTCAGCACCCGACCCTGGGGCACGACCTCGGGGCGGACCTCGCGCGACCCGAACGTGACGAGCAGCGCGGTCCCGACGGACAGGCCTGCCGACGTCCAGAAGACCATCGGCAGCGACCACCCGAGGCCGTCGATGAGGACCCCGGCCAGCGTCGGACCGAGGGCCATGCCGACCGCACTCGACGCGCCGAAGATGCCCATGACCGTGCCGAGCCGGCGACGCGGC
>DAIUES010000155.1:0-5787 GCA_036844985.1 Candidatus Limnocylindrales bacterium
CCTCGATCCGAGTGCTGATGGCTCGAGCAAGACGGTCGGACAGGCCAAGGCCCTGTGGACCGCCGCCAGCTTCACCGGCGCGGTGTCGACCACGCCCGCCGGCGCACCCAACGGCGCGACGGTCGTCACCCAGGACCAGCTCGCCTACACCTGCGCCAACAACACCAACCAGACCGTCGCCGTGGGAGCCCCGTGATGCCCATCCGTCGTCGCCGAGATCGATCGCGCGGGCAGTCGCTCGTCGAGTTCGCCCTCGTCGTCCCGATCTTCTTCCTGCTGCTGTTCGGCTTCATCGACGTCGGCCGGTACGTCTACACGACGACCGCCTACGGCCAGGCGGCGCGCGAAGGCGCCCGCTACGCATCGGTCGAGCAGTGGTCGTACACCTGCCCTGCGGCGGTCTCTCCGAAGAACCGCAAGAACTGCACCGAGGCCGAGACGCGCAAGCGATTGCCGGCGGGCGCGCCGACACCGACGACGGTCCTGTTCAGCTGCCCGACGACGTGTCGGCCGGGCGACCTCATGTCGGTGAAGGTCGAGGGCCCGTTCAACTTCTTCACCCCGATCATCCGCAACATCCTGGGCACCCCGACGGTGAGCCAGACCACACAGGTCGTCATCCAATGAACGTCATGGCAACGATCCATCAGACAAGGGAGACACTGACCATGGGCCGCAACGCCGGTACCCGCCGAAAGACGGAGGGCCAGATCCTTGCGCTCTTCGCCGGCGGCGCGATCCTGCTGATCCTCATCACCGGCCTCGTGATCGACGGCGGGAACGTGTTCCTGCAGCGACGCGACAGCCAGAACTCGGCCGACATCAGCGCGATGGCCGGCACAAAGCGCCTGGCCGACTACTACGTCCTGCCCACGGGCACTCCAGGCAAGGCGTTCACCGGTACGAACAACGTATACACCGCCATCCAGACACGAATGGGCCAGAACGACTGCCCGACCGGGGCCGGATCGGACTGCTCGTGGACAGCACGCTACGTGGGGCCACGCGTCGGTATCGGTTTCAAGGACCTTGGCCTCGTGACGGCCGGGGATGCGACCCCTCCCAGCGGCGCGCTCGGGGTGACCGTCAATGTCACGAAGACGCCCCGCACGTACCTGCTCGGCGTCATCGGCCAGGGAACCTGGCGGGTCGATACGGTCGCGACGGCGATCACCGGCAAGCTCCCGGGCGCGCCGGCCGGACAGCTGTTGCCGATCGGCCTGACCGAGCTGCCGACCCAGGAGGGGGCGCTCTATTCGCTCACCAGCGGCTCCAACGGCCCCGGCAACTTCGGCTGGGTGTCCTGGGACGGAAGCAACGACGCCGGCTCGCTGGCGACGAGCCTGTGCACCCCGAACAATCCCGCCTTCACGCTCCCGTTCGAGTTTGCCGGCGACCCCGGCAAGACCAATGCGAGTGCCGTGCGGGCATGCCTGCAGCAGTGGGTCGACAACCAGCAGACCGTGCTGATCCCGATCGTGCTCAAGACCAATGACGCGACGGGCAGCTGCGACACCGGTGGCAACGGTAACAACTTCCACTACTGCGTCGTGGCCATCGCCGCCTTTGTCATCACCGGCTACGCCCAGCCGGCGGTCGACCAGATCGTCGGGCGGTTCGTGGGCACGGTCCCCTACTCGGTCAACGGCGACGCCAACGTGCCGGGGCCGGTGACCCAACCGCCATCGGAAGGCGACACCCTGTACGCGCTGGGCCTCGCCCAGTAGGCAGGATCTCCAAAGGCAAGGATCAGGACCACCCGACGGGTGGTCCTGATCGATTCTCAGAGCCGGTACGTGTCCGGTCGGCGGTTCGCCAGCGACGGGATCTGGCGGCGGACAGCTGCGACCCGATCCGTGTCGACCAGGGCGTAGACGATCCCGACCCCGTCGGGCGCCTGGGCGACGACCGTGCCCCACGGGTCGACCACCATCGAGCGTCCGAACGCCGGCTGCCCGGGCGGACCGCCCGACTGACCGGCGGCCAGCACCCACGCGCCGTTCTCGATCGCTCGCGCGCGGAGCAGCACTTCCCAGTGGTCGCGCCCGGTCCGCTCGGTGAAGTTGGCGGGTACCGTGAGGATCTCGGCGCCGGCGAGGGCGAGCGTCCGATACAGCTCGGGAAAGCGCAGGTCGTAGCAGATGGTCAGGCCGACCTTGATGCCATCGACCTCGGCACACACCGGCTGCGTACCACCCGATACCCGAGCCGACTCCTCGTCGACCGGACCGGCGTCGACCGCGACGTCGAACAGGTGGATCTTCCGATAGCGCGCCGCGATCGAACCGTCCGGGGCGAGCAGCGCGCTCGTGTTGTACGGCCTCGCGGGGTCGTCGGCGAGCTCGGCCAGGCTGCCGGCGAGGATCCAGATATCGTGCCGACGGGCGATTTCGGCGAAGGCGTCCGTGAACGGACCCGGGATGGGGCGCGCCGATGCTCGAAAGCCGTCGTCGCCGCCGCGGTACTGGAGGTACTCGGGGAGGACCACGAAACGTGCACCGCTCTGCGCAGCCTCGGCGGCGAGTGCCGTGGCACGCTCGATGTTGGCGTCGACATCAGCGGTCGCGTCGAGCTGGATCAGGGCAACGGACAGGCGCATCGAACGCATCGTACGTCGCTCGGGACGAGGGCCGCGCTGGCTAGGAGGCGGGCGTCTCCGGCTTCTTGCACAGACCCGGTGGCCAGCAATCGACCCCGTGTCGCTTCGCCTTGTCCACCATCCGCGACTGCCAGCGGTCCCACTTCTCCTGGGTCCAGCCCGGATGGTCCTTGCCGACGCGCTTCCAGCCGCCTGCCCACGGCGGCCTGCCGGGTGCCCGCAGGAGCGTGCCATCGACCGAGCGGACATCGACCTCGGTCGAACCGGTTCGCTGCTCGCCGACGATGGTCACCCGCTTGCCGATGAAGGGCTTGAGCGGGTAGGCGTCCTTGAAGAACCACGCCGGGCCGGCATCGAGGGTGACGGTCGTGGCCCCGGTCGTCAGCGTGTACTCGGTCTCGCCTGCGGCGGTCGTTCGCGTGGCGATCGTGCCGGTCAGGGTGACCTCGACCGCCGGCGCCCGCTTCGCCTTGTCGACCTTGTCGGGCTTGTCGGGCTTGGCCCGTTCACCCGCACTGCCCGGTTTCGTGGCATGAGGTTTCGGCGATGCCGAGGCCGCGGGTGAGGCGGAGGGATCCGCAGCGAGGACCGGAAGCGCCACGACGCCGATCAGGACCAGGAGCGCCATGACCGCGATGAGCGTCGCGGTCCGTGTCGTGGGCGATCCGAGGCGTCGCATGGTGACAGCGTAGCCGCGCGTGCCTTGCCGGGGACCTATCAATGCGCGCGTGGCGGTGCCCGGAGACACCGGAATGGTGGCGGGTTCTCTACCGGATGCCGGTGTCGTACATGAGGGCTACCGGGGTCGTGGTTCCGTTTGTCACCACGGCATCCTGCGCCGGCGGTTCGCCCAGCAGGCCATCCACGCGGTCGGCGACGACCGCATAGCTTCCAGGCTCGACGGCGAGGAAGGCGGATCCGGTCGCATCGGTCGTGCCGGTCGCCACCTCGGCGCCCTGGCCATCGCGGACGTGGACGATCGCGCCACTGACCGGGCGAGGCGCGCACTCCGGCTTGGCCGGGATCGTCTCGACGGGACAGACCGGTCCGGCGACCGCCGTGATCAGCAGCCCGGTACCGAGGACGTCGCCTGTCCCAGGCGACGGCCACGCGTCCGCCGGCACCGCTGGTCCGCGCTCGGACTGGAGGGTCACCACGCCGTTCGGTGCGACCGCGTACATCCACGTGTGCTCATCGATGCAGCCGGCGGGGCAGTCACCCCAGCCGATCCGCATCTCGACGAGGAACGCGCCCACCCCCGACGCCGCCCTGACCTCGTACCAGCTCGACTGGCCGATCAGATCGGAGTTGCGCGGCAAGATCCCCGCGAATCGGGGTTCATGGGCGACGACCGCGGCGACGGCGGCCTCGGGGGTCACCACCGGCGCCACGGACGGCGTCGCGGCCGGTCGGGATGCCGACGGGGCGCCGCCGACGCCACAGGCGGCGACCATCGCGACGAAGGCGAGCGCCAGGACGAGCGGCGGGCCGGACGACCTCATGTCGGCCCCGACGACGGGCGGCCGGCCGGAGTTCCCGCGGCGCGACGACGGTCCATCCGGTCGGCCAGCACGGAACCCCCGATCGCGAACGCGAGGATGGCGACGATGATCGCCAGCGACACCGGGATGGAGATCTTGACGATGTCCGCCACCAGGATCTTGATGCCCGCGAACACGAGCAACGCCGCGAGCCCGGGCTTCAGGTAGCGGAAGCGATGGACCGCCCCGGCCAACAGGAAGTACAGCGAGCGCAGGCCGAGGATGGCGAAGGCATTCGAGCTGAAGACGAGGAAGGTGTCGGTCGTCACCGAGAAGATCGCCGGTACGGAGTCGATCGCGAACAGGATATCGCTCGATTCGACGACCACGAGGACCGCCATGAGCGGCGTGGCCAGACGACGCCCACCCTCGCGCACCACGAACCGGTGCTCGCGATAGCCGTCGGTGGTGGGCACGAACCGCCGGAACAGGCGCAGCAGCGGGTTGCCGGTCGGGTCGAGCATCTCCTCGTCACGTTGCGACCACATCCGGTAGCCCGTGATCAGCAGCAGCACCCCGAAGACGTAGATCGCGGCGTGGAAGCTCTCGATGATTGCCGCACCGAGCCCGATGAAGATGGCCCGGAACACGATCGCCCCGAGGATCCCGTAGAACAGCACCCGGTGCTGGTACGGAAGGGGCACGGCGAACGCGGCGAAGATCAGGGCGAAGACGAAGACGTTGTCGACCGACAGGCTCAACTCGAGCAGATAGCCGGCCAGGTAGGCCGAGCCATCGGACACGCCTCGGGTGGCGAACACGAGGCCGCCGAACAGCAGGCCGAGCCCGACATAGAGCGCCGAGTAGATCGCCGCCTCGCGCACCGTCGGCGCATGGGAGCGGCGGTTGAACACCAGCAGATCGAGCGCGAGCGCGACGGCGATGGTGCCGCCGAGCACGAGCCACAGCAGTTGATCGATGGTCAAGAGATGGTCCTCCGGCATGACAGGTCGTCAGCCGAAGGTCTCCGCCGACCGCACAGATGGCGGTCGATGCCGGCGGGTCCGTTCGCGACGGACCGTGATGACGCCGGGCATCCGGGTGATGGGGTACTCCCCCTCGGGTCCGTGCCATGCTACCAGCGATGGCCATCCCCGACTACGGCGCGTTCGACGCGCTCACGTTCGACTGCTACGGGACGCTCATCGATTGGGAGGCGGGCCTGGTCGCGGCGTTCGCACCGATCCTCGCAGCGCACGACCGCGCGACCGACCCGGAGGACGTCCTCACCCGCTATGCCCACCATGAGGCGGCCGCCGAGGCGGGTCCGTACCGCACGTATCGAGCGGTCCTGGCGGCCGGCCTCGACGGCGTCGCGACGGAGCTTGGGTTCGTGCCGAGCGCGTCGGAGGTCGCGGCGTTCTCGGGGTCGGTGGTCGACTGGCCCGCGTTTCCTGATTCGAGCAGGGCGCTGGCCCGGCTGGCGACGCGCTATCGCCTCGGCGTGATCACGAACTGCGATGACGACCTGTTCGCCGCCTCGGCAGAACGCCTCGGGACGACGTTCGATCCGGTCGTCACCGCGCAGCAAGTCGGCGCCTACAAGCCGAGCGAGGCGGGGTTCCATGTCGCGTTCGAACGGCTCGGCCTGCCTCTGGCGCGGCGCATGGCGCTGCGCAGCGTGGTCGACCTACCCGCATACCTGGC
>DAIUES010000156.1:0-5749 GCA_036844985.1 Candidatus Limnocylindrales bacterium
TTCGCGTCGACCGGCAGCAGCGGCCTCGATCGGCTGGTCGGTGTCGGCCAGGACCTCGGCACCCAGATCCTGGCGGCCGTCCCGGAGCAGTTCCGGGCGCTCGTCGAGCCATACATCGGGGCCATCGTCGGGGCGATCCACGAGGGCTTCACGATCGCGGTCACGCAGGCGTTCTGGATCGGCGTGGTCGCCACCATCGGGGCGCTCATCGTGAGCTTCGGCCTCAAGGAGATCCCGTTGCGGACGCACCACGGCGAGGCGCCCGGTCCGGCCGCCGAGAGCCCCAATCCGGCTGCCGCGGGCCGTCTCAGCGGCCTCGGTTCGACCGACTGACCGACCCTCCCCCCGACTCACCAACGAAGGCCCCGGCGCGCGTCGCCGGGGCCTTCGCGCGTGTCCGGCTAGCATGGGCCCATGCCGATGACGCCTGCCTCGTTCCCGCCCCACCTCCTCGCATCGGGCGTGCCCGGCGACGATCCGCCGTTCGAGACGGTCCTGCCGACGGCGGAGCTGCCGCCGGGGTCGATGCGGCGGGTCACCCGGGGCGACCTCGACATCCTGCTCGTCCACACCGAGCGCGGTGTGTTCGCGACCGACGATCGCTGCCCGCACATGTCCGCGCCGCTGTCGATCGGCGAGCTGGACGGCTGCATCATCGGGTGCCCGCTGCACGAGGGCCGGTTCGATCTCGTCAGCGGCGATGCGGCGCGGATGCCCACGACCGGCGGGCTCGATCCGGACGGGGTGTACCACCCGACCTGGTCACCGGTCGGTCGTGATCCGAAGACCGACCCACCCGGCAAGAAGGCCGAGGCCCGACGACTGACCCGCGTCCGGCGCTTGCGTTACTACCCTGTGCGGATCGCCGGCGATTCGATCGAGGTCGCGTTCCCGGCCTGAGGCACGCGGGCGCGGCGGGGGTCGGTCAGTTCGGTCAGCTTTCGCGTTCGGCCGGCCGTGTCGGTCCGGCGGCCTCGCTCGGGGCGATCGGCTTGGTGTCGGGCGCGGTTGCCGCTGCCTTGGAGCGGTGACTGCGGTCGTAGGCAGTGATGATCCGGCAGGCCTCGGCTGGATCGTCGGTCAGGCGCAGCAGGTCGACGTCCGCCTTGTCGATCGCCGCGGCGCCGAGGACCGCGGTGCGGATCCAGTCGATCATGCCGCCCCAGTGCTCGGTGCCCATGAGGATGACCGGGAAGTCCTGGACCTTGTCGGTCTGGATCAGGGTGAGCGCCTCGAACAGCTCGTCCAGCGTCCCGTAGCCACCGGGGAAGATGACGAACGCATCGGCGTACTTCACGAACATGACCTTGCGCGCGAAGAAGTAGTGGAACTCGACCCCGAGATCGACGTAGCGGTTGAGCCCCTGCTCGCGCGGCAACTCGATGTTGCACCCGACAGACAGGCCGCCGGCCTCCTGGCACCCCTGGTTGGCGGCCTCCATGATGCCGGGCCCAC
The DNA here is from genome assembly GCA_036844985.1 of Candidatus Limnocylindrales bacterium. GTDB lineage: Bacteria > Chloroflexota > Limnocylindria > Limnocylindrales > CSP1-4 > SPCO01. The sequence goes on from DAIUES010000156.1 coordinate 1,456, forward strand.
CGCCGGTGATCACCGCGTAACCAGCCTTGGCCAGCATCCCCCCGAGCTCGCGCGCCTGACGGTATGTGGCGGCGTCGCGATTCGTCCGTGCCGAGCCGAACACGGTGACGGCCGGACCGACCGCGGCAAGCGCGTCGAACCCCTCCACGAACTCGGACAGGATGCGCAGGGCGCGCCACGGGTCGAGGTCGAGGAATTCGGGGTGAGGTGAACGGCGCAGGAGGGAGGCGTCCTCCATGCGCTTCGCCCGACGGGTCGCGGGGTGATCGGCCTCCGGTCGGACCGTCACCCGTCCGCTGCGCTGGCGGCCGTTCGGAGGGGTTCGGTCCTTGTCGTCGGGTCGGTCGGTCATGGCGCCAAGGATGCCACCGTGGTCCCGCCTGCGCGCGGGCCCTGTGGCGCTCGCGAGCCTCAGCGCGTGCCCGAGCTCCCCGAGCGCGCCGAGGGCGCTGCCGCCTTGAGCCAGGTCGCCCACGTCGCTTCGGCTGGACCCGCGGTCAGCTCGTTGCCGTGACGGACGAGCGGGAGCCGCAGCAGGCGGGCGTCGGCAAGCAGCCTGGCGACGATCTCGGCATCGGTCACCGTGGGGTCGGAAAGGCCCGCATCGCGGAAGCCCGCGGACGTCTCGTCCAGCAGGGCTCGGGCGCCGAGCCGGTCACTGAAGCGGCGCAGCTCGGTCGGGGCGATCGGCCGCTTGCGAAGGTCCACGTGATGGACCACCACCCGCCGCTCGCGGAAGAACCGCAGCGCGGCGCGCGTCGCCGGCGAGTCGTCACGCCCGAAGACCTGGATGTCGGGCATCTTACGGGTCGGCGTCTTGCCGAGCGGGGCGGGCACGAGCCAAGCGTAGCGGCTCGACCGGGTACCATCGAGGCCACACGAAGGAGGTGCCGCGTGACGGTCTGGTTCACGGTCCAGCTCGCCGATCGACCGGGTTCGCTCGCGCAGGTCGCCACGGCCCTGGCCGACCGCTCGGTGAACATCACCGGCATCGTCGGCGTGGCCGAGGACACCGACGGTGCCCTCATGCTCACCACGTCGGATCCGGCCGCGACACGCGAGGCATTCGGGACGCTCGGGCTGGCCTTCGAGGAGCACGACCCGACCGGCGGCCTGCAGCCCGAGACGATGACCGTCGGCGACCTTCGACCCGGGGCGGCCGGGCGCGGCTCGCTGGGCTGATCGGCGCCAGGCGTTCGTGCCCAGGCGACCGGCCGCCACGGCGGCGATCCGTTTCGACATCGTCGACCGACCGACGACCATCGCGACCATCACCGACACGACGGATCGGCTGGGCGGTCGCATCCGGACGCTGGCCACGGTGCGCCCGATCGAGGGCGACCCCCCGCTGATCGAGGTCGAGCTCGAGGTCGAGGGCGTCAGCGAGGATGTCCTGGCCGATGCGTTCGAGGTGCTCGATGACGTCCGCGACGTCCACCGCACACGGGCGCTGGGGTCCGTGTTCGGCAAGCGGATCATCGTCGTCGGTGGCGGCGCACAGGTCGCCCAGGTGGCGCTCGGGGCCGTCAGCGAGGCGGACCGCCACAACCTCCGCGGCGAGCGGATCAGCGTCGACACCATCCCGCTCGTCGGCGAGGCCGACATCGCCGCCGCCGTCCGCGCCGTGGCCGACCTGCCGCGTGCCCGGCTCTTGGTGCTGGCGGGTTCGATCATGGGTGGCGACATCAGCGCCGCCGCCGACGAACTGCGCGCGGTCGGCATCCCGATCATCGCGCTCAACATGGTCGGCAGCATCACCGACCACGTCGACCTCGTCGTCAGCGACCCTGTCCAGGCCGGAACGATGGCGGTGATGGCCGTGGCCGATACGGCCACCTTCGACCTGGGCCGCCAGCGAGGTCGGCGCTACTGACGGGTCGGTGACCCCAGCACGCCGCCATCGCCGCCGAGGCCGCCCGACCGCGATCTCCTGCGGCGGCCCGTGCCCGCGGTCCCCTGACCACGGTGCCCGCCCGCGGTGCGTGCCCGCGGACCGTGCCCGCGGGCCGTGCGCGCGGTGCGTGGTCCGCGGCACGGCTCGGGCCTCGCCCGTTCGCGTTGCATCCCGCGGGCCAACCAGCGAACGACGACCGGGATCCGAGCGTTCCTCCGTCAGGCCGTGCGTGACGCGGCACACGCGACGACGGAACGCCCAATGTTGCGTCTTTGATCGCTGGTTCGCCCGTCACGTGCAACGGCGACCCGCGCCGCCGGTCACGCCGCGGCGTGCCACCGGTCGCGGGCCGCCGGTGACGCCGCCGCGGGCTGCCGATGACGCGCCGGGAGGGCCGCCGGTGAGCCCGCGATCACCGCCCGACCGCGATCTCCTGTGGCAACCAGAACCAGCGCAGGTCCTCGAAGTCCTGATCGACCTCTGGAGACGTCTGAGCCTCCGACTTCGGCGGCCCCCCGAGGACACGCAGCGGATCCGCCAGCAGGCGTGCCCCGTCGGCCAGATGCTCGGCAAGGCGCGCCTCGGGCTCGCGATGCCGATGCGCGGTATAGCGCATGCCGTCGGCTCCGTAGTCGATGTCGTCGAGCGACAGGGGCGGTTCGGGCGCGCCGCCCACGTATCTCCACAGGCCGGTGACCTGGTCGAACCGGTACCACGGCGTCAACCGCCAGCCGTCGCGGGCGACGAGCGCGACAGCGCGGACGATGAAGTCGAACACGACCTCGCTGATGAAGTAGTTGAAGTTGACCCGGATCCAGCCGGGCTTGATGCCCTCGCAGCCGCGGGCGATCTCCCGCTCGAACGCGTGCGAGGTCTCGATGTCGATGCCGAGCAGCCGATGGCCGTACGGGCCGGCGCAGGAGCAGCCGCCGCGGGACTGGATCCCGAACACGTCGTTGAGGAGCGCGACGACGAGGTTGTGGTGGAGGTAGCGGCCGTCGTGGCGGACCGTGAACGACACGATCGACAGCCGCGGCAGGGCGGGATTGCCCAGGATCTGGATGTCGGGCTCGGCGCTCCACGCGTCGATGGCGCGGTCGATCAGGTCCTCCTCGCGCTCGCGGATGGCGTCGCACCCGACCCGCATCTTGAGCTGGAACGCGAGCCCGGCACGGATCGATTCGACGATCGCCGGGGTGCCGCCCTCCTCGCGATGCTCCGGGTCGGCAAGGTAGACGTGCTCGAGCGGGTTGACGTAGGCGACGGTGCCCCCACCCGGCAGACTCGGGACCCGATTGCGGAACAGCTCGCGGCGCGCGACCAGAACGCCCGGCGTGCCGGGCCCGCCGATGAACTTGTGGGGCGACAGGACGATGGCGTCCTTGTAGTCGAGGGCCGCGTCGGCCGGGTCGGTGTCGGGCCGATGAGGCTCCATCTCGATCTCGACATAGGGCCCGGCCGCAGCGAAATCCCAGAACGACAGCGCCCCGTGGCGATGGAGCAGCACCGAGATGGCCCGGGTGTCGGACAGGATGCCCGTCACGTTCGACGCCGCCGAGAACGATCCGATCTTGAGGGCCCGATCGGCGTGCTCCTTGAGCGCCTGCTCGAGACGACCGAGGTCGATCCGTCCGTCGGCGTCCTCACCGATGGTCACGACGTCGGCGATCGATTCGCGCCACGGCAGCTCGTTGCTGTGATGCTCGTACGGCCCGATGAACACGACCGGCCGTTCCGCCAGCGGGATGTGCGCGCGCAGACCGTACCGATCGTCGAGGTCGGCCGGGATGCGGATGTTGAGGATGTCGACGAGCTTGTTGATGGCCGCGGTCATGCCCGAACCACAGAACACCACCGCGTGCGCCTCGGATCCGCCGACCGCGTCGCGGATGATGCGCCGCGCCTCCTCGCGGAAGCGCGAGGTCTGGAGGCCCGTACCGGACGACTCGGTGTGTGTGTTGGCGTACAGCGGCAGGACGGCGTCGCGGATGTAGTCCTCGATGAACGACAGGGCACGCCCCGAGGCCGTGTAGTCAGCGTACGTGACACGGCGCACCCCGAACGGCCCGGCGACGGCCTCGTCGTCCCCGATGACGGAGGCCCGGATCAGCTCGATGAGCGCGGCGGCGTCGGTCACGGTCGCATCCTAGTCGCTTCGCATCGGTCGGCGCCTGAACCGCTACCCTCCGTCCATGCGCATCGCGACCTGGAACGTGAACTCGCTCAAGGCGCGCCAGGAGGCGGTGGAGAACTGGCTGCGGCGAGCCGGTCCCGACATCCTGCTCATGCAGGAGACGAAGCTGGGCGACGGGGATGCGCCGGTCATGGCCTTCGGGATGGCGGGCTACCAGCTCGTCCACCACGGCGAGGGCCGCTGGAACGGGGTCGCCATCGCCGCCC
>DAIUES010000157.1:0-5569 GCA_036844985.1 Candidatus Limnocylindrales bacterium
GCCAACTACGCCATCACCCTGGTCCATACCACCAGCGCAACGATCGCCCAGGCCGCCTCGAGCGTCAGCGTCGACTGCACCGCCGGCGCGCCGTTCACCTACAGCGGCGATCCGATCACCCCGTGCAGCGCCACCGCCAGCGGGGTCGGCATGAGCCCGGTCGATGTGACCGGCTCGTTGGTCTACGCCGCCAACACCGATGCCGGCTCGGCCAGCGCCGAGGCCAGCTGGGCGGGCGACCTCGACCACAGCGCGAGCACCGGCTCGGGCGGCTTCAGCATCGGCCAGGCCGCCTCGACGACCGCGGTCACCTGTCCCGTCAGCGTCGTGTACAACGCCGTCGCCCAGAACCCGTGCGACGTGTCCGTGACCGGCGCGGGTGGTCTCGACCTGAGCCCTGATGCGTCGTATGCCATGAACACCGATGTCGGGACCGCGTCAGCGGGCTACACCTTCCCCGAAGACGCCAATCATCTCGGCAGTTCCGGGAGCGCAACGTTCGCCATCACCGCGGCGCCGCTCACCGTCGACTTCGTCGCGGCGGGCAAGGTCTACGACACGACGACCGACGCGTCGATCACGAGCTGCACTGTCAGTCCCGTGCTGGGCCTCGACGACGTGGACTGCGACGCCAGCGGCGCCACGGCGAGCTTCGCCAGTGCCGATGCCGGCAGTCACATCGTCAGCGGCTCGGGCTTCAGCCTGACCGGTGCTGACGCGGCCAACTACGCCATCACCCTGGTCCATACCACCAGCGCAACGATCGCCCAGGCCGGGTCGGTCACCGCAGTCACGTGCCCGGTCAGCGTCGTGTACAGCGGCCTCGCCCAGACCCCGTGCGAGGTGTCGGTGATCGGCGCCGGCGGACTCGAGCTGAGCCCGGCCGCGACGTACGGCGCGAACATCGGCGTCGGCACGGCATCGGCCGAGTACAGCTTCGCGGGCGACACCAACCACACCGCCAGCTTCGACAGCGCCAGCTTCGACATCACGCCGGCGCCGCTCACCGTCGACTTCGTCGCGGCGGGCAAGGTGTACGACACGACCACCGACGCCACCATCACCAGTTGCACCGTCGCCACCGTCCTCCTCGATGACGACGTCAGCTGCGATGCCAGTGGAGCGACCGCGACCTTCGCGAGCGCCGATGCCGGCACGCGGGCCGTCACGGCCAGCGGGTTCGGGCTGACCGGCGACGATGCCGCGAACTACGAGATCATCGGGGTCACGCCGACATCTGCGGCGATCAGCAAGGCGCCATCGATGGTGACCGTCGACTGCACCGCGGGAGCCCCGTTCACGTTCAGCGGCGTCGCCCAGACGCCGTGCACCGCCGAGGCCACCGGGATCGGCTTGGCCCCGATCGATGTGACGGGCTCGCTCATCTACGGCGACAACCTCCATGCCGGGACGGCGACCGCCGACGCCGCCTGGCCCGGCGATGCCAACCATGACGGCGACACCGGCTCGAGCACGTTCGACATCGCGCGGGCCAGCTCGAGCACGAGCGTCGGGTTCGAGGCCGGACCGTATGTCTACCGCGGGACGCCGTTCACTGCGACGGCGCACGTCACCGGCGTTGGCGGGCTGAGCGAGAGCGTCAACGTGGACTACAGCGGCGATTGCACCAACGTCACGCTCGGCGGTTGCACCGCCAGCGCGACCTTCGCCGGTGATGCGGATCACACCGGCAGCATGGACTCGCACAGCATCGCCATCACCCGCAAGTCGGTGACCGGCGCGTTCACCGCCGCGAACAAGGTCTGGGACGGCACCACCGATGCCACGGTCGTGACGACCTCGGTCGTCGGCAAGGTGGCAGGCGACGATGTCGCCCTCACCGGCGGCAGCGCGTCGTTCTCGAGCAGCATGGTCGGGACCTGGACGGTGACGCTCAGCGGTGCCGCCCTGAGCGGCTCGGCGGCGGGCAACTACGTCCTCGGCACGATCGCCACGACCACGGCGACGATCAGCACCGCATTCCGCATCGTCGGTTTCGACGCACCGGTCGAGATGACGACGAGCGGGCAAGAGCGCAACTACAACTCGGTCAAGAACGGGCAGACGGTGCCGCTCAAGTTCCGTGTGTTCAACCTTGACGGGAGCGAGGTCGTCGCCACCAGCGGGCTGACGGCCTGGGCCCGCAACGTGTCGTGCGCCACGGGCGATGTCGACCCGACGCTGCTGCCGATCGTGTCGACCGCCGACACGGGGCTCCGCCGCACGGGCGACCGGTTCCAGTTCAACTGGTTCGTGCCCAAGGGCGCCGGGAAGTGTTACCAGGTCGTGATCCAGACCGTCGATGGGTCGACCGTGATGGTCGGCGCGGTCGGCGGGACGCCGGTCGTGGAGGCGTACTTCCGCTCGAAGTAGCCCGCGCTCGGCGACGAGATGGTGGCGAGGGTCGTCGGGACGGACGGCCCTCGCCCCGCCACGTCAGGGTGCCTTGAGGTCGTAGAAGCGACAGCGTGCGCGGAGCGGGCAGGCGTCATGGTCCGGTCGCTGGGCGTGGCAGACCTTGCGACCGTGCTGGATGAGGTTGACGTGGGCCTCGTACATCTCGTCGGGCCGGAACACGCCCAGGAACAGGTCGTGCGATTCGTCGACGGTCGCCTTCCACGGCAGCAACCCGACCCGCCGTGACACCCGCTCGACGTGACGGTCGATCGGCATGAGCGGCATCCCGAACGAGAACAGCAGCAGCACCGACGCCGTCTTCTTGCCGATCCCGTCGATACCGGTGAGCCAGTCGCGTGCCTCCAGCGGGGTCATCTCGGCGAGGAAGCCGAGCGAATAATCGCCGCGCTCCTCACGGATCCGACGCAGCGTTGCCTGGAGGCGCGGCGCCTTCTGGTTGGCCAGGCCACCCGGACGGATGACGTCGGTCAGCTCGGGCAGCGGCGCGAACTCGACCGCGGCCCAGTCCGGCGGCGCACCTTCGTCGAGGCCGACCCCGCCCCAACCCGGACCCGGGCGATGGATCGCTGTCTCGAGCCCGCTCGGGTAGGCCTGGCGCAACGCCGCGAACGCGATCTCGGCGTTGCTGTCGGCGCTGTTCTGGGTGAGGATCGTGAGGATCAGCTCGCTCGTCGGATCGAGCCGCAGGTCCCAGACCTGATGGCCGTACAGGCCGGCCAGCTCGTCGAGGACGAAGCGGACGAGGCCCGGTCGGTAGCGCTCCAGCCGCTTGGCGTAGCTCGCACCGGGGTCGCTGAAGTGGCGCCTCTTCGGTCGTCGCTTCGGCTTCGGCTTCGGCCGGGGCGGACCTCCACCCAAAATGGTCATCAGATCGTCTCCACGTCATACCGGGTGATGGCGGCCGGCTCCGACCGCGCGACATTCACGACCGTCATGTCGCCGACGATGGACTTAGTCATCGAACGTCGTCAACAGCCAAGCCAGCCGCTCGCCACAACGCACGAGCGGCCCACTGCCCGCGGTCATCGCTTCCTCGACGGACTGCGGCCGTTCCACGACGGGGACGGCGATCGCGTCGACCGCTGCCAGGGCATCGATACCGGCCGGCTCGACGCCACCACCGACCGCGATGCACGGCACACCGGCGGCGCGGGCACGATTCGCGACGCCGAGCGCGGTCTTCCCGAACGCGGTCTGGGCGTCGATACGGCCTTCTCCGGTGATCACCAGGTCGGCGGTCGCGAGACGGCCCTCGAAATCGGTCGCCTCCATCACAAGCTCGATGCCGGGCCGCAGGGCGAAGCCGGCGAACCGGTCCCGGATGGACAGCAGCGCGTACCCGACCCCACCAGCGGCGCCGGCTCCCGGCGTGTCTCGTTCGGATCGACTGCTGGCCGCATCGAGCGCGTCGGCGAAGCGCGCCAGCCGCTGGTCGAGATCGCGGACCTGGCCGGGGTCGGCTCCCTTCTGCGGGCCGTAGGTCGCGGCGGCACCGGCACTCCCGAGCAACGGGTTCGTGACGTCGCAGGCGACGAGCAGCTCGATGGTCGCGAGCCGGTCATCGAGCCCATCGAGCTCGACCGCGGCGGCGTCGCGGTCGGCGGCCGCCCCGAGGCCGACGAGGAGGCCGGCGCCACCGTCGGTGGTGGCACTGCCGCCGATGCCAAGGATGACCTGCCGGACGCCGGCATCGAGGGCGGCCCGGATCAGATCGCCGGTCCCGACCGACGACGCGGCCGCAGCGTCGCGTTCGTCGGCGGCGAGACGCGACAGACCCGACGCGGCCGCCATCTCGATCGCGGCCCGGGCACCGTCCTCGGACTGGAGCCAATCCGCCTCGATGTCTCGACCGAGGGGGTCTCGGACGGTCGTCCGACGGCGGACCCAGCCGCCGGCCGCCTCGATCGCCACGATCGTCCCCTCACCGCCGTCGGCCAGCGGGCACAGCAGGACCGTGTCGTCCGGTCGGGCGGTGGACCAGCCGTCGGCGATGGCGCGGGCGACCTCGACCGAGGTCAGGGATCCCTTGAACGAATCGGGCGCGATGAGGATCGTCCGGGGCGCGCTCACCGCAGGTCCTTCCAGAAGAACGTCGCCGGCCACGGCCGCCCGTCGGGCAGCAGCGCGTAGTCGGGGACGACGCCGGTCTCGTGCCAGCCGAGGGCCCGGTAGAAGCCGTCGGCTTCGCTGCCGGTCACGGTGTCCAGCACGAGCAGCCACCGGCCATCGGCGAGCGCCCGGGCCTCCGCCGCGGCCATCAACGCGGCCGCGATCCCGCGTCGACGATGGCTGCGCAGCACGATGACCTTGCCGATCTCGGCGCGATGGGGGGAGTTGGGGTTGGTCGAGCGCATGAGCAGCACCGAGCCGACCATCCGCCCCTCGTCGATGGCGGCGAAGGCACTGATGATCCCCGACGCGACGTCGTCCGTCCTCGCCGCCCACCAGCCAGCCGATTCGTCGGTGGTCACGCCGGCCAGGAAGTTGACGCCCGAACCGCCGTCCACCGCGTCGACGATGAGGGCCGCGAGATCGGGGATCGCCGCGCGGTACGCCTCGGCCGACAACTCGCGGACGTCCGGCACGGCCGGGCTCACCGCAGGGGCGCCTCGGCAGGCGCCCTGCCGCGCAACGCCCGCCGCTCCACGTATTCGGGGATGCGGATCATCGGCGGACGCTCCTGGTCGGCCAGCTCGATCACCTCGAGCGACAGCCGACCCTTGCCCGACCGCGGCAGCTTCATCGTCGATCCGAGTTCCGCGAACAGGCGGACCTTGCGCCGCTCCTCGAGCCGCTTCATGACCGCCTGGAGGATGACGAACGACATCCGCGACAGGCCCTCGAGCTCCTGGTTGCGATGGACGCGACGCTCGAGGTCCACTTGGCCGAGGCCCTCGATGCCGACCCGTTCCGCGGCGTCGATGAGGTGCCCGATCTCGACCGCGTAGCCGGTGAAGAACGGGATCGATTCGAGCAGCGAGCGGCGGCCGGCGTACTCGCCCGACAAGGGCTGGATGAGCCCCGACAGCTCGGGGTAGAACAGGTTGATGAGGGGCCGCGCGACGAGCTCGGTGACGCGCCCGCCGCCGCCTTCCTTGAGCACGCCCTCCTGGACGATCGGGCGCTGGTAGTAGCCCTTGACGTACTGCAG
>DAIUES010000158.1:0-5566 GCA_036844985.1 Candidatus Limnocylindrales bacterium
CGAGGTATCGGGGGTTCCGGGCTTGATGGCGCTACCGACGGTGCGACGTGCCTAGCCCGGTCGCTCTCCGGGTCGATGCCGCCTATCGGGCACGCCTCCGGGCGCTCCGCGAGGCGGCGGTCCAGCGGATCGCGACCGAGTGGGGCCTGCTCACCCTCGACCAGCTCGAGGAGCGCTTCCCGGGCTTCGTCGAGCGGGCCGTGAAGGCACTGGCCGCCGCGCAGGTCCAGGGCGTCACCGCTACGCGCGCCTACCTGCGGAGCATGGTCCGGGCCGAGACCCGCCAGGTGCTCGACCTCGCACCGCCGACCGGCGTCGCCGGCAGTTCGGAGGCCGGTAGCCTCAGCGATGGCTTCGCGCCGGTCCGCTCGATGGTGTACGAGAACCTCGGACGCACCAAGGACCCGGTCGCCGCGATGGGGCTGGGCCTGTTCCTCGTGTCACGGATGACCGACAACGAGGTCACTCGCGCGGTCGATACCGAGATGATCGCGCAGGCGACCGCTCCCGATTCGCCTATCCGTGGCTGGGTCGGGACGGTCTACGGCGCGACCGACCGCTGCACCGGCAACGTGGGATTTCACACCTTCGACGTGCCGATGTACCGGCATCCCGGCTGTAAATGTGACCGAACGGTCGCATTCGGCGAAATAGCGTAGACATCAGGAGGCCGCAAGGATTACGATGGCTGAAACACCACCCGCGGGCGCGACGCCCGTCGTGGAAGGCGCGACGCCTTCCCAGACCGCCGACCCAACCAACGCAGCCCCGACACCGCCCGCGACGGGCGACCCGGAGGCGCTGGGAGAGGCCGGGACCCGAGCCCTCGCAGCCGAGCGGAAGCGCGCCAACGAGGCCGAGAAGTCGGCCAAGGCGCTCCAGTCAAGGCTCGACGAGCTCGAGAACGCCTCGAAGTCCGAGACCGACAAGGCGATCGCCCAGGCCCGGAAGGAAGGCGCTACCGAGGCCCTTGCCAAGGCCAACGAGCGTGTCCGTCGATCCGAGGTCCGGGCCGCACTCACCGCCGCCGGCGTCAACCCAGCCGTGCTGGACCTGGCATCGCGCGCCGATGAGTTCGCAGCGTTGAAGGTCGATGACGATGGAGAGGTCGAGGGCCTGACCGAAGCAGTGGAGGCGTTCCGAAAGACGATGCCCGACCTGTTCAAGGTAGCCCCGCGGCCGGACTTCGGCGGCGGTCCGAGGGGAACGCCCCCGACGAGCGCACCGAGCATGAATGAACTGCTGAGGGCGGCGACCCGCCCCGGCTGAACCGATCCAACCCCCACCGTCGGGAGTGCGAGTGACTGACGGACCGGGATCTTCCCTACTCGCGGGAGGGCCCTTTGATGGCCGATATCTCGAGGGCGGATGCCCTGGCTCTCATCCGAGAGCAGAACGGTTCGGAGATCTGGCAGGCCGTGCCGGAGTTCTCCGCGGCGCTTCGCACGTTCCGCCGGGTCAACCTCGGCACCAAGATCGCCAACTACCCGATCATCGGCGCCCTCCCCAACGCGGCATTCGTCGCGGGTGAGGATGCCGACGACGCCACGAGCGCGAAGCCGACCACGGCGATGACGTGGACGAGCCGCGACCTCGTGGCCGAGGAGATCGCGGGCATCGTGGTCATCCCCGAGAACGTCATCGACGACGCATCCTCGGACTTCGACCTGTGGGCCGAGATCCGACCGCGCATCGCCGAGGCAGTCGGGGCGACCCTCGACGCGGCCGTGTTCTTCGGGACCAACGCCCCCTCGTCATGGCCGGACGGCCTCGTGCCGGCCGCCATCACCGCGGGCAACACCGTCACTGAGGGCACCAGCGTCCCCGAGGGCGCAAGCGCCTCGAACGACCTGGCCGAGGACATCAATGCGACGATCGGCGCCGTGGAAGCGGACGGGTACGACCCGACCGCCATCTACGCCCGCCGGACGGTGCGCCAGCGGGTCCGCGGTCTGCGCGACAGGAACAACTCGCCGATCTACACCACGTCGGTGTCGGAGACTGGCCGCAACGTCCCCGCCATCTACGGCGTGGACACGGAGTACGTCACCAACGGCGCGTGGGACAGCGATGTCGCCACCCTGCTCGTGGGCGACCCCCGCTTCGCGATCCTCGGCATTCGCCAGGACCTCACGTTCAAGCTGCTGGATCAGGCCGCGGTGACCATCGGGTCCGATCTCGTCTCGCTCGCCGAGCATGACCTGATCGGCCTCCGGTTCAAGATCCGCGTCGGCTTCCAGACCGCCCAGACGCTCACCAAGGACGGCGGGGCCTCGGCCTACCCGTTCGCGGTGCTCGTGCCCGGTAGCTAGCCGGATGCTGGACGCGGTCGCGTCCATGTCGCACTACGAGGCGCACCTCGTGCCCGTCTGGGACGCACTCCCGGACGAGGTACGAGGTGCCTTCGTGCGCGGCAAGCCGACCGCATCCGACCACACCGCCCTCGTCGCATCGTTCACCGATCACGCCAGGGCGCGCAAGGCGGGCTACCGGCGCTTCGTGGTCATGGAGCACGGCGCGGGGCAGTCCTACAGCAACACCAGCCCGTTCTACGCCGGCGGATGGGGTCGGCAGGATGCCGGCCTGTTCCTGACGCCGAACGAGCACGCCGCCGCCCGGTGGCGCTCCGCGTATCCGAGGGCGAAGGTCGAGGTCGTCGGCTCCCCCAGGCTCGACGATCTCCCCGCCCGCATCCCTGACGGCAAGGTCACGGTCGCCATCTCGTTCCACTTCGAGTGCGGCGTGTCACCCGAGGCCCGCTCGGCGTTGCGCCACTACCGGAGCGCCCTGCCCGAGCTGGCGCGATCGGTGGACCTCATCGGCCACGGTCATCCGCGCGCTGACCTCGGGCCGATGTATGCCGCCCTCGGCATCGAGTACGTCCCGTCCTTCGACGACGTCTGCCGGCGCGCCGACCTGTACGTCTGCGACAACAGCTCGACCCTGTTCGAGTTCGCCTCCACCGGACGCCCCGTGGTGGTGCTGAACGCGCCGTGGTACCGCGAATCGGTGGACCACGGCCTGCGCTTCTGGGATGCGGCCACGGTCGGCATCAACGTGAACGATCCCGGGGACCTCGTCGAGGGTGTCCGCGTCGCGCTCGACGACTGCTTCCGTCTGTTCCGCGAGGAGGCGCTCGATACCGTCTACGCCTACCGCACGGGTGCCGCGCAGCGAGCCGCCGCCGCCATCACGGGGTGGCTCCAGTGACCGCCCCCCGCGTCGTGATCCTGGTGCCGCGCCGGGAGGGCTTCGCTTTCCGAGACCAGGTCTGGGCGTGGACCAAGGCATGGTGGGCGCGCGAGTTCCCCGACATCCCGATCTTCGAGGGGCATCACACCACCGGCCTGTTCAACCGCTCGGCCGCGCTGAACACCGCCGCCGACCTGGCCGGTGAGTGGGACATCGCCATCGTGGTCGATGCCGACGTGATCCTCGACCCGGGCCACGTCCGCGAGGGCATCCGCATCGCGCTCGAGCAGGAACGGATGGTCGTCCCGTTCAAGGTCCGTCACAACCTCAACCAGCGCGGATCGGTGCGGGTCATGGCCGGCGAGACCGGGCCGTGGGAGAAGTTCATCGCCCGCAACTATTACGACCAGCACAGCTCGGTCGTGGTCATCCCCCGCTCGGTCTGGACCACGGTCGGTGGGTTCGACGAGACCTTCGCCGGCTGGGGTATGGAGGACACCGCGTTCGCGATCACGGTCACGACGCTGGTCGGGCCGCTGGTTCACATGGAGGGCGAGTGCTGGCACCTGTGGCACCCGTCCGCCCCCGAAGGCCACGTCAACACCCCGTCGGCCAATGCCAACCGCGCACGCGGGGCGCGCTACCAGGCGGCGCTCGGCAACCCCGACGCCATCCGGGCGCTGCTGGCCGAGCGGCAGGAGGCCACCGATGACGCGACGATGCCGCGCATCTTCCATCGCGTCGTTCCCGAGCAGACCCGGCCCGAGGCCGAGACGTGGTGGGCCGCGCTCCAGGAGCTCCACCCGTCGTGGCGGTTCATGACCCATCGCGACCCGCTGGATCCGGCGCTGTGGCCCGAGACCTCCCGGTCATGGCGGTTCTGCCGAAACGGCGCGTCCCTGGCCGACCTTGTCCGGCTCGAGGCGTTGTGGCGCTGGGGCGGCATCTACCTTGATTCGGACGTGGAGCCGTATCGATCCTTCGAGCCACTGCTGGCCCTCCCCGCGTTCGCCGCGTGGGAGGACGCCAAGGTCGTGCCCAACGCGGTGATGGGCGCCCGCCCGGGTCATCCGGCCATCCGCGCGTGCCTGGACCTCGCGGTACGGACGGTGCGGCGCGGGACGTGGGAGGCCGGTCCCGGCGTCACCACCAAGGTGTTCCCCGGACGATCCGACGTGCTGCTCCTCCCGCCCGGGTCGTTCTATCCCGTCCACTACCGCGACCCCGAGCGCGAGACGAAGATGCCCGATCCGCGCACGCGGCAGGACAACCCGTGGGCGTTCGGCATCCACCACTACTGGGGCTCGTGGCTCCAGAAGGCCGAGGACGCGGCATGACCCTCGACGTGTTCGCCGATATCTACCGCCACAACCGCTGGAACGGCGTGGAGTCGCGCTCCGGTCCCGGTAGCGGGTCGGCGGCGACCGCCCGCCTCCGCGAGGAGCTGGTGACACTCGTTCAGGAACTCGGCGTCCGGTCGGTGCTGGATGCGGCCTGCGGCGACGGCTATTGGATGCCCGACCTCCCGGGCTATGTCGGGATCGACGTGGCACCAGAGGCCATCAGGCGCGCCCAGGCGCGACACCCGGACCGACGCTACGCGGTGGGGGACGTCCGGTTCCTGCCCCTGCCGGCCTTCGACCTGGTCATCAGCCGCGACGCGATGCAGCACCTCCCGCTGGCGGACGTGACGGCCATCCTGGCGGCCATCCGTTCGAGCGGCTCCCGGTGGCTGCTGGCGTCGACCTACGTCGGCGGGCAGAACGTCGATGTGCGGGCCGGCCAGTTCTACTGCCCCGACCTGACCGCCGAGCCGTTCGCCCTCGGTGATCCCGACCGGCTCATCCCAGACGGATACGACTACGCCACCCCCGGCGTCATCCGCGATCCGCAGAAGTTCCTCGGTCTGTGGAGGCTGTCGTGACCATCACCGTGGACCAGGCGCGAGCGCGGGGCATCGAGATGCCTGCTGACGGCGATTCGGCGCAGAGCATCATCGACGAGCAGGAATCGTGGCTCCGTCATCGGATCGGGCAGCTCGAGGGTCCGCGCACCGAGACGTTCTACGTCGGCATCCACGACACCCGCGGCAAGCTCTACCTGCGCCGCTACACCGACGAGGTCGAGGTCGTCGATGACGAGGTAGCGGTCGACGCCGACCAGATCCGGCTCATCGACGACGGCTCCACGGTACAGCGGGCCTATGCCGCGACCTCGCGCTACTGGACGGGGCCATACGTCGAGGTCACCTACGTCCCCAACGACGAGGACGACGTGCGGCGGGTGCTGTTCGACCTCATCGCGATGGCCGCCGAGCCGACCGGGCCGTATGAGAGCGAGCAGATCGGCAGCTACTCCTACCGTCGCGGCAAGG
>DAIUES010000159.1:0-5565 GCA_036844985.1 Candidatus Limnocylindrales bacterium
TGTGCCACACTCCCGACCGTGACCGACGTCGACCCGTCGACCCAGGCGCAGCCCGAGGTCTGGCCGGAGCCGTCGCTGTCGGCCGATGACCTGGTTCGGCTGACCGGCGGCCGGCTGCTCGCCCGCTCCGATCGGCCGATCCGCGGCGCAGCGGTCGATTCGCGGGTGGTCGGGCCCGGCGAGCTGTTCGTGGCGCTGCCCGGTGAGCGGACGGACGGCCACGACCATCTTGGGGAGGCAGTCACGCGCGGCGCGGCGGCCGTGCTCGTGACGCGCCAGCCGGCCGATCCGGCCGCCCTTGGGGATGTCAGCGTCGTGCGTGTCGCCGACGGCCCGGCCGCGCTCGCTGCCGTCGCCACCGGCTGGCGGCTGCGGTTCGATCCGCTCGTCGTCGGCATCACCGGCAGCATCGCCAAGACCTCGACGAAGGAGGCCGTGGCGGCGGTCCTGGCGGCAGACCGCGTGACCCTCAAGTCGGAGGGCAACCAGAACAACGAGATCGGCCTGCCGCTGACGCTGCTGCGCCTCGGGCCGGAGCATCGGGCAGCGGTGCTCGAGATGGGCATGTACGTGTCGGGCGAGATCGCCGACCTGGCGGCCATGGCGCGTCCCCAGGTCGGCGTGGTGACCGCGGTCCAGGCTGTGCACCTGTCGCGGATCGGCACGATCGAGGCGATCGAGCGGGCGAAGGGCGAGCTCATCGAGGCACTGCCGGCCGACGGCGTGGCGATCCTCAACGCCGACGATCAGATCGTCAGCCGGATGGATGGGCGGACCGCCGCGCGCGTGTTGCGCTACGGGTTCGACGAGACGGCCGACGTGCGTGCGCTCGACGTCCAGCCGGCCGGTACGGCCGGCATGCGGTTCACCCTCGCCACGCCACGCGGGCGGCGGGCCCTGACGATCCCGACGCTCGGCCGGCTGTCGGTCCACAACGCCGCGGCGGCGGCCGCGGTCGGCGTCGCGGCAGGCATCGCGCTCGACCTCGTCGTCGAGGCGCTCGAGGGCGGCCGGTCCGCGCCGCATCGCGTCCAGCTCGTGCGTCTGCGCGGGGTGACCCTCATCGACGACAGCTACAACGCATCGCCCGGGTCCATGGCTGCCGCCCTCGAGCTGCTGGCCGACCTGCCCGGCCGGCGGGTGGCGGTGCTCGGCGAGATGCTCGAGCTCGGTCCCGGCCACGACGCCGGGCACGAGGCGGTCGGAGCGGCCGCAGCTCGGGTCGCGGAGCTGCTCGTCGTCGTGGGCCGCGACGCGGACGGGATCGCCGAGGGTGCGATCGCCGCCGGGCTCGAGCCGGGCGTCGTCCACCGGGTCGCCGACGCCGATGCCGCTCGTGACGTCGTCGCGCCGCGACTTCGGGACGGCGACGTGGTGCTGGTCAAGGCATCGCGCGGCGTCGGGCTCGACGTCCTCGTCGAGGCGCTCCGGTCGGAGTTCGGGGAGGCCGCCCGGTGAACGGCAACGTCGAGCTCATCCAGGGTCTCCTCCTGGCGTTCGCCCTGATCGTCATCCTCATGCCGCCCTATATCCGGCTGCTCCAGGCGCTCGGGTTCGGCAAGCACATCCGGTCGGAAGGACCGGAGAGCCACTTCGTCAAGGAAGGCACGCCGACGATGGGCGGGCTGCTCATCGTGGTGGTCGTGCTGGGCATCTACTTCTTCCTGCGAGCACCCGACGCGGCGACCTTCGCGCCCCTCGCTGCGCTGGCCGGGGTCGGGGCGCTCGGCGCGTTCGACGACTACCTGAACGCCCGGACGGGGGAGGGGATCCGGGCTCGCCAGAAGCTCATCTGGCTGACCGTGGTCGCGTTCGTCGCGGCCTACCAGATCCAGCAGACGTACGCCATCACGGCCATCGCCGTGCCGTTCGTCGGGCCCGTTCAGATCGCCCCGTGGCTGTACATCCTGTTCGCCGCGTTCGCCATCATCGCCGCCGCCAACGGCGTCAACCTGACCGACGGCCTCGATGGCCTGTCCGGCGGGACGGTGGCCATCGCGTTCATCGCCTACATGCTCATCGCCCTGCTCAACGTGCCGACCCAGGCCAACCTCGCGCTGCTGTGCGCGCTCATCATCGGCGCCCTGCTCGGGTTCCTGTGGTTCAACGTGCACCCGGCGCAGATCTTCATCGGCGACTCCGGGGCGCTCGCCCTGGGGGCCACCCTTGCGGTCACCGCCCTGATCACCGGCCAGATCCTCGTGCTGCCGCTGATCGGCATCATCTTCGTGCTCGAGACGGGCTCGGTCCTGTTGCAGGTGGCCTACTTCAAGGTGACCGGCGGCAAGCGCCTGTTCCGCATGAGCCCGCTCCATCATCACTTCGAGCTCGGCGGCTGGGACGAGGAGAAGATCACGATCCGGTTCTGGATCGTCGGCATCCTGGCGGCGCTGCTGGGCGTGACTCTGTTCCTCGCCACGCAGACGGACCGGTTGGTGTGACGACGACGATGTCGACCGACCGCGCCGTGCTCGATCCTGACCGGGTGACGATGACCGCAGTCCGCGCCGGCTTGCTGCAGGGGGTACCGGTGACCGTGCTCGGGTTCGCCCGGAGCGGCATCGCGCTGGCACGCTTCCTGGTCGATGCCGGGGCGCGGGTGACGATCCACGACGGGCGACCGGCCTCCGAGCTGGCGGACGCCATCGCCGCCCTCGAGGGCCGACCCGCGACGCTGGCGCTCGGTCCGGACGTCGACCCGGCCACGACCTGGGCGGATGCCGTGCTGGTGACCACCTCGCCCTCGATCAACCCCGATTTCCCGACGACCGAGCCGCGCCTGCGCGCGACCCTGCGTGGGCTGGTCGATGCCCGCGCCGCGGGCGAGCAGGGGGTGCCGGCGCTCGTGTCCGAGCCCGACCTCTTCCTGCGCCTGTGCGTCGCGCCGACGATCGGGGTGACCGGCACGAAGGGCAAGACCACGACCGCGTCGCTGACCGCGGCGATCCTCGCTGCCGACCCGATCCATCCGGCCGTCCTCGGCGGCAACATCGGCGTCCCCATCGTCGAGCGGCTGTTCGAGCTCACCCCCGACCACCGCGTCGTCGATGAGCTCTCGGAGCTCCAGCTGCCGACCCTGTCGCGGGGGACGACGGTCGCCGCGTTCACGAACGTGACGTCCGATCACCTTGACCGTCACGGCACGCTCGAGGCGTACCGCCGGGTCAAGCGCCGGTTCGCCGAACAGGTCGACCCGAATGGAGCGCTCGTGCTCAACGCCGAGGACCCGGTCGTGGCCGCATATGCCGGTCTCGGCGTCGCGCCCAGCGTGCTGTACCGCCGCGAGCGCCCGATGCCCGGCGGACTCGGCGTGGTCGACGGGTGGATCGTGGCCGCCGGCGTGGAACGGCTGCCGCTGGCCGGCGGTGGGGCCGCCGCGACGGGCCCCGGTGGCCGGATCATGCCGGTCGGCGAACTCGCCATCCCGGGCGCCCACAACGTGTCGAACGCCCTCGCGGCGATCGCCGTCGGGTTGTCGTTCGGGGTCGCCCCGGATGCCATCCGGGCAGCAGCGGCGGCGTTCACCGGCGTCGAGCACCGGCTCGAGACGTTCGCCCTCATCGATGGCGTCCGCTTCGTCAACGACTCGCAGGGCACCCAGCCCGACGCGGTCATCGCGGCGCTGCGCGCGTTCGAGCCACCGATCGTGCTCATCGCCGGTGGCCGCGACAAGGGCATCGACCTCGAGGCGCTGATCGCCGAGGTCCCCGCGCGGGCGGTCGCGGCGGTGGTCATCGGCGAATCGGGCCCGGAGCTCGGTCGGCGCATGGCCGCTGCCGGCGTCGCTGCGGTCGAGGAAGCCGGATCGCTGCCCGACGCGGTCGCACGTGCCGAGCGCCTCGCACGCGCGGCACTCGCCGCCGCGGGTCCGAGCGCCGGACCGGCGACGGTGCTGCTCAGCCCGGCCGCCGCCAGCTTCGACATGTTCCCGGATTACGCGGCCCGGGGGCGGGCCTTCAAGCAGGCCGTGGCCGAACTGGCCGCGGCGCGACGCGGGAGGGACCGATGAACCTGGCACCGCCGATCCCGCGCTTCGGGCGGGGCCCCGCCACGAGCGACGAGGGCGATCGCACGCGTGGTCCCGATCCGCGCCGGACCGCCAATCGATCACCGGCCAAGGACCTCACCCAGGTCCTCCAACGCGAACGCCACCAGCCGGACTACCTGATCCTCGTGGTCGTCGTCGCCCTGGCCGCGGTCGGCATCCTGATGGTCTACAGCTCGTCGGCGATGCGCGGCTACCTGTCGGCCGACGCCGACACGTTCCAGACCGTCGGGCCGCAGATCCAGTGGGCCCTGCTCGGCATCGTCGCGATGGTCGCGATGATGCGCATCGACTATCGATATCTGCGCCTGGCGTCGATCCCGTTCTACGCGGCCGCGCTCGGGCTTCTCATCCTCGTGTTCGTTCCGTCGTTCAACATCGTCGTCGGCGGTTCGGCGCGCTGGCTCAAGCTCGGGCCGCTGCCGGCGGTCCACCCGGCCGAGATCGCCAAGCTCGCGCTGGTCATCTATCTCGCCCACTGGTTCGCCAAGCGCGGCACGAAGATCGGCGGGCTGTGGACCGGCACGCTGCCGTTCCTGATCATCGCCGGACCGGTCATCGCCCTCGTGTTCCGCGAGCCGGACCTGGGGACGACGATGGTCATCGCGCTCACCGCGTTCACGATGTTCTTCGTGGCCGGCGCCAACACCCTCCACGTCGGCAGCCTGCTCGGCCTGGCCGGCAGCGCCGCGATCCTCGTCGGTCTGGCCGGCTACCAGATGGACCGCATCCGGGCCTGGCTCGACCCGTGGAAGTACGCCGACACGATCGGCTATCACACCGTCCAGGGCCTGCTGGCGCTGGGCATGGGCGGGCTGTTCGGCTCCGGGTTGGGGGAGAGCCGGATGGCCGGCGGGCTGTTCGTGCCCAATGCGTTCAACGACTTCATCTTCGCGATCATCGGCGAGGAGTTCGGGCTGCTCGGCGCGGGCGTGGTCATCGCGCTGTTCCTGCTCCTCGCCTACGCTGGGATCCGCGTGGCCCTCGGGGCGCCCGACACGTTCGGGGCGCTCCTGGCGGCCGGGATCACCGCCTGGCTGTGCATCCAGGCGTTCATCAACATCGGCGTCGTCGTCACACTGGTACCGATCACCGGCATCACCTTGCCGTTCATCAGTGCCGGCGGGTCGTCGCTCGTCATCAGCTTCGCGGCGATCGGCATCCTGCTATCGATCTCGCGCGAGACCATCGAAAAGGGGACCTGGAACGACGATGCGACTGCTGATCGCCGCCGGCGGGACGGGCGGGCACATCTACCCGGCACTGGCCGTCGCCCGGTCGCTGCGCGCTCGAGCGGGCGGCGCTGAGCTCACCTGGCTCGGTGGTCATCGCGGCCTTGAAGCGAGCCTCGTGCCCGCTGCCGGGATCGGTTTCCGCCGCCTGGCGCTGCGCTCGCTCCGCTCGGTGGAGCTGAACGCCCACGCCGTCCTTGACCCGCTCCGCCTGGCAGCGTCCGTCCCCCAGGCGACGGCGATCCTGGCCGCCGATCGGCCCTCGGCGATCTTCACGACCGGCGGCTA
>DAIUES010000160.1:0-5541 GCA_036844985.1 Candidatus Limnocylindrales bacterium
GCGGAGGCCGTCGGGCTCATCCGTGGCGCGGGCCGGGAGGGCCGGCCCGTCGAACGGAGCGGCGACCCCCGGATCGTCGTCGACACGTCGGCCATCATCGACGGGCGGATCGCCGAGATCGTCGAGAGCGGCTTCATCTACGGGACGCTCGTGGTGCCGCGCTTCGTGCTCGACGAGCTCCAGCACATCGCCGACAGCTCGGACACGCTCCGCCGCAACCGCGGCCGACGAGGGCTCGAGATCCTCAACCGGATGCAGAAGGAGCCGGGCACGCCGGTCGAGATCGTCGAGGACGAGGTGCCGTCGGAGACGGAAGTCGATGCCAAGCTCGTCGCGCTCGCCCTCAAGCGCAGCCGCGTCATCCTCACCAACGACTTCAATCTCAATCGAGTCGCCGAACTGCAGGGCGTCCGGGTCATGAACATCAACTCACTGGCCAACGCCGTCAAGCCGGCCGTGCTGCCGGGCGAGGAGCTGCGCGTCCGGGTCATCCAGGAGGGCAAGGAAGCCGGCCAGGGCGTGGGCTTCCTGGACGACGGCACGATGATCGTCGTCGAGGGCGGGGCCCGCCACATCGACAAGGACCTCGATGTCGCCGTCACGCGGGTCCTCCAGACGGTGGCCGGTCGAATGATCTTCGCCCAGCCGCGCATCGATTGAGCGGGTCCACCGGCTCGCGCGCGGCCGACACGATCGTCGTCGCGGCCGGGGCATCCGCCCGGATGGGCGGTCCCGACAAGCTGCTCGTCGAGGTGGGTGGCCGGCCGATGCTCGCCCACACCCTGGCGGCGCTGGCTGCGGCACCCGAGGTCGAGACGCTCGTAGTCGTGACGACGCCCGAACGCCGGCGTGCCCTGGATGCCGGCCGGTGGCTGCCGATCGATCATCCGGTCCTGTTCGCCGAGGGCGGCGAGCGACGCCAGGACTCCGTGCGCGCCGGGTTCGAGGCGCTCGAGCGCGGGATGCCTGATCCCGATGGTGAACGCGTCGTGCTCGTCCACGACGGCGCCCGTCCGCTCGTGTCGGCGGACCTCGTCCGCGCCGTCGTCGAGGCGACCGTGGCGTACGGTGCCGCGGTCCCGGTCGTGCCCGTGGCGGATACCCTCAAGCGGGTGACCGACGACCGGATCGAGTCGACCGTCGACCGCGCCCATCTCGCCGCAGCCCAGACGCCCCAAGGCGTGCAGCGGGCCATCCTTCGACAGGCCCTGGACTCGGCTGCCGCGAGGACCGCTGAGTGGACCGATGAGGCCGCCCTGCTGGAGGCCTGTAGAATCGCCGTCCATGTCGTCGCCGGCGATCCCGCCAACCTCAAGGTGACCGTTCCTGCAGATGTCGAACGGGTCGCCCGTTCCGTCGCGCCGGTGACCGGCACCCGACGAACGGGCATCGGTCACGACGCCCATCCCTTCGGGCCATTGCTCTCGCTGCGACTCGGGGGCATCGACATCACCGCCGCGCCGCGCCTGCATGGGCACTCCGATGGCGATGTCCTGCTCCACGCCGTCGCCGATGCAGCCCTCGGAGCGGCCGGTCTCGGCGACCTCGGACGGTGGTTCCCGGCGGGTCCGGAGACGCCGGCCGGGATCGATAGTCGGGTCATGCTGACGGCGGTGGTCGAGCGCCTCGCCGACGCCGGCTGGGCACCGGTCGCCGTCGATGCCACGGTCGTGGCGGCCCGGCCCAGGCTGGCGTCGCACCTGGAGCCGATGGCCGACGCGATCGCCGGCCTGCTCGGTCTCGAGCGTGGCGCCGTCAACGTCAAGGCGTCGTCGGGCAACCTCGCCGGCCCGGAGGGCGCGGGGCGGTCCATCTCGGCCCTCTCCCTGGTCACCATCGAGGAGCGTCGATGAGCCCGCTTCGGCTGCACGACACGCTCAGCGGCGAGACGCGGCCGTTCGTGCCCCTGTCGGACGACGCCGTGGGCATCTACTCGTGCGGCCCCACCGTCTACGGCCCCGCCCACATCGGCAACTTCCGCTCGTTCCTGTTCGCCGACCTGCTGGTCCGTCATCTGCGCTGGCGCGGATACCAGGTCAGGTGGGTCATGAACATCACCGACATCGACGACAAGATCATCCGCGGCGCGGCCGCGGCGGGGGAGTCGATCGGGGTCCTGGCCGATCGATACCTCGAGCGGTTCCTGGCCGACGCGGAGCTGTTGCGGATGACCCGCCCGGATGCGTTGCCGCGGGCCACGGACCACGTCGACGAGATGGTGGCGCTCATCGCCATCCTGCTCGAGCGCGGCCACGCGTACCGGACCGACGATGGGTCGATCTTCTTCCGCATCGCGTCGTGGCCGGCGTACGGCCGCCTCGCCCGTCTGGACCCGGACCAGCTCCGGGTCGGCGAGCGGGTCGAGGCTGACGAGTATGCCAAGGACGACGTCCGTGACTTCGCCCTGTGGAAGGGGCCCAAACCCGGTGAGCCGTCGTGGTCGACTGCGATCGGGGAGGGCCGGCCGGGCTGGCACATCGAGTGCTCGGCGATGAGCATGGCCGCCCTCGGACCGTCGTTCGACATCCATACCGGCGGGGTCGATCTGATCTTCCCGCATCACGAGGACGAGATCGCCCAGAGTGAGGCGGCCACCGGACAGACCTTCGTCCGGACATGGCTCCACTGCGCCCACTTGCAGGCGAGTGGGTCGAAGATGGCCAAGTCGACCGGCAATATCGCCCGACCCGGGGATCTCGTCGCCGCGGGGGTGTCGCCGCGGGCGCTCCGCTACGCGCTGCTCGCGGTGCACTACCGGGCGAGCCTCAACCACTCCGAGGAGTCGCTGGCGGCGGCGGGTGCGGCCGTGGACCGGCTCGATGCGCTGGTCCTCGCACTCGAGACGTATCACGAGGAGCGGGCCGACGACCCGGACCTGGGGCGGTCGCTCGAGTCCGCCCGTTCGGCGTTCGGTGAGGCGCTCGACGACGACTTGAACGTCTCGGCCGCCCTGGCGGCATTGTTCGAGCTCGTCCGCGATCTCAACCGGCGGATCGAATCGCGCTCGATGTCGACGGACGACGCGCGCCGTGCCCTGGACGGGTTGCGGGACCTCGACCGCGTCCTCGGCGTCCTCCCCGACGCCACCGCTGACGAGCTCGAGCCGAGCCTCCAGGCGCTGCTGGACGAGCGCGCGACGGCGCGCGCCAGCCGGGATTGGGCGGCGTCCGATCGGCTGCGCGATGCCCTCGCCGAGCGGGGGATCGCGGTCGAGGACAGCCGCGACGGCCAGCGCTGGCGTCGGATCAGCGAGACGGTCCGTGGCTGACCGACCGAAGCCGGATCGACCGAAGCCGGATCGACCGAAGCCGGATCGACGACGGGGCGCTGACCCGCGTCGCGAGGGTCCCCCGGCCGACCGCGGCCGACCGTGGCCGGATCGGCCGCCTGGCGGGCCACGCGGTGATGTCGGTCGTGGCCATGATGCCGGCCCAGGCGATGGGCCGCGCTATCCGGCGCGCGACGGTGGCCGGACGGCTGGACCAGGCCCGTATCGGGATCGGGCGCAGCGGCCCCAGCGCGGACCGCACGACGACCGGGACCAGTGGTCGGATCGACCGCCGCGCGACCGATCATCCGGCTCGCGCCCGCCGAACCAGCGGCCGTGGACAGCGGGGCCACGATACGGGCCGGGCGCGCCGCGTCGCGGACCGGGCGGCGAGGGACCGGGCGGCTGGCGTCCGACGGATCGGAGGCAGGGCGGGGGCGAGCGAGGCTGGCCCGACGAGCGGCCACCCCAGCGACGACCAGCCGATCGACCGTTCCCCGGACCGGGCGCTCGTCCGCGGCCGGCCGGGCCAGTCCCGCGCGGGCCACGACCGCGCCCCGGCAGGGCCGATGCGCGACCCGCGGACGACCGCGGATGGCGGGAAGAGCCCCGATTCGATCGCCCCCGCTTCGAGCGCCCCCGGTTCGAGGGCGCGGGCGGGCACCGGTCGCCCGGCGGACCACCCCGTGGCGTGCCCTTGCCGCCGCCCGCGGCACTCGGCCCCGACGAGGAGATCGTCGCCGGCCGCCGGCCGGTCGAAGAGGCGTTCGTCGCACGACGGCCCGCCAAGCGCCTGCTGGTCGTACCCCAACGGCGATCGGCGCTCGAGAAGCTCGTGCTCCATGCGACCAACCTGCGCATCCCCATCGTCGAGGTCGAGGGCGGTTCGCTGACTGCGCTGGCAGGCTTCGACGGTCACCAGGGCATCGCCCTCGTCGTCGAACCACGGCGCTATGCCAGCATCGACGACGTGCTCGCCCGGGCTGCCCAACGTTCCGAGCCCCCGTTCGTGCTCGTCCTCGATTCGCTCGAAGACCCCCACAACGTCGGGACGTTGCTGCGCAGCGCGGTCGCGGCCGGCATCCACGGAGTGCTGTTCCCGACCCATCGTCAAGCGCCGCTGAGCCCGTCCGCCATCAAGGCATCGGCCGGCGCGATCGAGCATCTGCTGCTGTGCCCGGTCGACGACCTGCCCGGCGCGCTCGCAGACCTCCACGCGCGGGGACTGCGGGTCGCCGGTGCGGACGGCGACGCACCGCTGACCGCCCGACAGGCCGACCTCCGTGGACCGCTGGCGATCGTCATCGGCAGCGAGGGACAGGGACTCGGGCCCGCGGTCCGGCGCCGGGCGGACCTGTTCATGCGGATCCCGATGCGGGGCCCCGTGGCCTCGCTCAACGCCGCCGTCGCGGGGTCGATCCTGTTGTACGAAGCGCTCGCCCAGCGCGATCCGACCGCGACGCCCTCCATCCCGGTCGAGCCGCCGATCGAGCCATCGACCGACGATGCCGCCGACCATGTCGAAGCGGCAACCGAGTCGCCGGCACCGTCCGAACCGGCCGAGGCCGCCGTGGAGGCCGAGTCAGCTGGCGAGGCGCAACAGCCGGCCGACGCCGCCTCCGACGACCTGCTGCCGATCGATGGCACGGCGCCCGCCGGCCCGGACAGCGACGACCAGCCGGCCGGACCGAAGCCGCGGACCCGCAAGCGCACGCCAAGGGAACCCGGCTGACCACCGGTCACGCTTGACCCATCCGGCCGCTCGGCCCTATCATTCCCCGGCGCCGATCGGGGTCCTTCTGCGGTATGGCCCTGCCCGTCGCGCCGACGTAGCTCAATTGGTAGAGCAGCGGTTTTGTAAACCGCCGGTTCCGGGTTCGAGTCCCGTCGTCGGCTCCAGCGCACATCCATCGGTGCCGGATCCACCACGAGGCCGCAGGCTCGATCCGTCGCCGTCGCCTTCAGTGGGTAGGTTGAGCAGGTGGTGAGCTCCGCTGACTGTAGATCAGCCGTCTTCGACTGTGGGGGTTCGATTCCCTCCCTGCCCACCACCCCAATCGGAATACCCGCGATCGGTCCCGGGCCCACATAGCTCAGCTGGCAGAGCACTTCCTTGGTAAGGAAGAGGTCATCGGTTCAAGTCCGATTGTGGGCTCCACCAAGCCCGATCCCAAACCCAGCGGCGAAGCCGCGCCTGTCAAGGAGTGAACTGGTCACGTGGCCAAGAAGAAGTTCGAGCGCACCAAGCCGCATGTCAACATCGGCACCATCGG
>DAIUES010000161.1:0-5438 GCA_036844985.1 Candidatus Limnocylindrales bacterium
GGCGACACCTCCTGGATCTCTCGGTGCCGACGGCCGGTTTGATCCTGATGGTCGTGGCAGCGGCGCTCGGGATCGGCCTGCTGGTGCTGGTCGCGGTCGGTCTACGTCGCGCGTCATGGCTCCGCTCGATCCGCGGTATCGGTATCGTCCTCGCGCTCCTTCTCGCCGGCCTCGTCGTCGAGCGTGTCACTTACGCTCACGGTGAACGGTTCATCGACGGGGATCTCGGAACCTGGGCGGATCGGCTCGGCGAGACGACTGGGCAGGCCTTCCTCGAGTCGCAGCCAGGGATCGCCACGGAGCGGGTCCTGACCTTCGGCGAGGACGCCAACCGGATGGGCGCCGAGGGACTGCTCCAGGCGGACGGCTACCAGGCCATCTACCCGGTGACGTACCACGCGTACTTCGGCGCGCTCACCGCCCCGTATCTGGACACGGATCCGGCGCGGGCCACGTACTTCCGCTCGTGGGGCAACCGGGCCTACGCCTTCGGTCCGCTGGTCGATCCGGAGCTCGTGGCGCTCGACGGGGTGCGCTGGCTGTACGTCGTCGGCGATGCCGTGCCGTCCGTGCCGAACGCGATCGAGCGGTTCCGCGATGGCGAGGTCCACGTCTACGAGGTGCCCGACGTCCTGCCGCGGGCGTTCATCGCGGGGTCCGTCAGCAGCGTCGCTGACCGAACTGCCGTGATCGCCGCGATGGCATCGGCGACGACCGAGGAGCTGCGTGGGACCGTCTTCGTCGACGCCGGCGAGCCCCTGGCGGTCTCGGCGGATCAGCCCAACGCGGCCGGTCCTGCCGGTCCCGCCGGATCGGCCGGATCCGCCGACATCACGACCTATGCCCCCGACCGTGTCGACGTCGCGGTCCGCGCCGATCGGCCGGGGATCCTCGTCCTGACCGATGTCATGGCCCCCGGCTGGGTCGCCGAGGTCGACGGCCGACCGACCGACATCGCCACCGTCGATGCGACCTTCCGCGGCGTCTCGGTCGACGCCGCGACCGGGACCGTCACCTTCCGCTACGTGCCCGGGTTCACGTACCTTGGCTTCGTCGTCGCCGCGATCTCCGTCGGGCTGGCCGTGGTGTGGGGATGGTCGATCCGCCGCCTGGATCGCCGGCGCCGTCGATCGGAGGTGGACGGGTCGTGAACGCGAAGCAGGATGGCCGGGAGACCGCGAGGCTCGAGCGGCTCTGGGCTGGCGAGTTCGGGCGCGCCTACGCGGACCGCAATCGAGCACCCGACCCGCGCCGGGCGACGTTCTGGGATCGACTGCTCGCCACGTACGACATCGCGTCGGTGCTCGAGGTCGGCTGCGGGCAGGGCGGCAACCTGGCGCCGATCGCCCGTCGTCTCGAGCCTCCCGACGTGTGGGGCGTGGACATCAACGCCACATCGGTCGAGCGGGCACGCCGACACGCACCCGGGACGAACATCGTTCTGTCGCGGGCTCGACAGCTGCCGTTCCGCGACCGCCTGGTCGACCTCGCGTTCACCGTGGGAGTCCTGATCCACCAACCGGACGAGAGCCTCGCCGGCGTCATCTCCGAGGTCGTTCGGTGCTCCGATCGCTATGTCATGTGGGCCGAGTACCACGCCGAGCACACCGAGGAGGTGCCCTACCACGGCGAGGCCGGGTCGCTGTTCCGACGCGATTACGGCGCGATCTATGCGTCCCTGCAGCCCGAACTCGAGGTCGTCGAGGCGGGCTTCCTCGATCAGGATGCGGGCTTCGATCGGACGACCTGGCAGCTGTTGCGACGCCGCTAGTCGGAGTCGATCAGGTCCCAGGCGAGCGGCGTGCCCCGCTCGATGGATCGCGCGGCGCGGCGCCCGAGCACCGTTTCGTACTCGCGAGTGTGCAGTCCATCTCCGGGCCGGATCGAACGCACGTTGCGTGCGGTGAGGACCTCGCCCGCGGCCACGTCCTCGACGACGAACAGCGACCGGCGGAAGCGTCGGCTCTCGGCCTCCTCGGGAGCGGGGGCCACGACGGCCGCACCGAGCGCGCGTTCGGTGACGCGGATGGCGTCGACCATCGCGCCGAACTCCTCGATGTCGAGCGAGAAGGCCGAGTCGGGCGTCCGATCGGCGTGCGAGGCCGTGATGTGCTTCTCGACGATCGACGCCCCGAGCGCGACAGCGGCGACTGCGGCAGTCGATCCGAGGGTGTGATCGGACAGGCCGACGGGCACACCCCAGCGCTCGGCCATCGCGGGGATCGCCCGCAGGTTCATCGATTCGGGTGGGGCCGGATAGGCGCTCGACGCCTTGAGCAGGGCGATGCCGACGGCACCGGCCGCGCGAGCGGTCTCGACCGCTTCGTCGACCTCCCCCTCGGTGGCCATCCCGGTCGACATGATGAGCGGCCGGTTGGTCTTCGCGGCAGCCCGGATCAACGGCAGATCGATCAACTCGAACGAGGCGATCTTGAACGCGGGCACATCCATGGCGACGAGGAAGTCGACGGCGGTCGGATCGAACGGCGACGAGAAGCAATCGAGACCGAGCTCGTCGGCGACGGCCTTGAGGCGCGGCTGCCAGTCCCACGGCATGTACGCCTCGCCGTACAGCTCGTACAGGGTGGTGCCCTCCCAGAGCGACCCGCTGCCCGAACGGAACGCCGGCGCGTCGCTGTCGATGGTGATCGTGTCCGGCGTGTACGTCTGGAGCTTGACCGCATCCGCGCCGGCCTCGGCCGCGCCACGGACGATCCGGACCGCCGTCTCGTAGTCGCCGCCATGGTTGGCCGACACCTCGGCGATGACGTACACGGGCCGGCCCGGCCCGACCTCCCGGTCGCCGATCCGGATGTGGGTGGTCATGGCTCGCCTCTTCCTCCAACCAGATCCTCGATCACGTCCACCACGCGCTCGGTCCCGTAGCCGTCGGCCAACGCACTGGCCGCCTCGGACATGCGTTCGACGCTGGTCGGATCCGCCATCAAGTCCGTCACGAGCCGGGCGATCGACGCCGCCGTGACATCCTCGTGCCAGCCGGCCGAGACGGCCGCTCCGGCGTCCGTCAGCGCCTGCGCGACGCGAATCTGATTGTCGGCCAGGACGACAAGGACCGTCGGGAGGCCGAGCGTGCAGCGCTCCCAGCTGGCCGAGCCGGGCGCACCGATCACGAGGTCCGTCTCGCTCATCACACCGGCCACGTCCTCGATGTCGACGTAGAGCCGCGCGTCACGGCGCCCAGCGAGTCGTCCCAGCAGGGCCGCAGCGTGGGGGTAGGCGCCGCCGACCACCACGTCGATCGCAACAGGGAGTGCCAGGATCCCGTCCACCGCCCGCGCGGTGACGTCGTCAGGGTCGGCGCCGCCGAGGAGCACGCCGATCCGACCGATCCGGCCGTCGCGCGACGTGCGCCTCGCGCGTGCCTCCGCGAACGCCGGCCGAACCAGGGCGTATCGAGGCCCGAGCAGCAACCGGGCGGTCGCCGGCACCAGGTCGGTGTATGCCGCGTCCTCCACGCCGGGATTCTGGTTCAGCAGCAGGTCGACCGGCTGCTCCCGATCGGCGAGGTCGTCGATCGCCATCACGTGATCGGCCGTCCTGCGCGCCCGGCGCAGCCATGCGGCGTCGACCCCGTAGTGATCGGCGACGACGAGGGTCGGTCGGTCCTCGAGGGCATCCTCGATCGCGCCCATCTCGTCCGCCCCACGCGCTCGTGGACCCAATGCGATCGTGCCGATGCCCGATGTCGTGATCGACGTGGCGAGCGTCGCGGGCAGGTCGCGGCTCGCGAACGTCGCCTGCCAGCCCTCGGCGATGAGGGCCAGGGCCAGCGTGCGGCTGCGCATCACATGGCCGGTGCCGATCGCGGCCGACGCGTCGGCGCGCAAGACGACGTGACGGCCCATCAGGTGTCCATGGGGCCGGCCGGCACCGTCTTCTGGCGGACCGAACGGTTCAGCGCGAGCCAGTCGGGATGCTCGTCCATGAGCGCAAGGACGTCATGCCAGCCGAAGTCGTCGCTCCCGAGCGCAGCCACGATGCGACGGATCAGTTCGTAGTCCTCGGGGGTGTCGACGACCCAGCGCTGATCCGAGTGATCGACCTCGGAACGGACCGCGACGAGACGGAACCGCTCGCGATGGCGGTAGAGGTACGGCGTCACGTGCTCGCGCCACGCGCCGTCGCGGTCCTCACGCCACGCCCGCGCCAGTGCCAGTCGGTCGATGACCTCGACGTCGAGCCCGCGCGGGTAGGTGCGCGGCTCCAGCGTGTTGCTGGCGTAGTCGGGCTGGTCGTTCGCCAGGAAGGCGTCGATGACCACATCGATGACGCCCGGGTCGATGAGCGGGCAATCCGACGTGATCCGAACGACGACGTCGGCATCCACGGCCCTCGTCGCGGTCATGTACCGGTCGAGCACGTCGTCGACGCTGCCACGCTGCACGAGCCATCCCTCTCGCCCGGCAAGCTCGACGATCGGGTCGTCCGCGGGGTCGACGGTGGTCGCGACCACGACGCGATCAACCTGGCGAGCCCGCGCCGTCCGAGCCACGACATGACTGAGGATCGGCCGGTCGCCGAGCGGCAGGAGCACCTTGCCGGGGAGGCGCGTGCTGCCCGTTCGCGCCTGGACGATGGCCACGACGGCCGGGTCCCGGCACTCGGTCCCGCGCGTGTAGCGCAGGCATTGGACGCCGGCTACCTCGTCCGGGCCGTGGGCGTCGAAGCCGACCGCCTCGAACAGGGCGATGGATGCCGCATTGTCGGGACGGATGCGCGCCAGGAAGCCGCGCACCGGGTCGGCGGTGGCGGCGCCTACGGCCGCGATCCCAGCCTCGACCAGTGCGCGCCCGTGCCCGTGGCCGCGCCGATCCGGGGCGACCGACACGCCGACCTCGACGAGCCCGTCCTGGTCCCGCTCGAAGCGCACGTGGCCCACTGGCCCGGCGTCGTCGGAGCCGAGATACAGGTGAGTTGCCGATGACGCCAGGCGCGCAGCAAGCCAGGCGCGATGTTCCGCCGGCTCGATCGGATCGACGTGGAAGCCAGCCGCGCGGGTCGTCGGATCATTCGCCCAGGTCAGCAGGAGGTCCGCGTCGTCGATCGTTGCTTGGCGCAGCTCGATCATCGGCCGCTGACGGGGCGGCGCGCGATGACCGCCACGAACGTCGCGAGGAGGTCGGTCATGATCATTCGGTTTCGGTGCTCACCGTCTCGTCGCGATCCGTGGCCGGAACGAGCCAGGACAGCAGGTCTTCGCGGATCCGCGTGCTGGCGGAACCCCCGCGGAAATGGTCCACGAGGAACTGCTGCCGATCCGATTCCGAAGCCACGGCCTATCGAGACTCGAGCGCAAGCACAAGATCCCCGCCTTCAGCCACCCGCCTGGCGACTGCATCCTCGACATAGCCCAGAAAATCAAACGCCATCAGGAGGTTCCGCGTTCCGACGACGACCGCTTCGATCAGCACGGTCGA
>DAIUES010000162.1:0-5432 GCA_036844985.1 Candidatus Limnocylindrales bacterium
GGCTGGATGAAGTTCTCCATCCGCAGCTGGGCCGGGTCCTTGCCGATCTCGTGGGCGAGGATGTCGACCATGCGCTCGACGGCGTGGACCGCCTCGGTCACCCGGAACGAACAGCGATAGGCGACGCCACCGGGCGGCTTGTTGGTGTAGACGCCATCGACTTCGACGAACGCGTTGTCGAAGTCGTACGAGCCGGTGATGACATTGAACAAGCCGGCCGGGAACTTCGAGGGGTCCGCCGCGGCATCGGTGTAGCCGTGATCGGCGATGGTCTTGACCTTCAACGCCTGGATCCGACCTTCCTTGTCGGCTCCGAGCTCGATGTCCATGTGGTAGTCGCGGGCGAACGAGTCCGCCTGGAGGTTCTCCGAGCGGTCCTCGATCCACTTGACCGGCTTGCCGATGAGGAACGAGGCCGCGACGGCCAGGACATAGCCCGGGTAGACCGGCACCTTGCCGCCGAACCCGCCGCCGATATCGTGGGTCTTGACCCGGATGTTCTGCTCGGAGATCGGCAGACCGGCGCCGGCCGCCACCAGCGCCACGACCGTGCGGATGGCGTGCGGCGCCTGGGTGGTCATGTGCATCGTCAGCTGGCTGCGGATCGGATCCCAGTCGGCGACGATCCCGCACGTCTCGATCGAGGCGACGTGGATCCGCGGAACGTAGATGTGCTCCTTGACCCGGACCTCGGACGCGGCGAGCGCGGCATCCGTCCGCTCGGCGTCGCCCGACTCCCAGTGCCAGATGCGATTGGTCTGCTTGTCCTGACCACGGTCCGGGCGCAGGATCGGCGCGTCGGCCTCGAGCGCCTTGTACGGGTCGATCACGACCGGCAGCGGTTCGTAGTCGACCAGCACCGCGGCCACGCCGTCGGCGGCGGCATAGCGCGAGGTCGCGATGACCGCGGCCACCTCCTGGCTCTGGTACATGACCGTGTCGGTCGGGAGGACCATCTGCATGTCGCCGGCCAGGGTCGGCATCCAGTGGAGCTTGTAGCCCTCGAGCGCCTTGCCGTCGATCACGGCCAGGACGCCCGGGACCTTGAGGGCCTCGCTCGCGTCGATGCCCTTGATCGTCGCGTGGGCGTACGGGCTGCGCACGATGTCGAGCCACAGCTGGCCCGGCAGGTTGACGTCCTCGATGTACTCGCCCGCGCCGCGGATGAAGCGGGGATCTTCCTTGCGCTTGACCGAGTGGCCCATGCCCCCGATCTCGGGGCTGGTCCGCAGCGGGCGTTCGGTTTCGGTCGTCATCTTCGTCGCCTTCCCGCTCAGCCGGCCGCTGCCGGTTCGGCTGAGACCTGCTGACCCTCGACGGTCTCGGCGGCCACCACCGGGGCGGACGCCGCGGCGCTCAGCTCGCCGGCCGCCTGCTGGATGGCCTTGACGATGTTCACGTAGCCGGTGCAGCGACAGAGGTTGCCGCTGATGCCCTCGCGGATCTCCTGTTCGGACGGGTCCGGGTTCTCGCCGAGCAGCCACGCCGACTGCATGATCATGCCCGGGGTGCAGAACCCGCACTGCAGGCCGTGCTGGTCCCAGAACGCCTGCTGGAGGGGGTGGAGCGTTGCCCCATCGGCCATTCCCTCGATGGTCCTGATCTCGCGGCCGTCGGCCTGGACCGCGAGCATCGTGCACGACTTGGCGCTCTGGCCGTCGACATGGATGGTGCACGCCCCACAGTTGCTCGTGTCGCAACCGACGTGCGTGCCGGTCAGCCCGAACGTGTCGCGCAGCAGGTGGACGAGCAGGAGGCGCGGCTCGACATCGGCCTCGCGCGCTTCCCCGTTGACCGTGACCGTGATGTGCTGTGTCGTCATCGTCGTTCCTCGGGCTACGCGTAGGCGAGGGCGCGGGCGACGGCGCTGCGGAGCGACCGGACGGTCATCTCCGCGGCCATGGCGCGCTTGTACTCGACCGGGCCTCGGACGTCGCCGGCGGGTCTCGCCTGCGCACCGGCAGCATCGCCCGCGCGACGGAACAGCTCCTCACTCGGCGCCTGGCCGGTGAGGATCGCCTCCGCGTCCGTGGCCGCGAACGGTGTCTCGGCCACGGCGGTCAGCCCGACACCGGCGTGGACCATCCTGCCGTCCGGGCCGATCTCGACGATGACCGCCGAGCCGGCAGTGGCGAAGTCGCCGACCTTGCGCTCGAGCTTGGTGTACGCGCCGCCCGCGCCCTTCGGTCGGCGCGGCAGCCGGATCTCGGTCAGCACCTCCGTCGGCTCGATGGCTGTCTGGAACGTGTCGATGAAGAAGTCGCGGGCCTTGATCAGCCGCTCACCGGTCTGGCTGCGGCAGACGATCGTCGAGTCGGTGGCGAGCAGCATGGCCGGCCAATCACTGGCCGGGTCGGCGTGCGCGAGCGAGCCGCCGATCGTGCCCCAGTTGCGGACCTGCGGGTCGCCGATGACGCCGGTCAGGTCGACGATACCCGGGTAGTGGTCCTGGACCGTCGCGTCGTCGTGGATCCGGCGGTGGGTCGCACGGGCGCCGATCCGAAGCTCGGCATCGGTCTCAACGATGCCGTCGAGCCCAGCGACGTCCCCGATGTCGACGAGCAGACCGGGCTGCGCGAGCCGGAGCTTGATGAGCGGGATCAGACTGTAGCCGCCCGACAGCAGCTTCGCCTCCCCTTCGCGATCCTTGAGGATCCGCAGCGCCTCGTCCAGGTCTCCCGGACGCACGTAGTCGAACTGTGCGGGGATCATCGCGCTGCCTTCCTCCTCCCCGTGGTGGGCGGGGACTGGTCGGCCCGTCCTGCCCGGACGGGCACGGAGCTGTGGCGACGAGGCGGGTCGGTGGGACGAGCGGGGCTCGGGCCGATCCGGAGGTGACGGTGGATGTTGGCTTCGAGTATCGGGGCGGGTGGTGCGCACGTCAACGATGGACCGCGTGGTGGTCTGGTTCGCCGCCGTCTCCCCGTGGTACGTCGACATCGGGGGAACGGTTTGGCGGGTGGGGCAGGTTCCCGTCTGGGGCGTTCGGTGCGTCAGGTGGGCGCGTCGGTGGACCAGCGCAGGATGTCGCCGGGCTGGCATTCGAGCACTCGACAGATCGAGTCGAGGGTGGTGAACCGGATCGCCCTGGCACGCCCATTCTTCAGAACGGCCACGTTCGCGGGCGTGATGCCGACCGCCGCGGCGAAGTCGCCTACCGACATCTTGCGCCGAGCGAGCATGACGTCGAGATCGACCACGACCGCCATCAGATCACCTCGTCGAGTTCGGCACGGTCGGCGATCGCAGCCACCAGCAGACCCCGCAAGACGATCATCAGGAACACGAAGACCGACCCGACGGCCACGCACGCCGTCAGGTAGTAGACCATCGGTCCACCGCCACCGGGAACGAAGGCGAGCATGTGGCCGAGGACGACTGCGCTCAGGACCGTGGCGACCGCACCACAGGCCGTGATGACGTCAACCCAACGCAGCGCGCCGCGGGAGAAGATGACCCCGTCGTCGACGAGGGACGACAGCCGCCAGACGGCGAGTAGCGCCACTTCGCCGCAGGCGATCACGAGGATCCCGGCCACCGAGTACGGGACGACGAGGTACGCGACTTCGGGGAAGGTGGTTCCCACCTGCGATGCGATCGCTGGCACAAGAAACTGCGCGACCACGGCGCCGAGCAACAGCGGGATCAGAGCAACGCGCAAGAGGTGTGTGGCGATGTGGTTCACCTATCGAGTATCGATAGGTGACGACCGACGGTCAAGACGCTAGGGCCTGCAAGGACGAGGCGTGGGCCCAACCCGCCGCTCGACACCTGTGGGTTCGACCGGCGCGACCAGGGGCCGTCGGGGTCGCCGTGCACGCGTGGTGTTCATTTCGGGCGTTACACGCCATCAAGGTCCGCGCACCACCGTTCGAGTCCACCGGAGATCTCGCTTGCGCGGCCCTGTCGCACACGACGTGTGCCCGGCGGGCGATGGCTCGTCCCAGCGCGTTCGATCCATCCCCCAAGCGAATAGCGCCGCCTGTAGTGCCTCGAATGAACATGGGGCGATCATGCCGGACGTCTGGGGAGCGGGGGACCCACGGGCGGCGGGGGACCCCAGGCGCGCGCGACCTGGCGGTTGGCGACCTGGCGCGTGACACCGGCCGGGTACACGGGCCAACGACCGAATGTGGACAGCCCGTGTCTTGTTCCGCGGTCGATGATGGGGCCGATGGACACGATGCCGCCCGAAGCGCTCCTCGGCGACTATCCGCCGCCGATCGCCGCGATCGGTGAGCGGCTGCGCGAGATCGTCCGGCACGCCTCGCCGGAGGCGATGGAGCGGGTGCGGACGGGATGGCGGATCGTCGGCTACGACGTGCCCGTCGGTCGCCGAACCGTGTACTTCTGCTGGATCATGCCCGAGCCGCGGCACATCCATCTCGGCTTTGTCCAGGGGGTGGCGATGGACGACCCGGGCCGGGTCCTCGACGGCGGCGGCGTGACAAAGCTGGCGCGCTGGCTGACGTTCCGGCCGGGCGAGGTCCCGGACGCGACCGAACTGACCATGCTCATCCACGAAGCCGCGCGGGTCGCGCGGATGTCACGCGCCGAGCGGATGCTTCGTCGGCTCGAGCACGATGCGCAGCTCGATCGCGGGGAGCGGCCCGAGCGCGCCGAACGGCCCGAGGGCGGCGACGACTGACCCAGGCTCGCGCCTGCTCAGTCCCGCCGGCGAAACGCCGGGGGCTGCTCCCCGCGCGCGGCGTTCGAGGCGATCTCGGCGATCCGCCGCGTCCGAGTGTCCGCCCGCTTCGCCTCGACCAGCCAGACGAGCAGCATCCGCCGGGCGGAGCGACTGAACGCCTCCCATGCCTCCCTCGCCGGCGGAGCCGCATCGAGTGCCGCTCCGAGGTCGGCCGGCACGATGAGGCGCTCGACGTCGTCGAGCCTGGACCATGACCCGTCCTGCTTCGCCCTCTCGACCACCGCCAGGCCGGCCGGCAACATCGACCCGGCCGCAGTCAGTCGCTCGATCCGCTCCTTGTTCGATCGTGCCCAGCCACTCCCCGGCCGTCGCGGCGAGAACTGCTGGATCGCCCGCTCGTCGTCGACCACCCTGCCGACCGAATCGATCCAGCCGACGCACAGTGCCTCCTCGACGGCCTCCTCGTACGGCACGCTCGCCCTCCCGGATCCGCGCCGCCATGACACGAGGTGCGCCCCGTCGCTCGCTGCGTGATGCTCGATCAGCCACGCTCGCCAGCCCGCTCGGTCGAACGGCCCAACGAGCGGACGGCCGTTGGGCCCCGCCGCCGCGTCGCTCACGAGTCGGCCCGCGCGGTCCACGTGACGATGCCGATCGGCAGTGGTCGCTGGCCGCGCAGCCCCACGCGTCCGTCCGAGTCGCGCACGATCACGTCGTCCAAGGCAGCGAGGAAGCGTCGGTCGGCGGCACTCCCCTCCTCCAGCCACAGTTGGCGCCTAAG
>DAIUES010000163.1:0-5387 GCA_036844985.1 Candidatus Limnocylindrales bacterium
CGCGGTTGAGCATGTTCATCGGGTCCTCGGTCTCCTTGCCGCGGACGAAGAAGATGGCCACGATGGTCGCCAGCAGGCCGAACGCGCGGACGACGAGCGGAAAGAAGATCCACGCCTCGGGATGCGGCCAGCCGGCCGCCGACGCGATGGCGTAGACACCGACGCCGAGGATCATGGCGCCGATGTTCTCGGCCGCCGTGGATTCGAACAGGTCGGCACCACGACCGGCGCAGTCGCCGACGTTGTCGCCGACGAGGTCCGCCACCACGCCCGCGTTGCGCGGGTCGTCCTCGGGGATGCCCTTCTCGACCTTGCCCACGAGGTCGGAGCCGACGTCGGCGGCCTTCGTGTAGATCCCGCCGCCGAGCTGGGCGAACAGGGCGACGAACGACGCGCCGAAGCCGTAGCCGACGATGAGGAACGGGGCCTGGTCCGGACGATCGAACCCGCCGAACGCGACGAACATGAGGTAGACGCCGAGGAGCGACAGGGCCACGACGAGGAAGCCCGACACGGCGCCGCCGCGCATCGCCACCTGGACCGCCTCGACGAGGCTGCGCCGGGCGGCGGACGCGGTCCGCACGTTGGCCTTCACGCTGATGTACATGCCGATGATCCCGGACGCCATCGAACAAGCCGCCCCGACGAGGAAGGCGATGGCCGTGCGGACGCCGATCGGCGCGCCGGCCAGCTCCGGGACGTCGGCGACATCGGCCGTCTCGACGACGGCGATGACGACACCGATGATCACGGCGCCGACGAGGGCGAGGATGCCGATCGTCGTGTACTGGCGCCGGATGAAGGCGACGGCGCCTTCGAAGATGGTGCCGGCCACGGCCTGCATCTCGGCCGTGCCCGTGTCGCGGGCGAGCACGTCGCGGGCGAGATACAGGGCGAACAGCACCGCGATGAGGCCGGCGGGCAGGATGATCAACTGGAGCGCACTGGCATCCATCAGGGCGTCGGGTCCTCCACGTGGGCGACTGACCGGCGTCCGACCCCTGGAGCGTGGCGTGCACGACTTCGGTCGGGTGTCCGGGGGTTGCTGCCTCGGTCCCGACGGCACGCACCGTGGGCTGGGACCTTGCAGGCCGGCGGCGAGTGTAACAAGGCGTTCTCCAGCGGGTCAAACCCGGATATGCGCCTGCATATGCAGCCCGCGCGACGGTCCGCCGAGGCATCGGCGGCGGGTGCCCGCACGCGCCCCTATACTGCCGGACTTGTGAGCAAACGACCCGCGCTCGGGTGTCTCTTCGAGATCGTCGAGACCCTCGTCCTCACGCTCATCATCTTCTTCGTCATCCAGAACTTCGTTGCCCAGCCCTACAAGGTCCAGATGTTCTCGATGGAGCGGACCCTGGAGCCGGAGCAGTACGTGCTGGTGGACAAGCTGACGCCCCGCTTCGACAGCTACAAGCGGGGCGACATCGTCGTGTTCGCGCCACCCACCGAGTGGGACGACGAGGGGACGCCGTTCATCAAGCGCGTCATCGGCCAGCCGAACGACAAGGTCGAGATCCGGGATGACGGTCTCGTCTACGTCAACGGGGTCGCGCTGACCGAGCCGTACCTGTATGCCGACGAGCCCGGCGGCGACCCGCAGCCGACGACGGCGCCGCCCGAACAGACCTCGTGGACCGTGCCCGCCGGCGAGCTCTTCCTGATGGGCGACCATCGCGCGAACTCCCAGGACTCGCGCACGTTCGGGCCGATCCCCATCGACCGCGTCATCGGTCGTGCCTGGCTGCGCTACTGGCCGCTCGACACGTTCGGGATCCTGCCCACACCCACCTACCCGGACCTCGCGTCGACCACGCCGTGACGCTGGCGGTGACCCGGCGGTGAACCCGATCCTGGCTGGGGTCGCGCTGGCGGTCGTGGCCGGGGCCATCGTCGCCATCTCCAGCCACGATGTCCGGGCCACGGCCCTGGGCCTCACCGTGGTGCTCGTCGCATCCCCGCTGCTGGTCGAACCGACCGCGGGCCCGCTCGGCCTCGCGGCACGGTTCGTCGGGGCCATCCTCGCCGGCTACCTGCTGGCGATCGTGGCGCGTGACCGGTCCGACACGGGACGGCCCGCGTCGTCGACCGGCGGATCGCGGATCGGCTGGCCGGCCGAGGCGCTCGTCGCCGCATCCGCTGCCATCGTCGGGTTCGCGGCCCACGGGCTGGGTGCACCGGCGGGCGGACCGGCCCTGGCCAGCGCGGCGGGCTTCGCGGTCGCGGCCGTCGTGGTCACGCCGGTCCTGACCGGCCGCGACATCGTGCGTGTGGGGGCCGGGTCAGTGCTCCTGTTCGATGCCGCGCTCCTCGTCCGGGCCGCCCTCGGCGGAACTCCCGGCGACTTCGAACAGCTGCTCGCGGCGGGAACCCTGGTCGCGCTCGCCGGGGGCGTGGCGGCGCTGGCCACGTTCGCCCGCGACGACGGCAGCGAGGGCTACGCGCTCGCCGACGACGCGGGCACGCCACGGCCCGGTCGTCGGGCCCTGGGGCGCGGCATCGGCCGAGCGCGGGGACACCGGCAGCCCGACGCGCACCCCATCGACGCCGATCACGCCCTCCCGCGCTGAGCCACGTGCGATGAGCCTGCTGCCGTTCCTGCTGGTGACCGGCCTCGGTGCGACCGCGGCGGTGTTCGCCCGGTCCTCCCACCGACTGTCGACCGCCATCGGCTTTGTCGCGCTTGGGGCGGCCTGCGTCGCGGCGATCACCATCCGGCCCGGGGAGGCGCTGGTCCTCGGCGGCGGCGCACTGGCGACCACCGATTACCTGCGGCTGTTCCTGACCCTGGCTTCGGT
Organism: Candidatus Limnocylindrales bacterium; assembly: GCA_036844985.1. Lineage (GTDB taxonomy): Bacteria > Chloroflexota > Limnocylindria > Limnocylindrales > CSP1-4 > SPCO01. The sequence continues at coordinate 2,799 of DAIUES010000163.1, forward strand.
CGTCGGGCTGTTGCTGGCGATCGTCGGTCAGGCGACCGCGACCCAGCGCGACGTGCCGGCCATGACCCTGGGCATCCTGGCCACGGCCGCCCTCGCCCTGTCGATCCCGGACGCGCGGGCCGCCGTGCTCGCGGCCACGGCCGGCGGCGCCTTCGCCGCCGTGCTGGCCATCGCCCCGGGTGGCGGTCGTCTGGCCGCGAGCGCCGGGGCCCGGGCCCTGCGAGCGACTGCGGTTGCCGGCACGATGGCGGTCGCCGCGACGGCCTGGATCGGGCGCGACCTCAGCGAGCTTGCGGCCCAGCCGATCGTGTTCGGGCTGGCCTACCTCGCTGTCGCCCTCGCCGTCGCCCTGCGCTTCGGCGCCATCCCGGTCCACACCTGGGCGGCGCGGATGACCGACGCCGTCCCCGAGACGTCGCTGCCGCTGGTGACCGCGCTGGCTCCGGCCGCGCTGGCGATCGTGGCGCTGGCGTGGGCGGACGCGTCGATCGCGCCGTTGCTGGTGGATCTCGACCAGGTCCGGGCCGTCGTGCTGTTCGTGGCCATCGCGTCGGTCCTGTTCGCGTCCATCGCGGCCTGGATCCAGGACGACATCGAGCACATCGTCGGCTACGCCATCGTGGGCGACTCGGGCATCGTCATGCTCGCGATCGCCGCCCTCGACCCCGATGCCTGGGCGCCCGCGCGCACTTGGATCGTGGCCTTCGTGGTGACCCGCAGTGCGTTCGCCGCGTGGGCGGCCGTCACCCGTGCGAGCTTCGGGACGGGTCGCGTCGCCGAGCTGCGCGGCTGGATCTTCCGGGCGCCGATCCTGGCCGTCGTCCTCGGTGCCGTCGTGGTCGCGAGCATCGGCCTGCCGGGCCTCGCCGCCGCGGAGGCCCGCGGCGCACTCGTCGATCTCGTGCTCGACGGTCCGCTGGACGTGATCGTCCTGCTCGGGACGCTGGGGCCGCTGCTGTACTACGGGCGGCTCATCGCCGTCGGCCTCGAGCGATCGAACGGCAACCAGGACCGGGTGCGGTGGCAGCCGGTGGTCGGTCGGCTCGACATCAACGACCTGCGTGGCTGGATCGTCCGGACGTGGCGCGACAATCGCCTGCCGGGCGCGACGGGCGCCGCCATCCTGCTGGCCACCCTCGCGCTGGCGGTATCAGCCGGGGCGTTCGGCACCGAACGCGCCGCGGCCGGTCTGCCGCCCATGGCCGGCGGTGCGATCGAATCCTTCGCGCCGGTGCCGTCGGAGGCGGTCCCGCCGTCCGCCGAACCCGCGCCATCGAGCTCGCTCGAATCCTCGTTCGAGCCGGTCGCGACCCCCTGACTCAGTCGGCCGGGGCGAGCACCCAGCGGTCGATGTCGCGCGGGTAGTCGAACAGCTCCGCCGCGGAGAACCACAGGTCCAGCTCGGCCTGGGCCGACTCGGGACTGTCGGACGCATGGACGATGTTCTGGGCGGTCTCGAGCGCGAAATCGCCGCGGATCGTGCCCGGGGCGGCCTCGTGGGGGCGCGTCGCGCCGTTGATCGCGCGGACGACGGCGATCGCGTTGGGACCTTCGAGCGCGAGGGCCACCAGCGGTGCCGAGGTGATGAACTCGACGAGGCCCGCGAAGAACGGCTTGTCCCGATGCACGGCGTAGTGCCGCTCCGCGAGGTCGCGCCCGACGTGCACGAGCTTGAGGCCGACGAGCTTGAGCCCGCGGTCCTCGTAGCGGGCGAGGATCCGGCCGGTCAGCTGGCGCTGCAGGCCGTCGGGCTTGACGAGGACGAGGGTCCGTTCGGTCACGCGTGATCTCCTTGGGGTGGGTCGAGAAGGTCGATGGGGTCGGTCGTGGCCGGCTCGTCGGCCGCGCGGGCGGCCACGGCGTAGGCGGCCAGCGCGTCGAGCTCGCGGCCGACCTGACGATACGCATCGCCGCGGACGAACGCCAACTCCGGCTCGGTCCGTGCGCCGACGAGGTCGATGACGGCCGGCGCCAGATCGCCCGACAGGCGCAGGACCAGGGTCAGGGCGGTCGCCGCGACCGGGACGTTGCCGGATTCGAGGGCGGCCCGGCCCCCCTCGAGCGCCTCTTCGGCGAGCGGCAGACCGGCCTCGGTCCGGGCGTCCGCCTCGGTTCGGGCGGCGAGTTCGGGCTCGGCCCACATGGCGATGGTCGCCGAGTCGCTCGACGGCGGCGTTGCCGCGACCAGGGCCGGGGCCGTCGACGCGGCCCGGGCCAGATCGTCGCTGCGCACAGCCGCGGGCGACGGGCGTCGCTCGTCCGGGACGCGTGGGGGGCGCGGCGTGCTACGGGCAGGCCCATGGGGCGGGTCGAACATCGTCGTCGGCGCCGGCGGCGGCGCAGCGGGATCGGGTGGCCACGCAGAGGCGCGTGGCATCCCGGCGAAGACCGCGTCGATGGCGCCGTCTGCGACCGCCATGGCACGGTCCACGTAGCGGCGCGCCTCGGTGGGTCGGCCGCGGGCGGCGGCCGCCTCCCCGGCGATGACCAGGGCAACCAATGGTCCGTCGTCGTCGTCGATGGCCGCCAGCGCGGCTTCGCCGGCACCGTCGAGATCGCCGGTCCGCCAGCGTGCCTCGGCAAGGTCCA
>DAIUES010000164.1:0-5366 GCA_036844985.1 Candidatus Limnocylindrales bacterium
CCGATTGGTGGTCGTCGCCTGCATCAGCTGCAGGTAGTCGACGACGACCAGGTCGAGTCCGGCCTCGGCCTGCAGGCGGCGCGCCTTGGTGCGCAGCTCCATCGCGCTGATGTTCGGCGTGTCGTCGATGTACATCGGGGCTTCGGACAGGGAGTTCATCGCCGGCGCGATCCGGGCGAAGTCGAGCTCCTCGAGGAAGCCCGTCCGCAGCCGCTGGGAGTCGATGTTGGCGACGCTCGACAGCATCCGCAGGACCAGCTGCTCCTTGCTCATCTCGAGGCTGAACACCCCGACGCTCTTGCGCTCCTTGACGGCCGCGTGCTCCGCGATGTTGAGGGCGAAACTCGTCTTGCCGACCGACGGACGTGCGGCCACGATCACGAGGTCGCTCGGCTGGAGTCCGGTGGTCAGGGCGTCGAGGTCGGTGAAGCCGGTGCGAACGCCCGAGATCTCGCCGCGGTGGGCGTGCAGGTAGTCGAGTCGGTCGTACGCCTCGTGAAGCAACGACTTGAGCGCGCTGAAGCCCGTGTCGATCCGCTTCTGGCTGACCGCGAAGAGCTCCGCCTCGGCCCGATCGATCGCCTCCTGGATCTCGGCCGGATCCTCATAGCCGATGCCGGCGATCCGACCCGCCGCGCCGATCAGGTTGCGCAGGACGGCCTTGCGCTCGACGATCCGGGCGTACTGCGCGGCGTGGACGGCGGTGGGGGTCTCGTTGCTCAGGCTCGACAGGTACGCCCGGCCGCCGATGGCCTCCAGATCGTCGCGCCGCTCCAGCGCCTCGGCGACGGTGACGATGTCGATCGGCTCGCGCCGTTCGAACAGGTCGAGGATGGCCGCGTAGATCCGGCCGTTCGCCTGGCGGTAGAAGTCCTCCGGGCGGAGGAACTCGGCAACCTCCACGACGGCGGCGCGGTCGATGAGGATGGCGCCGAGAACGGACTGCTCGGCTGCGAGGCTCTGGGGCGGCAGACGGTCGATCACGGCGTGGGCGGACTCCGACGGTTTGGGTTGGGGGCGTCATTGTCCGGTGGCAGCACCGGTCACAGGTCAACGAACGGGCCGCTTGGCGACCCCCGGCGTCCACGGATCGCCACCCGATGTGCACACGATGTGGACGGTTTCGTGGATATCCCCAGGCGGGCGCGCCGGCGGTCCAGTCGAGGCCTAGTCGAGGCGGCGGATGACCCCGATCAACTTCCCCTGGATGCGGACGTCGTCATAGAACTGGGCCGGATAGGCCGGGTTGGCGGGCTGGAGACGGACCCGGTCCTTCTCCTTGAAGAAGCGCTTGAGGGTGACCCCGTTCTCCTCCACCTGGGCGACCACGATGTCGCCGTTGCGGGCGGTGGTCTGGGGGCGGATGAGCACGAAGTCGCCATCGGCGATGTGCGCCTCGATCATCGAGTCGCCCCGGACCTTGAGGACGTAGGCGTCGCCGCTCGGCGCCAGCATGTCCGGCACCGCCATCGACTCCGACGCATCCTGGTAGGCCTCGATCGGGCCACCGGCGGCGATCTCGCCGATGATCGGCACGACCCGCGAATCGGCCGAGGTGGCTTGCGGGACGAGTTCGCTGGAGAGGCCGAGGCGGATCGCCGCGGTCGGGGTCAGCCGGATCGCGCGGCTCTGGCCTTCTCCACGCTCGAGGTAGCCGTCGCGGGCGAGCATCTGCAGGTGATGGTGGACGGCGGACGTGGAGGCGAGCCCGACCGCGGTCATGATCTCGCGGACCGACGGCGGATAGCCGCGCGCGCGCAACGTCGCGGCGATGAAATCGAGGATCCGGACCTTGCGATCGGCGTCGTGCTTCGTCACTCGCGCCTCCTTGGGCAGCATGATACCGAACGAACGTTCGATGTCAAGGTCAAGGTGCTTCCGGGTCACGTCGGGCCGCGCGTCGTTCCTTGGTAGACTCCCGGTCCCGAACGACGAGGAGACACGACCGACGATGGCCAAGCGAACAAGCCCGGGACGCGCCGGTGTCGGCCGATTCGTCTCGCTCCTGGCGTTCCTGCCGATCGCCAGCCGGGTTCCCGACTACGCGCGCCTGATCGGTGCCCTCGTCCTCGACGAGCGGATGCCCAACGACCGAAAGGTGATGCTCGGCGCGGCAGCCGGCTACCTCGTCATCGGGCGCGACATCATCCCCGACAGCGTGCCGATCATCGGCGGGCTCGACGACCTGATCGTCGTCGTCCTCGCCGTCGACCTGTTCCTCGACGGAGTGCCGCCCGAGTTGCTCCAGGAGAAGTTGGCGGACCTCGACATCGAGCGCGCGGCGTACGATCGCGACATCGCCCAGATCCGGCGCTTGACGCCGGGCCCGGTCCGGCGGACCATCCGCCGGGTCCCCGGCCTGATCAAGGCCGCCGGGAATGCCATCGACCGATCCGGGGTCGTGCCACGCGCACGCGCCTGGATCACCAAGGAGGATCCCAGCTCTTGAAGGTCATCCTGACCAAGGACGTGCCGAAGCTCGGCAAGAGCGGCGACATGAAGCAGGTCGCCGACGGATACGCAACGAACTTCCTCATCCCGCAGGGTGCGGCCGTGCCGGCCGCCGGCGGGGCCTATCGAGCGTGGCAGCACGACATCGCGAGTCGTGAGGACAAGCGCAAGAAGGAGCGCGAGGACGCCGACATCGCGGCGACCCGCATCGCCAGCACGACCCTGACGATGGGCGTGAAGGTCGGCGAGGGCGGCAAGCTGTACGGCTCGATCACGTCCAAGGACATCGCCGATGCGCTCGCACGACGCGGCATCGAGGTCGACCGGCACAAGATCGACCTGGAAGAGCCGCTCAAGTCGCTCGGCACGTACAAGGTCGCGATCAAGGTCTTCGCGGGCATGACCCCCGAGGTCACGGTGGTGGTCGAGCCGAAGGGCTGAGGTTCCGGGTCGGGTCCGGCGGGCGCGGGGGCCTCGGGCCGCCGGCCCCAGGTCCAGGCCCGCGGGATGGGTCCCGCAACCGGGCCGCGCGCCGCCGCATCGGCCCGACCGACCGCGCGCCGCTCACGTTGCATCGGTTGCACCAACCAGCGAACGAACACGACCGATCCGCCCGGAAGGAGCGAAAAGCACCGCTTGATCGACGTGCGTTGCGTCCCGTCCCACGTACGATCGACGAGCCGGTCGGGCCGACGCGCCGTTCGCTGGTAGGCCCGTCACATGCAACGTCGACGTCCGCGACCCGCGACCGGACCGGCCGGGGTGCGGCCGCCCGCCGACCGCACTGTTCGGGGTCCGGCCCAGCCCACGTCCCACCACCGACCGCGGCCACGCCCCGGCCATGTGATAGCGTCCCCGACCGATGGTGGCCGCACTGATCCTCACCCTCCTGGCCGTCGCCGGCGGCACCGTTCTCAGCTACGTCTATGACGACGAGGCATCCCTGCCCGTCCGCGTCGCCTTCGGTGCGGTCACCGGGTTCGTGACCTTGGCCCTCGTCGGGTTCATCGCCGCGAACCTGATCGGGCTGCCGGCTGCCACGATCGTGGCCGCGATCGTCGCCGGGCTTCCGCTGGCCAGCCTCCAGGGCTCCGACCGTGTTGCCCGGCTCCGGGTCGACGCCCGCGCGACCGGCGATGCGATCACGGGCGCGATCCGCGAACCCGGCCTGACGACGACCGGTCCGCTGCTGCTGGCGGTCGGTGCGGTCGTGCTGCTCGTGTTCGTGTTCAGCAAGGTCGTGCTCGAGCCTGACGGGACCATCGCCACCGGCTACGTCAACAACCTGGGCGATCTGCCGTTCCACTTCCAGGTCACGATGAGCTTTGCCGCCGGCGGCAACTTCCCGCCGGAGGACCCGACCTATGCCGGGACCGGGTTCGCCTACCCGTACCTCGCCGACTTCCTGGGCGCCATGTTCGTGGGCCTCGGAGCCTCGCTGGCCGAGGCTTACTTCATCGAGAACCTGGTCCTCGGTCTGGCCCTGGTCGCCATCCTGTACCGCGTCACGCTGGTGCTGACGGGCGACCGACTGGCGGCCTGGATCACCCCAGCCATCGTGCTGTTCAGCGGCGGCCTCGGGTTCGTCCAGCTGCTCGGTGACGTCGCGGCGTCGGAGCGGGGCGTCTTCGGGGTGCTGTTCGCGCTGCCACAGGATTACTCCATCTCCCCCGACGGTCCGTACCGCTGGGGCAACGCGATCACCACCCTCCTGGTCACCCAGCGCAGCCTGCTATTCGGGCTGCCCGTCGCGCTGATGTCCTTCATCCTGCTGTGGCGCTTCGTCCACGAGCCGGCCGATCGAGCGCTGCGCAGCGCGGTCGCCGCCGGGATCCTCACCGGGGTGCTGCCGCTGATCCACGCCCATTCCTTCGTGGTCGTGCTCGGCACGGCGTTCTTCATCGGGCTGTTCTTCCGCCAGTGGCGTGACGGCAAGACCCGGCCGTGGGCGGTCTACGTACTGGTCGCCCTGGCCCTCGCCCTGCCCCAGATCTGGTGGTCGACCAAGGACAGCATCGCCGACGCCGGCACCTTCTTCGGCTTCGAGTTCGGTTGGGACCATCGTGACCAGAACCCGCTGTGGTTCTGGTTCATCAACACCGGTCTGTTCATCCCGCTGGCGGTCATCGGGGCGTGGTGGCCGGCCCGCGACGGGCGACCGCGGCTGGTGCCTCGTGCGCTCCTCCTGTTCAGCCTGGCGTTCCTCGTGTGGTTCATCGTGCCGAACATCGCCAAGCTCGCGCCGTGGGTGTGGGACAACATCAAGGTCCTGTTCTATGCGTTCATCGGCTTCGTGCCGATCGTCGCGCTCGTCGTCGCGCGGCTCCTGCGCGGTGGCCGGGCGTGGGCGCTCGCCGGGGTTGCTGCCCTGCTCGTGCTGACGCTGGCCGGCGGGCTCGATGTCTGGCGCGTCGTGTCGGGTCAGACGTCGTACCAGGAGTTCGATGCGGACGGGATCGCGATCGCGGCGACCATCCGCGACCAGACGCCACCGCGCGCCCTCGTGCTCCACGCGCCGACGTACGATCCCCCGGTGTTCCTGACCGGCCGCCGATCACTGCTCGGCTACACCGGCTACATCTGGGCGCACGGGCTCGAATACGCAGACCGGGAGGCAGACATCAAGCGGATCTACGCCGGCGACCCGGCGGCCGATGCGCTCATCGCCCAGTACGGCATCGACTACATCGTCGTGAGCCCCATCGAGCATGCCTACATGCCGGTCGACGACGCCGCATTCGAGCGGTTCCCGCTCGTCGGCGAGGCCGGGGAGTATCGGCTGTATGCCGTCACGCGACCGTAGGCGATCCCGCGAGCGGACGCGTACCGAGCGGCACGCGAACTCCGCGCCAGCCGGGACCCTAGACGCCATCGATGCGACGAGCTCGGCTGACGGCTCGACCGCGGACGGTCGT
>DAIUES010000165.1:0-5359 GCA_036844985.1 Candidatus Limnocylindrales bacterium
CCTCCCAGCAGATCTTGCGCATCGTCCGGGCGTACGGCGCGTACGAGGAGTCGCGCAACGCCTGCTGGGCGACGATCGCGGCCGCATCGACGAGCCACGCGATCATCCCGACGTCGGCCCAGCCGACGGTCGGGTAGTGGAACACGTTGTGGAACTTCGTCCGGCCCGCGAGCAGGTCGTCGAACATCGCCTCGCGCGGCTTGCCGAGGTCCTCGGCGATGCGGTACAGCAGCTGGGCGTGACCGACCTCGTCCTGGACCTTGGCCGTCAGCGCGAGCTTGCGCCGGAGCGTGGGGGCGTGCATCAGCCATTCGCGCTCGGGCAGGACGCCCATCAGCTCCGAGTTGGCGTGCATCTCGACGAAGCGCAGGACGGCGGTTCGGTACTCATCGGGCATCGCGTCGGTCGATTCGACCTTGCCGCCGGCCATGACGTGGGCTTCGAACCGCGTGAACCACGCGTCGTACGCCTCGTCGTGGTGTCGCACGGGCGCGCCTGACGAGGCTCGATCGGACGGCGCCAGCACGGGATCGAGCGCGAGCGGGTCGGTCATGGCGCCAGCCTACGCCACCACACGCGTGGCGTCAGGCGCCCTTGAATCGCGGCGGACGCTTCTCGCGGAAGGCGGCCAGGCCTTCGGCGTGGTCGGCCGAAGCGCCCGCGATGCCCTGCAGTTCGGCCTCGGCGTCGAGTGCCTCGTCGAGGCCGATCGTGAGCGACCGTTCGAGGGCTCCCTTCGTGAGCCACATGGCCAACGGCGCGCCGGCCGCGATCCGGTCCGCCAACGCCCGTGCCTCTGCCATCAACTGATCGCCTGGCACGACCTTCGACACGAGCCCGATCCGCAACGCCTCCGCGGCGTCGACCGTATCGCCGACCAGTGCCAGCTCGGCGGCCTTGGCCGGACCGACCAGCCGCGGCAGGAACCACGTGGCGCCGCTGTCCGGCACGAGCCCGATCCGCCCGAACGCCAGCACGAACCGGGCCTCCTCGGCGGCGATCCGCAGGTCGCACGCGAACGCGAGCGACGCACCGGCACCGGCCGCCACGCCGTTGACCGCGGCGATGACCGGCTGGCTCATCGAGCGCAGCGCGCGGATGATCGGGTTGTAGCGCTCGCGCACCTCGACATCGAGCAGCGCAGCATCGGGCGCTTCGCGCTCGGCCAGGTCCTGGCCCGCGCAGAACGCCCGCCCGGCACCGGTCAGGATGACCGCCCGGACCGAGCGATCTGCGGCGATCGACTCGAGCGCCTCGCGCAGGCCGACCTTGACCGGCACCGTCAGCGCGTTGAGCGCGGCGGGTCGATCGAGTGTGAGCGTCGCGACCGGCCCGTCGACCTCGACGCGCAGGCCATCGACCATGTCAGGCGAACTCGACCAGTCGACCGTCGACGATCTCGAACACACGCCGGTCGATGGGCTCGTCGGCGCCGCCCGACTGCTCGATGACGAAGTCGGCGAACAGCTGGGCGAAGTCGGTGTCCGACGGGCGAAGGGTCGCGGCAGCCAGGAGATGCTGTTCCGGGATGCCGACCAGCACACGCCCGTCGCCGCCCAGCTCGCTCGCCAGGTGGGCGAGCGTCTCCGGCAGGAGGATGCGGACCGCATCAAGGCCGTCTCCGGTGTCGGAGCTGATGACGCGCCGGTCGCCCGACACCTCCTCGGTCCACGGTGCGGTCGATGCCCACGTGGTCAGGTTCTCCATCGCGGCATCCTGGAGCACGACCGGATCGATCCCCCACGACAACAGGTGGTCGCCGTTGACGACGACGTCGAAGCCACTGCCCGCGATCGTGTAGACCACCGGCAGCCCCGCCGGTCCGACGTCGATGAGCGGCTGCGAGTGGCTGGTCATCGACTGTCGGCTCAGCGCTTCGCGGTCGAGGTCCTCGATGGCGAGTCCCTGGGTACCGACCGGCCGGAAGGCGGGCTTGACGAGCTCGCGGGCGAGTGCCCAATCGTGCTCGGGGGAGTCGACCGCCGACGTCGCCGACTCGGGCGGCGGGGTATGGCCGCTGACCGGGGCGGACTCGTCGATCGGCGACAGGATGTCGGGCGCCGCGTCGCGGAAGGCGGCCGGCGGCTCGTCGCCGAGGTCGCGCACGTGATCGCGTCCGACATCGGCTCCGCCCTCGAACGGGTCACGCTCCATCGTCGTCGTCCCTCCTCACTGGTCGTGGCTGCGGTCGTGGTCGACCTGGTCGATCCAGCGGCCGGTCCACAGCGGCGGTCGCTTCTCGGTGAACGCGCGCATGCCCTCGCGCTGGTCCTCGCTCCCGAACAGGTCGAAGAACGCGTCGCGCTCGCGGCGAAGGCCGACGTTCAACGGCTGCTCGGCGGCTGCCAGCACGGACCGTTTGGCGGCACGGACCGCGAGCGGTGGCTGGGCGGCGATCGTGTCGGCGAGGGCGAGGGCATCATCGAGCGTCTGCGCGGCGGGCACGACCCGGGTGACGAGGCCGGCCTGCAGCGCCTCGTCGGCCGGCATGGATCGCCCGGTGAGCACAAGCTCCATCGCGCGGGCCGTGCCGATCGCCCGGGTCAGCCGCTGGGTACCGCCGGCACCGGGCATGACGCCGATGCGGATCTCGGGCTGGCCGAACTGCGCGTCGTCGCCCGCGACGATGAGGTCGCACGACATGGCCAGCTCGCAACCGCCACCAAGCGCGTAGCCACGGACAGCGGCGATGAGCGGGATGCCGACCGCCCAGATCCGGTCCCACGCCTCGAACCGGCCCTCGGCGCGAAGGCGCTCGGGTGTCTGGTCGGCCAGCTCGAGGATGTCCGCGCCGGCCGCGAACGCCCGATCCCCGGCACCGGTCAGGACCGCGACCCGCGTCTGACCGTCAGCGTCGAGGGTCTCGAGCGCGTCGGCAAGCTCGTCGAGCAGGGCGAAGCTCAGCGCATTGCGCGCTTCGGGCCGATCGATGGTGACGAGGGCGACGCCAGCATGCCCCGCCGGCGGGGCGTCGACTCGGATATGGCGGGTCGTCGGCTCGACGTCGGTCACGCGGGTCGCAGGCTCCTCGCTGGCTCGTCACGGCAAGTATCCACGGTCGGGGAAGGGTCGGGGCGGTCAGCCGCCGTCCTCGAGCACGAGCAGCGTCGCGAGACCGGGGGCGATCTCGCGCAGGTTGCGACCGGCCGCGCGCATCGCGTCGGACGCCAGGCCGGCGTCGAGTGCCGCCCGCTCGTCGAACTCCATCGCGGTGATCATCACGAGGTCGGTCTCGCCACCGAGTGCGCCGGCGACCCGCTGGACGCGGGTCGAGCGAAGGCCGGGCGTCCCGGCCACGAGCGGCAGGTGCTCGGCCCGGTAGCGTCGTTCGAAGGTGGCCAGCGCGTCGTCGCCGCCGTCGGGTCGTCGATACAGCGCGAGCAGGGTCGTCATCGGGTGGCCTCCTGTCGGTTCGGGTGGCTCGGGTCGTTCGGGTCGTCCGGGTCCGGCCGGCCCGTCGCCCGGCGGCGGGCGATGGCCTCGGTCGTGCGGTAGAAGTCGCCCAGTGCCTCGGTGGCGACGGTCGGGCGTTCGCTGAACGCGTCGTGGCCGGCGTCCGGCAGCACCAGGAGCCGCCCGTCGATGACCGAGCGTGCCAGGCGCCACGCATGGTCGACCGGCGCGAACGGATCGTGGTCGCCGACAGCGACCAGGGTCGGCGCATCGATCGTCCGGATCTGGCGCGGGGTCAGGAGGGCCTGCGTCGCGACGTCGCGCGCCATGGCCGGCAGCAACACCCGCCAGGCACCCTCGCCCTGGCCCGGATCGTGCCGTCGCGACAGGTCCGCCGCCCAGGCCGGGTCGGCGCGATCGATGCGAACCGGGTCCATCAGCCGCCGCGCCACGCTCGCGCGCGGTTCGCGCTCGACCGAGATGCCGATGACGACCAGCGTGCGCAGACGCGACGGAACCCGCACCGCTACCCGCAGCGCCGTCATCGCCCCGAGCGAGAACCCGATCAGATGGAACGTGTCGAGCTCGAGCGCGTCGGCGAAGGCGAGGGCGTCGTCGGCCAGCCAGTCCGCGTCGAATCCGCCGGCCGCCGTGTCCCAGCGCGTCCGGCCGTGGCCACGAGCGTCGGGCAGAAAGCAGCGGAACGCCTGACGCAGGTCGGGCAGCTGCGCGCGGAAGTCGCGGGCGCCGACCGAGGTCGCGCCGTGGAGCAGGATGAGCGGCGGCCCGGCTCCTTCGGCGTCGTAGCCGATGCGCAGGCCGTTGGCGTCGATCGTGGCCATCGTCGGGTCCGATGCTACGGGTATGCTCGCGCCGATGCTCACCGCGCGCCGTGCCGCATCCATCGACGACCTGCGCGTCGCGACCGACCTGATGTCCCGGGCGTGGCTGGCTGGCTCCCCGTTTGTGGCGGCAACACCGGCGGCGATCGAGTGGTGGTACGTCGTGTCCGCCGATCCCCTCGACGCCCACCTCCGGCTGTGGGACCTCGACGGGACGACCGTCGCTTGGTCGTGGGAGGAGGACGGCGAGCTCGAATGGCATGCCTGGACCGGGGAGCCGGCACGTGACGCCGCGGTCTTCCGCGAGATCGTGTCCCGGACCCTCGCGAACCAGGCGGCCGCGACGCTCGGAACGTGGACTGCCGAGGACGATGCGGCGGCGACGGCGGTGCTCGTCGAGCTCGGCTTCCGGCCCGAGGGACGGCGGCTGTCGCAGTGGGTCTGGCGCGCTGCGGACGGACCGCCAGCGCCGCCGACGCTGCCCGATGGCTACCGGATCCGTGGGCTGCACGGTCCCGACGAGTTCAGCGCCCGGGTCGACCTGCATCGCCGCGCCTTTCCGACGTCGCGCCTGACGTCGACCAGGTACGCGCGGGTCGGCGAGGTCCCTCACTACCAATGGGAGGACGACCTGGTCGTCGAGGCGCCCGATGGGTCGCTCGCGGCGTTCGCCCTCGGCTGGTGGGACCCGATCGGGCGCGTCGCCGAGTTCGAGCCGGTCGGCACGGACCCCGACCACCAGCGACAGGGGCTCGCCCGGGCATTGCTCGCCCACGGCCTGCGGCGGTTCCTGGACCGCGGCGCGACGACCGTGCAGGTCTATTCCGACGCGTCCAGCCCGGCCGCGGAAGCGCTGTACGCCGCCGTGGGGTTTCGCCGGCGGGCCTTCCACCAACGCTACGAGCACGCCCGCCGCGGTACGATCGACGCCATGACCGACACGACGCCGGACCGCGATGCGGCCACCCGCATCGAGCGCGACTCGATGGGCGAGATGGCCGTCCCCGCCGATGCGAAGTGGCGAGCCCAGACCCAGCGCGCGGTCGAGAACTTCCCGATCAGCGGCCTGCCCCTCGAGCGCTCGCTGATCGCCGCCCTCGCCCGCATCAAGGCGGCCACCGCGG
>DAIUES010000166.1:0-5332 GCA_036844985.1 Candidatus Limnocylindrales bacterium
GCTACACGCCCAACGGGCGTGCCGTGACCGAGTTCAGCGTCGCGGTCACCCATCGTGGCCGCGACCCGCAGACCGGCGAGTGGGCCGACCAGGGCACCGACTGGTATCGGGTGAGCATCTGGGGTGACCGCGCCGAGCGCGCGGCCGAGGAATTCCACAAGGGCAACCGGGTCTTCGTCGAGGGTCGGTTCAAGACCCGCGAGTACGAAGCCAAGGATGGCCAGAAGCGGGTATCGCTCGAGGTCACGGCCGACAACGTCATCTCGATGGCCCGACCACCGCGCGACGACGAGGGTTCGTTCGGCGGCAACGCCGGCGGATCGGCCGACTCCTTCCAGGGTGGCGGTGGTGGCGGTGGCGGAGGCGGCACGGCTGTGCGTCCGACCCGCGCCCCGTCCGATGACGCCGACCTCGACGACCTTCCCTTCTGACCAGGAGAACGACAAACGACATGGCTGCCCCCGCACGATCCCGCAAGCGCGACGATTTCTACCGCGACCGACGTCGCCGCAAGGTCTGCGCGTTCTGCGCCGACAAGACGACGCTGATCGACTACAAGGAGGTCAACCGCCTCCGCCGCTACCTCTCGGAGCGGGCCAAGATCGAGCCGCGACGCAAGACCGGCACCTGCGCCGGTCACCAGCGCGAGCTCGCGGTGGCCCTCAAGCGCGCTCGCCACGTCGCGCTCCTGCCGTACGCGCCCCAGCACCTGCGCCCCTAGTCGCGACCGGGATGCCGGCACGCCCGCCGCTCGTCCCGGCCTGCTCCTGACGTGGGCATCGGCCTGCTGCTGGTCGCGAGCGGCGCGGTCGCCGGCCTGTTCGGGTCGCTGCTCGGCCTCGGCGGCGGGATCCTGATCGTCCCGCTCCTGACCCTCGGCTTCGGGCGGCCGTTGCGCGAGGCCGTGGCGGTCTCGCTCGTGTGCGTCATCGCGACCTCGAGTGCAGCCGCCGGCGCCTACCTGCGTTCGCACCTCGCCAACCTGCGCCTCGGGATGGTGCTCGTGCTGTTCACGACCATCGGGGCACTCGTCGGGGGCGTGGTCGCGTTCCTGCTGCCGGAGCGGGTGCTGACGGCACTGTTCGCGATGCTGCTCGCCTACGTCGCGTTCACGATGGTCCGTCGCAGCGATCCGTCCGACACCTACGTGCCACCGGTCGGGTCCACGGGCTCCGACACGGTCGTGGTCGGCTCCCGGCTCGAACGAGCCACGGCCGCGCTCGCCGGGCCCGACTATGCAGTCCGTCGGCTGGTGCCGGCGTCGGTGGCCTCGGTCGGGGCTGGGGTCTTGTCCGCGCTGCTCGGTGTCGGTGGTGGCGCGATCAACGTCCCGACCATGCATCTCATCATGGGCACGTCCCTGCGGGTCGCCGCGGCCACGTCGAACCTGATGATCGGGGTCACGGCGGTCGCGTCGGCGATCATCTACTTCCTGCGCGGCGCGGTCGATCCGTACATCGCCGGACCGACCGTGGTCGGCGTGTTCGTCGGGGCCAGCATCGGGTCGCGGATCAGCGGCCGGATCGACGCCCGGATCCTGCGCGGCCTGTTCGTGTTGGTCCTCGTCTGGACGGCCTTCCAGATGGCCCGCCGGGCGGTCGGACTGTGACCGGCCCGGGCGTCGACCGGATCGAGCTCAGGATCGCCCGCGTCCTGACCTCGGGCGCGGTCGTTTCGGTCGTGCTGCTCGGCATCGGCGTGGCGTTGACGATCGCCGGCGGCATCGACCCCGGCACGACGTCGTTTCCGGTCTTCGACCCCGGGCGGCTCCTCGGCGATCTCGTCGCGCTGCGGCCCGAGGGGTTCCTGTATAGCGGCATCATCGTGGTCATCGCGACACCCATCGCCCGCGTGCTCGGCGAGCTGGTCGGCTTCTCCCTGCGCGGCGAGCGGCTGATGGCCGTGGTCGCGGTCGCGATCCTCGCGGTGATCGTGCTGTCGGTCGTGGTGGCGGCCCTCGCCGAGGGCTGAAGCGCGCTCGCCGAGCCGACGGAGACGGGTCGGATGAGCGGCAGGCAGCGGTATACTCGGAGGTGCGTCGCTGGTGCAGCGCGACCTCGCGTCGCAACCGTCAAGCCAGGAGTCGACCCCGATGACTACCGAGACCCAGGCCGGCGAAGCCACGCCTGCCGAACCGATGACCCCGGCACCGACCGCCCACCACGCGCCGGCGGCGGGCGCCCTCGATGACCTGATCTGCTACTTCGAGGGCGGCTACGTCCCGATGCGCGACGCGAAGGTCAGCATCATGACCCACGCGTTCATGTATGGGACGGCGACCTTCGAGGGGATTCGCGCCTACTGGAACGAGGAGCAGGGACGCCTGTACGGGCTGCGCATCCGCGAGCACGTCGAGCGGATCCGCCAGTCGTGCCGGATCCTGCTCATGCAGGACGTGCCGTCGATCGACGTCCTGAGCGGCCTGATCGTCGAGACGGTCCGGCGCAACGGATTCCGTGAGGACGTCTACATCCGTCCGTCGTTCTACAAGTCGACCCGGGCGATCGGCGTCCGACTGCACGATCTCGACAACGAGCTGTACGTCATCGCCCTGCCGTTCGGGAACTACATCGACACCGACCACGGCGTCCGGCTCATGACATCGTCGTGGCGGCGCAACGCCGACGAGGCGCTGCCGGCCCGCGGCAAGATCGTCGGCGGCTACGTGAACATGGCCTTCCAGAAGTCCGAGGCCGAGCTCAATGGCTACGACGAGGCGGTCGTCCTCACCCCCGACGGCCACGTCAACGAGTCGTCGGCCGCCAACATCTTCATGGTTCGCGACGGTGTCGCCATCACCCCGCCCGTGAGCGATGACCTGCTCGAGGGCGTCACGCGCAAGGGTCTGATGGAGATCCTCCACAACGAGGGCGTTCCCGTGGTCGAGCGGTCGATGGATCGCTCGGAGCTGTACGTCGCCGACGAGGTGTTCGTGTGCGGCACGGGCGTCCAGGTGTCGCCGGCCGTGGAGGTCGACCACCGGCCCGTCGGGTCCGGCGAGATCGGCCCGATCGCTGCGCTCGTCCGGGATCGCTACTTCGAGGCGGTCCGGGGCTACCGGGCGGAGTACCAGCACTGGCTCACGCCCATCGAGTGAACGGGGCGGCCCGCCGGCTGTCCGGCCAACGGCACCTCGGCGTCAGGATGACGGGGGCGGCGCGAGGTCGGGCGTATTGCGGCCGATGGTGACGACGACATCGGCCCGGATCGCCGGATCGGTGGCCGTCTTGACCGTGACCTTGAACAGGTCCTCGAGATAGGCGATGGTGGCCGGCAGGGTCGCCTCGGCGCCGTTGTAGACGGTCACGACCGTGGTCGCCGGCACGGCGCCCTCGGGCTTGGTCCGTGGCGCTGACGCCGCGAGGCCCTGGAATTCGAGGTAGCCCGCCACGCGGGCACCGCGGTTCGCGGTGCTCGTCCCGTTGAGCACCCAGACCTGGTCGCCCTCGGTGGCGAGGGTCTCGCGCAGGGCCTCGTCGCGCGGATCGACCTTGAAGGCATCCTTCACGGCCGCCTTGATGCGGTCGATCTTCGGCAGCACGACGCAGCCGCGCGGGTCGTTGCAGGTGTCCTGCGAGTAGAGCGGGGGAGCGAACACGTACGAGTGGATGTTGGCGGTGTCGACCTCGGACGCCAGACCGAGGAGCTCGTCGAGCTGGTCGAGCGGGATGTCGGTCCGGACGGCCGATTTGAGGGCATCGACCAGCTGGGGCAGCCGTGGCAGGAGGGTCTGCGGATCGGTCTGCTGCTGGAGCGACAGGAGGACTCGCTGTTGGCGGGCGCCGCGATCGAAATCTGTCGAGGTGTGCCGTGACCGGGCGTAGCGCAGCGCCTGGTCGCCGTCCATGTGCTGCAGTCCGCTCGGGATGTACAGCCGTTGCGCGCGGCCGTTCGTGCCCGGGAACTGGTCGTCGACGACCGGCACCTGGACGTTGACGGTGACACCGCCCACGGCGTCGACCACCTTCTTGAAGCCGTTGAAGTTGACCTCGACTAAGTAGCGGACGTCGAGTCCGTACAGCTCGCCGATGACGGCCTTGAGCGCGTTGTAGCCGCGCGTCCGGTCGTTGCCGGGCCACAGGTCCGCACGGCGTCGGTTCTGGGCGAAGAACGAGTTGATCTTGCCGCCGTACGACCGACCCCACACGCTGCGCGCCGGACCTGGGGGCACGGGCACGTCGACGGTGTCGCGCGGCAGGCTGAACATCGCCACCTGCTTGGTGACCGGGTCGATCGAGACCGTGATCAGCGTGTCGGTGTTGTGCCCGCCGTTCTGCTCGTCCGCGCCGATGAGCAGGATGTTGAGTCGTTCCCTGCCGTCCCACGGCGGGATCGACACGCTGGGCACCGGCGTGCCG
Organism: Candidatus Limnocylindrales bacterium; assembly: GCA_036844985.1. Lineage (GTDB taxonomy): Bacteria > Chloroflexota > Limnocylindria > Limnocylindrales > CSP1-4 > SPCO01. The sequence goes on from DAIUES010000166.1 coordinate 4,359, forward strand.
ATCGGCGATGGCTCGGGCGTCGCGGACTCGGTCGGCTCGGCGCTCGGGTCGACCGTGGCCGATGGGTCGGGCGTCTCGTCGGGCTGGTCGCATTCGCCGGTCGCGTCGGCACCGATGAAGATGCAGCCGCCGGTCAGGGCATCGAGCGCGATGACGTCGTAGCGGGCGACGACGACGTGGCTGCCGGCCATGACGAGGACGACCGCGAGCAGGCCGGCGATCGACAGCGGGTTGCGCGGCAGGCGCGCCCGCCCGAGCCGCCCGTCGCCGGACGCGGCATGAGCGTTGACGAACTCGGCTACCCGGTACGCGTCGATGATCGCCACCAGCCGGTAGAGCAGCGCGACCAGATTGAGGATGAAGATCGAGGTCAGCAGGAACGGGCTGAACAGGAGCGAGACGAGCTCGATCCGGTCGAGGCGCAGGATCACGCCCGCGCCGAGCGACACGAGCAGGATCGGCGCTGCGGCGAACCCGAGGGCGCGCATCGGCGCGCCGGCGTACAGGTGGCCGAGGCCGGGGAAGATGAGCGACAGGAACGCCGCGACGAACGGGGAACGAGCGCGCGGCCTCGCGTCCTGCTGGTTCTGCATCGCGGGTAGGATACTCAAACTCGCCGGACCGGTTGCCGGGCCGGTCGTGAGCGCCCGCCCCGACGCGCCGATCCCGGAGATGCATGTTCCGACCCGTCACCTCGAAGCCTGATCTCGTCGCCCAGGAGCACGAGCTCCTCGCGATGTGGCGCGAACGACAGACGTTCGCCCGGCTTCGGGCGCAGCTGGCCGGCGGTCCGCATTGGAGCTTCCTCGACGGACCGATCACCGCCAACAACCCGATGGGCGTCCACCACGCCTGGGGTCGGACGTACAAGGACCTGTACCAGCGCTTCCACGCCATGCTCGGCGAGGACCAGCGCTTCCAGAACGGCTTCGACTGCCAGGGCCTGTGGGTCGAGGTCAACGTCGAGCGCGACC
>DAIUES010000167.1:0-5135 GCA_036844985.1 Candidatus Limnocylindrales bacterium
GCCCTCGACCGGCTCCTCGCCGCCACCCCCGAACCGGTCATCCTCGCCGCGCTCCATCGCCGGATCCGCGACCTCATCGAGGTCAGCGACCGGTTCGCCGCCGGTCAGAAGCCGCCCGACGTGGTGGCCGCCACCGGTCTGCACCCGTACGTCGCCGAGAAGATGCAGACCCAGGGGCGACTGTGGAACCTCGCCGAGTTGCAGGCCGCGCTCGGGGGCCTCGTCGAGCTCGACGCGATGGTCAAGGGCGCGCCGGGCTCGGACGCCGACGTCGCCCAGCGACGCCTGGCGTTCACGCTCTGGGTCCGCGATCACGCGACCCGCCCGGCTCCGGCGGTCGGTCCGGGCTGACCTCGGGACCCCGCCGTCGGTCAGGCGATCACTCGGCCGACGACCAGGCCTGCTCCTGCACGACGAGGTCGCTCTCGATGGCGAAGACGCAGCGGCCCTCGCCGAGGTCGAGCAGCTCGATGAGATCGGGGTCGATGTACAGCTGCGAGCAGTCCTCGCACAGTCCGCCCGGGATGCCGAAGCACAGCCGCTCGCTACGGTCGGGCAGGCGGAACGTGGTGTCGAACCGGGTCGTGATGAGCCGGTGACCACAGGCGGGACATCGATCGCGGGTAGCGGACATGCGCCGATGCTGGCACGGCGGCGCACAGCCCAATCATGACCCGTCCGTACCCCGCACCCCAGTACGGCTGCCGCGGGCTACTGGACCTGCAGGATCGTGCGCGCCTCCGACCAGTGCTTCTCGAGGCCGTAGTACTCGCGCTCGGGCGGGGTGAAGATGTGGACCACCACCGAGCCGTAATCGATGAGCACCCAGTGCGACGCGGGCGTCCCCTCGCGACCGATGGGTCGCACCTTGTCGTCGCGCAGCGTCGAGATGATGCCGTCGGCGATGGCGTCGAGCTGGCGCTCCGAGCCACCCGAGCAGATGACGAAGTAGTCGGCCAGCGTCGTCAACGGGGCGAGTTCGAGCAGCACGATGTCGGCGGCCTTCTTGTCCTCGGCCACCTCGACGATCCGTCGGGCGAGCTCGAGGGCGCCCCGGTCGCCGGCCACGACCGCCGCTGGCGTGTCGCGGTGGGGCAGGCCATCGGCGCTGGGCAGCTCGTGGCTCGGGATCGCGGGTTCGGTCACGGTCGATGGGTCCTCCGGTCCGTCTGGTAGAGGGCATGGTCGCCGATATACGCGGCGACCGCATCAGGGACGAGGTAGCGCACCGAGCGGCCGGCCGCGGCCCGCGCGCGGATGTCCGATGCCGACAGGCGCATCCGCGGCCCGTCGAGGAACGTCACCCGCGCCGCGACACCCGGGAACTCCCGCGCCACGAGGTCCGTATCGGCGTCGGGGTAGCCGTCGCGCGGCGCGACGATGAGCTCGGCCAGGTCGAGGACCCGTTCGGGCTCGCGCCAGGTCGCCAGGCCGGCGAACGATTCAGCCGACAGGATGAGGGCCAGCCGCTGGCCGTCGAACGTGGCCCGCAGCGCCTCGAGCGTGTCGACCGTGTACGACATCCCGCCGCGCTCGATCTCCATCCGACTGGCCTCGAACGCCGGGTTGCCGGCGATGGCCGCCTCGACCATCGCCAACCGGTGCTCAGGGTCGCTGACGCGGCGGTCCGGCTTGTGCGGCGGCTGGGCGGCCGGGATGAACAGCACGCGCGGCAATGCGAACGCGTCGCGGGCGGACTCGGCGACGGCCAGGTGGGCCTGGTGGATGGGGTCGAAGGTGCCGCCGAAGATCCCGATCGCCGCGGACCGGCTCACGCGTCCTCCCACGGCTGCGACTCCCACTCGAGCTCCGTGCCGCCGATCCGGACGAGGTCGCCGGCGGCGACGCCGGCGCGACGGAGCTCGGCATCGATGCCGAGGCGCTTGAGCTCGCGCTGGAAGCGCTCGGCCGATTCCTCGACATCGAAGTTGGTCTGGGCGGCCACGCGCTCGATGCGCTTGCCGAGCACGCGCAAGACGTCATCGGCGTCGCGCTCGATGCGGAAGCCGTCGCCCATCGCGTCGATCCGATGGACCACGACGCCGGCCGGTTCGGGGGCCGCCGACAGGTCGTCGACCGAGGGCAGCAACGCCGCCACCCGGTCACGGAACGCGTCGAGGCCGACCCCGGTCGCGGCGGCGACGGCGACCGCCTCGACCCCCTCGTCCCCGCGCGCCCGCTCGAACGCCGGCCAGGCGGCACGTGCCGCGTCGAGATCGATCTTGTTGAACACGATGAGGGTCGGCTTCGCGAGCAGCGCCGGATCGTGGGCCCGCAGCTCCTCGCGGATGACCTCGAAGTCCCAGCCCGGGTCACGCGATGCTCCGTCGACGACGTGGACGAGGACACGTGTCCGCTCGACATGGCGAAGGAAGGCATGCCCGAGACCTGCGCCGCTCGACGCGCCCTCGATGAGCCCGGGGACATCGGCGATGGTCGGGCGCCGCTCGTCGTCGTCGCCGAGGTCCATGACCCCGAGGTTCGGCTCGAGCGTGGTGAACGGGTAGTCGGCGATCTTGGGACGGGCGGAGGTCACCGCCGCGAGCAGGGTCGACTTGCCGGCATTGGGCAGCCCGACGAGCCCGACGTCGGCGATGAGCCGGAGCTCGAGCCGCAGCCAGCGCTCCTCCCCCGGCTCGCCGTTCTGGGCGTGCCGCGGGGCCTGATGGGTGGCCGACTTGAAGTGGGTGTTGCCGAGTCCACCGCGCCCGCCCCGCGCGACCAGCGCCTCCTGGCCGGTGGCGACGAGATCGGCCAGCAACGTGCCGGTCTCGTCGTCGTGGATCGCCGTTCCGGGCGGCACGTCGATGATGAGGTCGTCGCCGGCCTTGCCGTGGCGTCGGGCGCGTGTCCCGCGACCACCGGGCGTGGCCTTGAAGTGATGGCGGTAGCGAAAGTCGCGCAGCGTCGTCTGGCCCGGATCGACCCGGATTCGGACGGATCCGCCGCGCCCGCCGTCGCCGCCGTCCGGGCCGCCGCGCGGGACGTGGGCCTCCTTGCGGAACGTGGCGGCGCCATCACCACCGTCGCCGGCATGGACCCAGATCTTCACACGGTCGAGGAACATCGGAGTCATTCTCGCACGGGGCTACCGGGGCTCCCGGCCCCCCGCGTTCCCGGCCCGGCGGAGCCGACGGGGCGTCGGCCGCGGCGTCTAGAGGTAGGCCAGCGGGTTGATCCGGCGGCCACCGTTCCAGATCGGGCCCTTCCAGACCTCGAAGTGCAGGTGCGAGCCCGTGGCGAAGCCGGTGGCGCCCATGCGGCCGACGCGCTGGCCCTTGCCGACCGACTGGCCACGCCCGACCGACACGCTCGACATGTGGTTGTAGGTCGTGTACAGCCCGGACCCGTGGGCGATCCACACCTGGTAGCCGCCGCCGTTGTTCTTCCAGCCCGCGAAGGTGACCGTGCCGCCGGCCGCCGCGTAGATCGGATCACCGGTCGAGCCGTCGATGTCGAGGCCATAGTGGCCGTAGTGGTAGTACTGGCTGATGTGATGACTGGTCGTCGGCCAGCGGAAGTTGCCACCGGAGTACGTCCTCGGCGGCGGCGGCGTGCGGGTCGAGGAGCCGCCGGTGGACGGGCGCGGTCGCGTCGTCGGGCTGGTCGTCGGCGGCTTCGGCTTGGGGGTGAGGATCTGGGCGCCCTTCGCGCCGGGCAGCACGAGGACCTGGCCGACGACCAGGTTGCGATCCTGCAGGTGGTTCGTCGCGACGATCTCGTCCTGGGAGATCCCGTAGCCCTTGGCCAGGCTGGCCAGCGTGTCGGTCGACTCGACCTCGACCACGAGACCCGTCACCGGCGGGATGTTGAGGACCTGACCCTGCACGAGGCGGTCCTTGGCCCGCAGGTCGTTGGCCCACCACAGGGTCATCGTCGAGACGTTGAAGTGGTCCGCGATCGTCGACAGCGTGTCGCCGGCCTTGACCTTGTACGTGCCGATGAGGGCGCTGCCGTCGGGCACGGTCGTGTTGACCGCGACGGGCTTGAGCAGGGTGCCGTCGGCGAGGAACGGTCCTTCGACCTGGGTATCGGTCGGCTGTGCCGCAGCGATCGCGTTCGCCTGCGCATACACCCGCCCGTCGGGGCTGCGCGCCAGGAGATCGCTCTGACGGGTCACGTCGAGAGCGCCGAGCGGGCCGTCGTAGGCCGGATCGGTCGACCGGTCGCTCGGCTGGACGTACGCGTCTTCCACGGAGCCGACGTCCTGGCCGTCGCCAGAACCCGCGATCGCGAGCCGTGGCGCGGGTCCGTCGCCGATCGGTCCACCGGTGTCGCCACCGGGGCCCGATGGGGCGATGCTCAGGACGGAGGCGCCGAGCAGGATCCCGGCGGCTGCCACGGCGACGATCCGCTCATGGCCGAGCCCGTCGATGACGAGACGCGGCGTCCACGGGCGCTGTGAGAACGCGCGCAGCGCCGCGAGCGATGGCGCGAGCCGTCGCCGCTGTCGGCGTGCATGGGGCGCGGGGTAGATGTGGCTCGAGCCGGTGACGCCGTGGCGGAGCGTACCCGACGGACGTCGCGTGGACCGGACCTCAGTGGGAACGGTCGTGGTGGACGTCTCGTGGTTCGAGGATCGACGCAGCCGTCCCATGACGCGCTGGACGCCGACCGACGCATTGAGCAATAGGTTCTCCTGGCGTGAGGACGAGCCCGGGCGCGGAAGGGGGCGCGGGGATGGGGGGTCTGGCCCGTCCGGGGTCGCGGTATCGAGCTGGGGGTCTCTCTTCGCGGCCGCGTCCGACAGCAACGTTCGGACTTACGACATCGTCAGGAAACCTACCACGTGCATATCGGATGGCGCAAACGGTGCGGCCTGGCACCGCGCTCCGACGACGGCAGACTGGAAGCCGTCAGGCCTCGAGGTTCTTGGTCAGCGACGCGAGGAATTCGGCGTTCGACTGGGTCTTCGACAGGCGGTTGAGGAGCACCTCGATACCCTCGTTCGCACCGACCGCAGACAACATCCGGCGCATCGTCCAGACCATCTTGAGCGTGCCTTCCTCGAGCAGCAGCTCCTCGCGGCGGGTGCCCGACCGCTGGACGTCGATCGACGGGAAGATGCGCTTCTCGGCCAGCTTCCGGTCGAGGATGAGCTCCGAGTTGCCGGTGCCCTTGAACTCCTCGTAGAT
>DAIUES010000168.1:0-5121 GCA_036844985.1 Candidatus Limnocylindrales bacterium
ACCTCCTCGGCCGCCACGCTGTCGCGCAGGACCTGGCCGGTCGGGGTGATATCGCCCGGCTGGTAGACGTTGCGTCGCCGGATGTCGAGCGGGGAGAGACCGAGCTGCTCGGCGATGCGGTTGAGCTGGGTCTCGGCCGCGAACTCGGTCTGCGGAGCCCCGAAACCGCGAAACGCCCCGTTCGGCGGCGTGTTCGTGCGCGTCGCGCGGGCACGGATCCGGACGTTGGGGCAGCGGTACGGGCCACCCGCATGGAGGGCACCCCGACTGAGGACCACCGGTGTCAGCGTGCAGTACGCGCCGCCGTCCATCACGACCTCGATGTCCTGGGCGATCAGTCGACCGTCGCGGGTGACCCCGGTCCGATGCCGGACGATCGCCGGGTGGCGCTTGGTCGTGGCCGCGATGTCCTCGTGGCGCTCGTAGATCATGCGCACCGGCTTCTGGGCCTTTCGCGCGAGCAAGGCCGCATGGAGGCCGATGACGTTGGGAAACTCCTCCTTGCCACCGAATCCGCCGCCGGTCTCGGCCTGGACGACGCGGGCCGCGGCGTCATCGAGACCGAGCCCGCGCTTGAGCGCCCCGTGCAGGTAGTAGGGGCACTGGAGCGAGCCCGTGACGGTGACGCCGCCACCGTCGGTCGGGACGGCGATCATCGCGTTGTTCTCGATGTACAGCTGCTCCTGGTGGCCGACCCGGTATTCGCCCTCGACGACGACGTCGGCGGCCGCGAACGCCGCGTCGGGATCGCCCTGCTCGATGGTGTAGCTGGCGAAGACGTGGTCCGATGCCTCTGGATCGAACGTCGCGGGGAGCTTCGTCGTGCGGGGCGTCACCCGGCGGCGCGCCTCGCGCAGCGTGGCCTTGTCCGGAGCGGCGAGCAGGGCCAGCGGTTCGGCATGGTGCTGGATCTCGCCGCCGATCGGCACGAGGATCGGCTGGTCGGCCTTGATCGAGTCGATGACGTTATCGCCCGGGATGTCGGCGGCGGTGACGACCACGACCGTCGACCAGTCGAACGCCGGGTCGAGATCGAGGGCGTCGAACGTGGCGTGCGCGTCGGTCGAACGGATCGTGGCGCCGTACCACGCCCCGGGCACGACGATGTCGTCGGTGTACAGGGCGGTGCCGGTCAGCTTGGCCGGGCCTTCACGGCGGAGGGGGGCGGCCCGTCGCGCACGGCCGGGGACCGTCGTGCCGGACGGGACGACGAGCGGGGTGGTGGCCGGCTCGGTCCGGATGGTCATGGCGTTTGACTCTACCATCGCGGCATGGGCCGTCGGGCAGGCATGGCCGCGGGCCGGCGGCGCGGCGGCGCCGCGGCGTCTATCAGTCGATGCCCAGGCGGATCCCGCGCCCGGGCGTCGCGCCGGTATGGGCCCCATCGTCGACCACGAGCGTGCCGTTGACCACGACGTGGTCGATGCCGGTCGGGTAGCGGCGCGGTTCGTCGTACGTTGCGTTGTTGCGGATGGTCGCCGGGTCGAACACGACGAGGTCGGCGAAGTTGCCGTCGCGGATCGTGCCGCGCTGGGTGAGACCCAGGCGGGCAGCCGCGGCGCCGGTCATCTTGCGGATGGCCTCCTCGAGGGAGAGCAAGCCCTCGTCGCGGACAAACTGGCCGAGGATGCGCGGGTACGAGCCGTAGGTCCGCGGGCTTGGCTTGGCGCCGATGAAGGTCGAATCCGTGCCGACCATCCCGATCGGATGCCTGATGAAGTCGGGGAGTGTCTTCGACCACGGTCCGCTCGTGACCTGGTTGACGCCGAGGTCCTCGAGCAGGAGCAGGTCACAGATCGCATCGACGGCGTCGAGGCCCATGCCGTCCATCACGTCGGCCACGGTCCGCGACTCCCAGTGGAGGAGTTCACGTCGGGTGAAGCCGCCGAGACGGACGTCGGCCCAGCCGGCTCGACCGGTGTAGGCGGCGCCACGCGCCGCGAATTCGGCGCGGAGGCGGTCACGGGTGGAACGGTCGGCGATCCGTTCCTTGAGAGCCCTTGGTCCCCCGGCCTGGACCCAACCCGGGAGCTGGATGAGGAGTCTCGTGCTGGCCCACTCGAAGGGGTAGGTGTCGAAGGTGATATCAAGCCCTTCGGCGCGGGCGTCGTCGACGATTCGGAGCAGCTCGTCGGCGCCACCGGGGTGGGTCTCTCGATGGTAGAAGTGAGTGATGTGGCTGGGCGCCTCGGCCCGGCGGCCGATGTCGATCGCCTCGCGGAACGGATCGAGGAACCGGTCCCCGAGCGCGTAGCGGACGTGGGTGTGGTAGAAGCCGCCCGCCTCGCCGGCGGTCCGGGTGAGCGCGGCGAGCTCCTCGGTCGTGGCGAAGCTGCCGGGCGGGTAATCGAGACCGGAGCTCAGGCCGACCGCGCCGTCGGCCATGGCGTCGCGGAGCGTGGCCTTCATCCGGTCCAGGGCGGCGGCGTCGGCGGGGACGTCGTCCCAGCCGAGCGCGTTGATGCGAAGCACCGAGTTGCCGACGAGCGTGCCGACGTTGACGCTGACCGTGCCGTCGTAGGCGCGCAGGTAGTCGGCGACGGTCCGCCAGTCGAACGCGGCCCAGTCTTCCCGGGCGCCGGGGAGGCGGCCGTCGAGGCCGGCGTCCATCTCGACGAAGGCCTGGAGGTCATCGTTGGCGGCGAATGGGGCGAAGCCGTTGCCATCGACACCGACGATCTCGGTCGTGACGCCCTGGCGGACCTTGGGCTCGTGGCGGGGCTCGGCGAGGATGACGAGCCCGCCGTGGCTGTGGAGGTCGATGAACCCGGGCGCCACGACGTGGCCGCCGACATCGATGGTTCGGCCTGCGTTTCGTGGGGGTGCGGTGTCGGGGGGGAGGGTCCGCATCCGGTCACCCTCGACGATGACTGAGCCGGGCCGCGGTAGGGCGCCGGTGCCATCGACGATCGTGCCGCCGGTGATGAGCAGGTCGACGCTGTCGGTCACGAGGCGACCATAGCGGATGGATCGGCTCAGCGGCCCACGGTCGGAGGTGCCGGGCCTGCGGGCCATGCCCGCCCCGCCCCGCCCCGCGCCGCCCCGCGCGACGACTTGCATGAGACGGGCCAACGAGCGATCGGCTCCGCCAGAATGGCCGCTCCTCCGCTCCACGTGCCGCCGGATGCACCAACCAGCGATCCACCGGCCGATCCGCCGACTTCGATCGCTGGTTCGCCCGCGCGCTGCAATGCCATCGCCCGTCGGTCATGCCTGCCGATGGGCGCGGTCGTGGCGTGGTCGTGGCGCGGTCGTGGCGCGGTCGTGGCCGGCACTGCGATGTCGTCGTCAATCGCGGCTCAGATCCGGCCAGGTAACGGCCGGATAAGGGGTACGGGACACACTCGATGCCATGCCGACTCGCGAACGTCCCGTCGATCGTGGCGACCGGATCGCCATCGGTGACCTTGCCCGCCTGTGCACCGAGCTTCGACAAGCCCGGGCGTCCGCGGGTCTGTCCGTTGCAGCCGTGGCACGGGCCACCGGACTGTCGTCGTCCGAGGTCTCCCGGATCGAGCGGGGTTGCGTGCCGAACGTCAGTCATCGGCGGCTGGCGTGCATGGGCGCCGCGGTCGGACTCGATGTGCGCGTGCGCGCCTATCCGGGTCCGGATCCCATCCGCGACGCTGCCCAGGTTCGACTCCTCGAGCGGCTGCGAGCGCGCCTGCCGACTGGCCTCCGACTGAGGACCGAGGTCGCGCTCCCCACGCCCGGGGATCAGCGCGCGTGGGATGGTTGGGTCGGGGGCCTTCGATCCTCGTCGAGTGTGACTCGCGGGCTTCCGGTCGAAGCCGAAACGCGCATCAGCGACCTTCAGGCGCAGCTCCGGCGCCTCGCACTCAAGATGCGCGACGGTGGTGTGGATCACGTGCTGCTGGTGGTCGCCGACACGCGGCGCAATCGAGCAGCGATCGCGGCCGGCGGCGATCTGATCGTCGACCGATTCCCGGTGTCCGCCAGGCAGGCGTGGAACGCGATCGGCGAGGGTCGCGATCCCGGTGGTTCGGCGATCGTGTTCCTCTGACGGCCCTCGGGCCCGGTCGCGTCTTGAGCCGCCGCTCGTGTTGCATGGGACGGGCGAACGGACGAACGACTGCAGCTAACGGGCCACTTGTTCGCCTGGTGTGCCGTCGGGTGCAACAACCGACGGGTAAGGGACCGATCACCGGGCTTCGATCGCTGGTTCGCCCGTCTGATGCAACGCGGTCGGGCGGGCAACGCGGCGGGACGAGGCGGGCCGGACGGCGGGACGAGGCGGCCAGCGCGGCGGGACGAGGCGGGCCGGGCGGCGGGACGAGGCGGGCAGCGCGGCAGGCCGGGTCGGGCGGGCAGCGCGGCAGGCCAGGCCGGGCGGCGGGCCGGCCGTGCGGGGGACCTCGACTCAACCCCGGGCGCCCGGACCCTCGAGTCGTCGGCCGCGGACCCAGGCCGCGCGGACCATGTCGGGATGGGCTCGGAAGATGAGGCGTGACACGAGATCGGCCGGGTCGTCGTCCGGCGGCTGCCCGGCAAGCGGAGCCACGAATGCGGGGTCGACCGCGATGACATCGGCCTCCTTGCCGACCTCGAGCGAGCCCGTCACCCCGTCCAGCCCGAGGGCCTGCGCGCCGGCGAGCGACCCGAGACGCAGCCAGTCGAGCGGGGCCAGCAGCGGACCGTGCTCGGCACCGGCCGTGCTCCGCGCGTGCTGGACGTAGTAGCCGACGCGCATCGCCGAGAAGATCGACAGGTCCGGTCCGGCCGCCACGTCCGAGCCGAGCCCCAGCGTCATCCCGGCCTCGAGATACCGCCCCAACGGCATCATGCCCGATGCCAGGAACAGGTTCGAGATCGGGCAATGCGCCACCCGCGTGCCGGTCTCGACGAGGCGACCGATCTCGCGGTCGGACAGGTGGACCGCGTGGGCAAGGACCGTGCTCGCGCCCAGGCCGCCGGCCCGGTCGTAGACGTCGACGTAGTCGAGTGCGTCGGGATACAGCCGGGCGACCTCGGCGATCTCGCCGCGGTCCTCGGCCAGGTGGGTCTGCCAGTAGGTCCCGGTCGAGGCGGCCAGTGCCGCCGATTCGCGCAGCAGGTCCGGTGTGCACGACACGGCGAAGCGCGGCGTGACCGCATAGCGCA
>DAIUES010000169.1:0-514 GCA_036844985.1 Candidatus Limnocylindrales bacterium
GGCGGCGATCCGACCATCACCACGATCGGGCTGCTATGGGGCAGTGGCTTCGCTTCGGCGATCATCGACAACATCCCGTATACGGCGACGATGGTGCCCGTCGTCGAGCGGCTCGGGCTGGCAGGCATCCCGATCGAGCCGTTGTGGTGGTCACTGGCGCTCGGCGCATGCCTCGGCGGGAATGCGACGATCGTCGGGGCGTCCGCCAATGTCGTGGTCGCCAACCTCGCGGGACGCGCCGGGCACCCGATCGGGTTCATCTCGTTCCTCAGATATGGCACGGTCGTGACCCTGGTCTCGATGGCGATCTCGACGGGATATCTGTACCTTCGGTACCTGGCATGACGCGTTGCTGTCCCTGATCACGTCGCCGCTGCCGTCGGCTCAGGTCTACCCCGCTGCATCGGCCGCGCCGTTCGAGGTGATGCTCGGGCTGTTCCTGCTGTTCCTCGGAGCGAAGGTCGGCGAGGAGATCGCGCGACGGCTCGGACAGCCCGCCGTGGTCGGCGAGCTT
>DAIUES010000169.1:524-5078 GCA_036844985.1 Candidatus Limnocylindrales bacterium
GGCGAAACCGCGGCCGTCCTTGCCGAAGTCGGTGTCGTGATCCTGCTCTTCGCGGTGGGTCTGGAGGTCCGCCTCGACGCGCTTCTCGCTGTCGGACGGCCGGCGGTGCTGACAGCGCTGATCGCAATGGTCCTGCCGATCGCGGCCGGTCTGGCCATCGGCCTGGCGATCGCGGAGCCCCTGTCCACCGCCGCGTTCATCGGTTTGGCGCTTGCGGCCACGAGCATCGGCATCACGAGCCGGGTGCTGGCCGATCTGGGCGTGCTGGAGCAGACATTCGCTCGTGTGGTCCTCGGCGCAGCCGTGGTCGATGATGTCCTGGCCCTGGTCCTCATCGGGATCGTGTCCGGCGTCGCCGAGGGTGACCTCTCGGCGTCCACCGTGCTCGTCGCTGTCGCCGCGTTCGGGCTGGTCGGCCTCGGATTTGCCGCGGCGCGACGTGCTCGCGGCCTGAAGCGCGAAGTGTTCACCTGGCCGTTGTTCGCCGACACCCCGCTGGTGCCGGCGTTCATCCTGATGTTCGCCCTCGCGCTCGTGTCGGCGGCCATCGGCCTGGCCGCGATCATCGGCGCGTTCGTGGCCGGCCTGATCGTTGCCGAGACCGAGGCCCAGGACGAACTGCAGCACGAGATCCGACCGCTCGGCCTGATCTTCACCCCGTTCTTCTTCGCCGTCACGGGCGCCCAGATCGACCTTGGCGCGCTGGTCGATCCTGCCATCGCGGCGCTGGCGATCGTGCTCACCCTGGCGGGGATCGTCACGAAGATCATCGGCGGATTGATCGGCGCGCGATCGGTCGGTCGCTGGAGCTCGGCCGCGGTGGGTTTCGGGATGGTCCCGCGGGGCGAGGTCGGGATCGTCGTCGCCAACCTCGGGCTGGCCGGTGGGTTCCTGTCGCCGGGCGTCTTCGGGGCGGTCATCGTGGCGGTCGTCCTGACCACCGTGATCGCACCGTATCTCCTGACCTGGGCGATCCCGCGCGCCATCGCGGAGGGCGCGGCGAGCTGAGGTCGGCCGGAGTCGCGGGTCGCTGGCGGGCCCCGGCCCGTGGCGACGGATTCGCTCAGCGGCGACGGATCCCGCTCAGCGGCGGCGGAACAGGCCTCGTCGCTGCGTCGCGTCGGCTTCGACCGATGCCCGTCGACCGGCGCGCCGCAGGATGCCGTCGATCTCGTCCCGGAACGGTCGGCCGATCGGCGTGCGATCGAGCCATTCGAGGTACTCGAGGTCCCGGCGTGCGATCTCGCCGAGCGACCAGCTCCGGTACCGACCGAAGGTGAGGACACTCCCGGACGGGCTGCCCGGCGGCGGCCCCGCGGCTCCGTCGCCGTCGGCGGTCCGCATCGAACGGTCGTATCCGCCGCCCACACTCGAGCGGCCCGATGTCCAGTCGCGCGACACGGCCTCCGGGTCTCGGGGCGGCGGGCCGGGCTCGGGTCTGGGGCTTCCGGTCGGACGGGAGCGGGTCGAAGCGGCCCCGGCCGACGGTTCAGCGCGCCCGCCCGCGTCGCCGCCGTCGGTCGAGTCGCTGTCGGGCGCGCGTGCACCTCGGCTGCGCGTCAGTTCAGCGTCGATGAGCCGATCCCGGTCGTCCGCCGCGCGGCGGACAGGATCGCCGATCACTTCCCAGGCCGCGTTGATGGCGGCCATCCGCGCGGCGGCCTCGGGTCCGGCCGCGACGTCGGGGTGGTATTTCCGGGCGAGGCGCCGATAGGCGGCGACGATGACCTCGTCCTCAGCCTCCGGATCGACCTGCAGGATCTTGTACGGATCGGGCGCGGTCGTCACGACGGTGGTTGGGCGGGGATGCCGGGGTGACGCTCCAGCCCGAGGCCGGAGATCGAGCGCGCCAGCGCTTCGGGGGCGTCGGGGCTGAGCCGCCGGAAGACATACCGCGCGACGTCGCGCATGGCTGCCGCGATCGGCAGTGCCAGGATCGCGCCCAGCAGGCCGGCCAGCGCGCCGCCGATGATCAGCGCGAACATCACCAGGGCCGGGTGCATCTGGATCGCGCCGCCCTGGATCTTCGGAACGAGCAGGTTGTTCTCGACCTGCTGCACCAGCGTGTACAGGACCAGCGCGGCGATGACCGGCTCGAGGCCTGCGGTCGCGGCCAGCAGCACGGCCGGCACCGCCGAGATGATCGGACCGATGATCGGCAGCAGCTCGAGCAGCCCGGCCGTGACCGACAGGAGCACCGCGTAGCGCCCGAAGATCGGATCGACCAGCCGATCGAGCACGGCAAGCCCGATGAAGGTGAACAGGCCGACCGCCAGGCCGAGCACGACCTGGGCTCGGACCCACTGGCCCAGCACCCGACGGGTGATCCGCATCACCGCCCACGTGTCGAACCGCCACGCCGGCGGCAGGCTGCGATCGAACTGGTCGACGAGCGTCTGTCGATCGTTGAGCAGGTAGAACACCCACACCGGCAACAGGATGTAGCCGAACACCGCCCCGACGATGCTCGACGCTCCTGTGAGCACCGGCAGCAGGTCGGTGATGTCGAAGGTGGGGGTGCCCGCGCCGCCGCCAGCGAGGCCGGCGATCATCGAGTCGATCCACTCCCGGACGGCATCGGGGATCTGGAGACGCGCGTAGATCTCGGTCAGGCGCTGGATCTGGACCTGGAGCTGGTCGGCCAGGCCGGGCAGGTCCTGGACGAACCGAACGAGCTCGTTGATGAGTGGCGTCAGGGTCAGATTGAGGAACTCGATGATGACGACCACCGCCACGACGTACACGATCAGGATCGCCAGCGTTCGCGGGATGCCGTGACGGGCGAGCCAACGGACCGGCGGGTCGAGCAGATAGACCATCAACAGGCCGACCACGAACGGCTGCACGGCATCGCGTGCCATCCACAGCAGGATCCCGACGACGATCCCCATCCCGATCAGCAGGACGACCCGCGGGGAAAGGGTGCTGAACTGCGGCGAATCGTGCGGGCTGCGCGAATCGACGAACGGCGGCGGCGGCAGCGCCGCGACCCAGGCGGTCGACGGCGATGTGGCGGTAGGGGATGGCCCTCCGGCGGGCTCCGACAAGGGTGCATCGGGCTGGTCGTCCTGCGCGGGGCGGCCGGGCTCATCCATGGTCGGGCAGACTACCAGACGTGTCAGACCCCTCCGCTCCCTCCGGGATGTCGCACGCACCGGCGCGGTTGCAGCGTTGGCGCTTCGTCGTGGCGCGTGCGGGCGATGTCGGCGGCTCGACTGCCGCGGGCTCGGCTGCCCCGGGCTCGCGTGCCGGGGGCTCGACGGCTGGTGCGTCGGCGGGCGAGACGGCTGCCGCGGGCTGTACGGCGGCGGGTTCGACTGCCGGCGGCTCGACTGCGGCCGGCTCCTCCCAGCGCGAGGCGCTCGACTCGTGGATCGCGGCGTTGTCCGCGGCGGGCCTGCCCGTCGCGTGGACGGAGGGCGCTCGAGCACGCCCGCGCGTGACGTTCGGGGCGCCGATCCCGAGCGGACTTGCGCTCGAGGCGGATCTCCTCGACGTGGTTCTTCGGGACCGCTGGCCGATCTGGCGAGTGCGCGAGGCGATGGTCGATCATGTTCCGCCCGGCTGGCGGATCGTCGATCTCCACGATGTCTGGCCGGGCGCGCCGCCGCTCCCCGCTCAGGTGGCTGGGGCGGACTATCGGATCGTGCTCGCCACCGATGCGTCGGACGCCGCGCTTGGGGATGCAGCTCGCGAGATGCTGGCGGCTCCGCGACTGATGCGGGCCCGGTCCAAGGGCGCGGGGACCGTCGAGTACGACCTTCGGCCGCTCGTGGCGGAGGTTCGGGTCTGCGATGACGGGCCGCCGGTGGTCCTGTCGCTGCGGACCCGTATCCACCCGGAGCTCGGGTCGGGGCGACCGGAGGAGGTCGTGGCCGAGCTTGCCGCCCGGGCCGGAACGGCGATCGGGATCGAGTCGATCGTCCGGGAGCGATTGGTCCTGGTGGGGGAGCCTGGTGACCTCGGCGTGGCCGAGAGGTGGTAGCGGGTCCTGCCGGTCATCGGTCCGTCCACTCGAACGGGCGGCCGCGCCGGGTCCGTGGCTTGGACCCCTGCCCCAAGGCCCTCGGCTCGGGTGCCGTGTCAGCGCCAGACACACACTCCACACGAGCTTGGCGGACCGGCGGACTCGTGTCAGCCCCAGACACACGATCAGCACAGACGTGCAGGTTCGCGTCCCCAGATCGCCTCCCATGGTCGATGGGGTGATCGACCACGAGGCGCTGTCGCAAATCGGTGTCTGACAATGACAAGGCACCGGAGTCGGGCCGGAGCCGGGCCGCCGCGTTGCGCCGCGGCGCGCGTGGGGTGGGGCCATCCATGCCAGGCCCGGTTCCCCGTTGCGGCGACGGCCCCGCACGGCTGGCGTCACGCATCGGCCGATTGACCCAGCTGTCGTTCGGCCGTACACTTTGCGTTCGCGCCTCGGCCCGTCCAGGCGTCTTTCCATGTCCGCTGTGTGGTCGCCCCCTGCGACCGCCGCCCATCACCACCGAGGATCCATGTACGCAGTCATCGAGACCGGCGGGAAGCAGTACCGCGTCGAGGTCGGCA
>DAIUES010000170.1:0-5060 GCA_036844985.1 Candidatus Limnocylindrales bacterium
TGAGCACGGCGCTGCGGATGGTGATGGCCGTGTCGAGGTTGCCGTCGTAGCCGAGATAGCCCACGGCGCCTCCGTAGAGACCCCGTCGCTCGGCCTCGGCCGCGGCGATGAGCTGCATCGCGCGGACCTTGGGGGCACCGCTCAGGGTGCCGGCCGGGAAGACCGCCTTGAGCGCGTCGAGCGCGTCGAGCTCCGGCTTGAGCCGACCCTCGACGTGCGACACGAGGTGGAGCACGTGGCTGTAGCGCTCGACCTCCATGTACTTGCTGACCGTCACCGTGCCGGGGCGTGACACGCGTCCGATGTCGTTGCGCCCGAGGTCGACCAGCATCACGTGCTCGGCCCGTTCCTTCGGGTCGCGCTGGAGCTGCTCGGCCAGGATGGCGTCTTCGCGGCTGTCCGCGCCGCGGGGACGCGTGCCGGCGATGGGGTGGGTGGTCAGCTTGTCGCCCTCGGCCTGCAGGAGCAGTTCCGGCGACGCGCCGACGACTTCGAATGCCGGCGTGCGGACGAAGAACAGGTACGGGCTCGGGTTGACCCGCCGGAGCGAGCGGTACAGGCCGATCCCATCGAGCGTGGCGCCCGTGGCCGGATCGGGCGGCAGGGCGAACGACTGCCGGCGAGCCAGCACGACCTGGATCGCCTCGCCCGCGGCGATAGCGTCCTTGGCCACCTCGACCGCGCGGATGTAGGCGTCACGGCCGAGGCTCGTCTCGATCGGCCCGGCGAGGCCGCCGGGCCCCGCGTCCGGTCCACCGGCCGTGCGGCTGACCGTGCCGGCGAGCTCCGCCGCGGTCGGACGTGCCGTCCGCTCCAGTGCCTCGAAGATCGCCGCCTCGGCGATCCGGTAGCGGCCCTCGAGATCGGGAGCCTCCGTGTGCAGCGACGCGACCGCGGACAGGGTGTGGGTGAGGTGGTCGAACACGAGCACGAGGTCGGTCTCGATGAACGCCGCCGTGGGCACGCCGACCGGATCGCGGTCGGGCACGGGCACGCTGGGTTCGAACATCGACACGGCGTCGTAGGCGAGGGCGCCCACCGCGCCGCCGGTGAACCGGGGCATGCCGTCGGTCGGCTGGACGCGGCGTCGCGGCACGAACGAGCGGATGGCGTCGAGGGGGTCGGGCGCGTCGGTCGTATCGATCGGCAGGTCGGGTGCGTAGGCTGGGGTCGTGACCGGGCGGGTCTGGATCCGGGCCAGGCCATCGCGGACCTCGAGCAGCCGCCGCGGGCCGACGCCGAGGAACGAATAGCGCCCGAGCCGCTCGCCGCCTTCGACCGATTCGAGCAGGTAGGCAGGGCCGCCGTCGTCGAGCCGGAGGAACGCCCCGATCGGTGTCTCGAGATCGGCCGGACGCGTCGCCCGCAGGAGGATCGTGTCGGCGTTGGTGGCGAAGCGCTTCGCCTCGGCCAGGCTGATGGGGTCGGAGGTGGTCATCGGGGGCCTCGAGAATCAATGAACGACCATTTCGTCCCGGGACGAAAGGTCGTGCCTTCCGCGGTGCCACCCTCATTCGGCATTGCCGCACTCGTGTGACCGACGGCGACGGGAGACCCGACGCGATCGGCGCTGCCCGGTATCGCTGGCGCTCTGCGCCGGAGCCTACTGGGTCGGCGGCACGGCCGCGTTCCGTTCGGTCCGGAGGCTCCCGGGTCCATTCCCCGCCGTCGTCGCCCCGGTTTCCACCAACCACCGGGTCGCTGTGCCGACGCGCGACGGGTACTCGTCCCGTTCATCGCCCATATTCGTGACGTGGCCGGGATGGTGGCAGGGTCCGCCGTGGGCGTCAAGCGAAGAGCCCGGGATCGCTCCCGGGCTCTTCGATCAGTGCCGGCCCGGAGGGCTAGCAGAGGATGCCGTTGTTGTAACTGTCGAGCGTGGCGGCGAACGCCAGGGCGGCGCTGCGGTTCGCACTCGAGGCCTTCAGGTACGTGCCAGTGCCGCTGAAGTCGATGGCGTCGAGCAGTGCCTGACCGCCGATGATGGCGCTGTTGGCCGCGCCACACGTGACGGCGTTGGCCTGCACATTCAAGCGAGCGGCGAGGAGTTGGGCGGCGAGGCCATAGGCCGCGTCGCTCGCCATCTTGGAGCCGCCCAGGGTGGACTTGTCGAGGATGGCGATCGCCTCGGGGCAGGTGTTGACGAACAGGTCACCGATCGACACGCCCCCGCCGGGGAAGCTGGCGAGCACGGCGTCGGTCACCGGTGACTGGCCGCCCTTGCCGTCGCATGACGTCCAGTTCTTCCAGTAGCCGATGGTACGGGTCGGGCCGGTCCCGGTCGGGCAATCGGTCCCGATCTGGGTGTCCCGCAGGATCGCGTCGTAGCCGTCGGTGTCGTCGGCGGTCACCTTGGTGAAGATGCGGATGTCGTACGACCCGGGCGGCAGGATCCCGGACGCCTCCCAACCGGCGGCCGCGGTGCCGACCTGGCCCACGAAGTGGAAGTCGGGGGCGCTGCCGTCGTCGCCGCTGAGGTCGCTGACGAGCTTGCCGCTGCCATCGATCCGGATGTAGTGGTCGTTGGGCTCGTCGGTCTTGATCGTCTCGCCGGTGCGGGCCTTGACGTACACGTACAGGGTGCTCGACGCACAGTCGTAGCGCGCGTACGAATCGGCCCGGGCCGGGAAGGCGACGTTGCTGCCTGCGTGGAGCGAGGCGAAGAAGTCGGCGTTGAGGTCCCACTCACCGGCATTGCCATCGACGTTGGCGGTGCCGTAGGTGACGTCCGGTGCGGCAGCCAGGACCGAGCCGGGCAGGACGAGGGCGGCCAGCAAGCCGGCCAGCACGATGATCGACGCTGATCGCCGATGGGTGACGCGAGACGCCATGGATCCCCCTTGGAATGGAACGGGCTGGACGACCGATGCGAGCGCACCGGCGGCCCACCTGCGCGGGCACCCCGTTTGTACCCCAGGGGTACGGCCGTTGGGTAGTACTTCGGGGCCAGCGGCGACGAACATCGTTGTCTGCGGACAACGGGCGCGGACGAGACCACGGCGTGGCGGAGAGGGTGGGATTCGAACCCACGAAGTCTTGCGACTCTGCGCTTTTCAAGAGCGCCGCCTTCAACCGCTCGGCCACCTCTCCAGCCGAGCGAGGATACCAGCGCGACCGCCGATGGCCGAGGCCGATATCCTGAGGGCTGACAACAGCTCGCAGCCAGTGAGAGCGAGGCGGCCATGACCGGCACCGAGACCTTCTACGTCCAGCGGATGGGTGGTGAAGACGGCCCGTATGACGTCAGCCAGTTGCAGCAGGGCGTCCGGGCGGGAGCCATCCGGGCGACGACGCCGCTGCGTCGCAGTGACGGGACCGGTTCGTGGTTCCAGGCCGACGAGGTGCCCGGCCTGTTCTCGCGCAAGGAATGGATCATCGCGGTCCTGCTGTCGCTGTTCGTCGGCGTCCTCGGGATCGACCGCTTCTACCTCGGCTACACCGGGCTCGGCATCCTCAAGCTCATCACCCTGGGCGGATGCGGGATCTGGGCGCTGGTCGACCTCGTCCTGCTGATCATGGACCGCCTCCCCGACGCCGACGGGCTGCCGCTCCGGCGGAGCTGATGACCAGCCGCGACGGGGCGCGCCTGCTCCTCCTCGCGGCCGCCGCCCTGCCCGAACGAGCTGTCGAGGACGGTCCGATCGTCTGTCCGTTCCGACGGCTCACCGGCCGGCCATGTCCCGCCTGCGGCCTCACCCGGTCGTGGAACGCGGCGCTGCACCTGCACGGCCGGGACAGCGTTCGCCATCATCCGCTGGGCTGGCTCGCGCTTGGGGTGGCCGCCTGGTTCGCGCTCGACGAGCGGGCCGAGGCTCGGCTTGGACGGACAGATCGGCGCGTCCTGTCGGCGCTCGGCGGGACGTGGCTGGCGGTCTGGTTGACGCGCCTCAGCCGACCGGCCCGATGACATCGCGGCCCATGTATGGCCGCAAGACGTCGGGCACGGTGATCGACCCGTCGGGGCGCTGGTACGTCTCGAGCAGCGCGGCGACGACCCGCGCCAAGGCCAGCCCGGAGCCATTGAGGGTGTGGACCAGTTCGGGCTTGGCGCCCGGCTCGGGGCGGTAGCGGATCGCCATGCGGCGGGCCTGGTAGTCACGGAAGTTCGAGCACGAGCTCACCTCGAGCCAGCGCTCGATGGCCGGTGACCACACCTCGAGGTCGAACTTCTTGGCCTGGACGAAACCCATCTCGCGGGTGCTCATCAGCAGCACCCGATAGGCAAGCCCGAGCCGCTGGAGCAGGATCTCCGCGCGCTCGGTCATCCACTCGAGCGCGGCATCGGACGCGTCCGGCGTCTCGAACAGCACCATCTCGACCTTGTCGAACTGGTGGACGCGCAGGATCCCGCGGGTGTCCTTGCCGGCCGCGCCGGCCTCGCGCCGGAAGCACGGGGAATAGGCGGCGTAGCGGATGGGCAGGTCGGCCGCATCGAGGATCTCGTCGCGATGGAGGTTCGTGACCGGGACCTCGGCAGTCGGGACCAGGTAGAGGTCGTCGCGGGTCACGACGTACATCTGGTCCTCCTTGTCGGGGATCTGCCCGGTCCCGGTCGCGCTGGCGGTGTTGACCACGGCCGGTGGCCACACCTCGGTCATGCCGTGTTCGCGGGTGTGGACGTCGAGGAACCAGCTGATGAGCGCACGCTGCAGAGCCGACCCCGCGCCCTTGTAGACCGGGAAGCCCGACCCGGCGATCTTGGCGCCGCGCGCGTTGTCGATGATGTCGAGCGCCTCTCCCAACTCCCAGTGCGGCCGGCGCGTCCACGTGGCGGTGGCAGCAGTGGCGTCGGCACCGGTCTCGCCCTCGAACGGGACGATCGCCGGCAGCAGCTCGCCCCACGTCCGAACGGTGACGTTCGCCGCTTCGCCACCGACCGGCACGTCCGGGTCGGCCGGGTTGGGGATGCGCAGCAGCTGGTCCTCGAGCGCGGCCTCGACCTCGGCCAGCCGTGCGTCGAGCTGGGCGATGCTCGTGCCGGCCGCCAGCGACGCCGCCTTGAGTTCGGCGACCTCGGGGCCATCGGGCGATGCGCCGCCCTTGATCGCCTCGCCGATCCG
>DAIUES010000171.1:0-4938 GCA_036844985.1 Candidatus Limnocylindrales bacterium
GTCGAGGGCGGCGAGCAGCGGTTCCGCGACGACGCGGGCGACGTCGTCGACGCCGGCCGGGCCAAGGCGGACGGTCAGCCCGAGGACGATGTGGGCCGCGCCACGCTCGGCCGCTTCGACCGCCTGCCCGAGCGCCCAGCGCCGGTCGTCGGGGGTGGTGCCGGTCGGGACCTGGGCGCTGAACTCGAACGTGGTCGGGTCGCGTCCGATGGCCTCCAGCGCGGCAAGCAGCAGGTCGCGCTTCTCGCTGAAGTAGGTCAGGTCGGTCGGGTTGCCCAGCCCGACGACGGTCGGCAGGGCCCAGCCATCGGCGACCGCCGCGGCGAGGGCGATGCCACGCGGTCGCTGGCCACCGAGCCACAACCGCGGCCCACCGGGCGTGAGCGGCGCGGGCTCGTTGGTGGCATCGAGTAGCGGGTAGAACGGGTCGGGACGGGTGACCCCGGGCGCGTCCGCGGCCGCGTCGGACCACAGCGCCTTGAGCACGTGGACGGCCGACTCGAAGCGGTCGAACCGCTCGGGCATCGGCGCCATCGGGATCCCGAACGGGAGGTGTTCGCCCTCGTGCCAGCCGGCACCGAGTCCCACGACGAACCGGCCGCCGGTCGCGTGATCGAGCACGGTCGCCGCCTTGGCCAGCACCGCCGGGTGGCGGAACGTGGTCGACAGCACGGCATGCCCGACCCACTTGCCGGGCACGTGGTGGACCAGCGCGGCCATCGCCGTGAGCGCCTCGAAGCTCGGTCCGTGCGATTCGTGGGCGATGTCCGTCAGGTGGTCGTTCATCCAGACCGACTCGAACACCGCGTGCTCGCCGATGCGCGCCCAGGTCGCGTCGAGCGTGGGCCAATCGATCGCCTGCGGGGACGTCTTGATGCCGATGGGGATACGGCCCGTCGAGAGACGCGTCATCGGGCGGCCGGCGTCCTCACGAGATTTGCCGTCATCCGCGGCCCTGTCGTGACCGCCCCCTGCGACGCGGACCCGACCAGGGCTGCGTACTTGGCCAGCACGCCCGTCGTGTAGTTGGGCGGTGGCGGTGTCCACGCCTGCCGCCGGGCGGCGAGGACGTCGTCTGGCACGTTGAGGTCGAGCGCCTTGCGGCCGACATCGATGACGATCTCGTCGCCCTCCTCGACGAACGCGATCGGGCCACCGAGTGCCGCCTCGGGGGCGACGTGGCCGATCATCAGGCCGTGCGTCCCGCCCGAGAAGCGGCCGTCGGTGAGGAGCGCGACCTCGTCCCCGAGGCCCTCGCCGACCAGCGCGGCCGTGACACTCAGCATCTCCTGCATCCCGGGGCCGCCGACGGGGCCCTCGTAGCGGATGACGACGACGTCGCCGGGCACGATCCGCCGCTCGCTCACCGCCGCGAAGCAGGCCGCCTCGGAATCGAACACGCGGGCCGGCCCGCGATGTTGGGTGCGCTCGTGGCCGGCCAGCTTGACGACGCAGCCATCGGGCGCCAGCGAGCCGTGGAGGATGGCCAGACCCCCGGTCTCCTTGAGCGGGGTCGCGATCGGCACGACGACCTTCTGGCCCTCGGTCTCGACCGCGGCGGCGGCGATCTCGGCGATCGTCCGGCCGTCGACGGTCGGGGCGTCGCCGTGGAGCAGCCCCGGTCGCTGGAGCAGCTCGCGCATGACCAGGCCGATGCCGCCCGCGTCGTACATGTCCGCCGCGGTGTAGCGGCCACCGGGACGCATGTCGGCGAGGATGGGCGTGCGGTCGGCGATCGCCCCGAACTCATCGATGTCGAGCGGGACACCGAACTCATGGGCGATCGCGAGCAGGTGCAGGACGCCGTTGGTCGAGCCGCCGGTCGCGGCCACGCTGGCGATGCCGTTCTCGAGCGATTCGCGAGTCACGAAGCGGGATGGACGGACGTCGCGCCGGATGAGGTCCATGACCAGTTCGCCGGTCCGCTGGGCGGCCTCGTCCTTGGCCGGGTCCTCCGCCGGGATGCCATTGAGCCCGGCCGGCGAGAGGCCGAGGAACTCGAGGACCGCCGACATGGTGTTGGCCGTGTACTGGCCGCCGCAGGCGCCCGGTCCGGGGCACGACACGTTCTCGACCTCGTACAGCTCCTCGAGCGTGATCTTGCCCGCACGATATGCGCCGATGGCCTCGAACACGGTGACCACCGTGGCGTCGCGCACACCCTTGTACGTGCCCGGGTAGATCGTCCCGTTGTAGAGGACGACGCCCGGTACGTCGAGCCGGCCGAGCGCGATGGCCGCCCCCGGGATGGTCTTGTCGCAGCCGACCAGGCACACCACACCGTCGAGCAGATGGCCGCGCACGACGAGCTCGATCGAGTCGGCGACGACCTCGCGGCTCACGAGCGAGGACTTCATGCCCTCGGTCCCCATCGACACGCCGTCGCTGACCGCGATGGTGTTGAACTCCATCGGCGTGCCGCCCGCCGCGCGGATGCCGGCCTTGACGTGCTCGGCCAGGCGCCGCTGGTTGTAGTTGCACGGCATCGTCTCGATCCACGTCGTCGCCACGCCGACGAGCGGCTTGGCGAGGTCGTCGTCGGTGAACCCGATGGCCTTGAGCATCGCCCGCGCCGCGGCCCGGTCGGGGCCGTCGGTCAGCGCCGCGGAATGGCGCTTGGCCGGGTCGGTCGGGCGGTCATAGGGGTGGGTCGGCGTGGGGTCGGACATCGAGCGGCGTCTCCGGCAGGCATGGTGACGGGGTCGTCGCTAGTGTAGGTCGGCGAGTCAGGGACCCGCCCGCGGGTCAGCCGAGGCGCGGCGACGTCCATCGCGGAGACGGCGATCCGCGCATCGCGCGACGGGCGCACACCGCGCAGCCGAGAAACGGGGTCGGCCCATGACCGCGATGGGCCGTGACGGCGGAGCTGGTCACGCGAAACGGCTTGACGGCAGCGTGGCGGAAGGGACGGGTCATGTCGGTCGGGCTCCTTGTGCTCGCTGGTGGTCGGACGGGTCGCGGCCAGCCTGCCCCCGTCAGCGGGGATCGGATACGGACGCCTGCCCGGTGGTCGACCCGACACGCGTCCACCACGCCTTGCCGGAACCGGAGGGCCGGGCTGGCCGTCTGCCGGCCATGAACGCCCACCCCACACACCGACGTCTCGGCCTCGTCGTCCTGTTCCTCGGCCTGCTCGTGGTGGCCTGTTCGAGCGGCGCGGCGCCGTCGGCGGCCCCATCCGCGGCGCCGACGAGCGGGCCGGCGGACCCGTCAGGTGCCCCGCCCGACGGCACGGTCAGCTCGCCGCCGGATGTCGGCTCGTCGGATCCCGGTCCCGGACCCGGCGGTGGCAAGCTCGTCGTCCCGCGGCCCGGCCAGCTCGACGTCCATCCCATCGCCGCCGATGGCCTGGCCGCCCGGGTCGACGGTCACACGATCATCGTGACGGCCACCTGGACCAGCGGGGTCGAACCCTGCACCATCCTCGACTCCATCGTCGTGGACAAGGGCGATGGAACGATGTCGATCACCCTGCGGGAGGGCCACGGCCCCGAGGAGATCGCCTGCATCGCCATCGCCGAGCAGCACCGGACCGAATTCGAGATCCCCGACGTCCCGTCGGGCACGTGGACGATCCAGGACACCGGCGGCCTCGCCGCCCCTGTTGAGGTGACGGTCGACTGACCCTCGACTGAGGCTGTTCCGCCCGCGGCGGCCGGCTGTGCGACGATTCCGACGGTGAACCCGCTCGATCTCGTCGCCATCCTCCTGCTCGTCCTCGCCGTCTGGCTGGGGTTTCGCTCGGGCGCCCTGCCCCAGGTCGGTGGGCTGCTGGGCGCCATCGGTGGCGGGGCGCTGGCGATCGTGGCCCTCCCCTGGGTCGCGGACGCGCTCGACGCGGTCCCGCCTGGCGTTCGCCCGTACGTCGTCCTGGCCGGCCTGCTCATCGCGGTCGGGCTCGGCGAATCGATCGGTTCGGCGGTCGGGCGAACGATCGGCACTGCGGCCGGGGCCGGCGTGCTCGGCGCCGCGGACCGGGTCGCCGGCGCGTTCACCGGCGCGGCGCAGGCGCTGCTCATCGTGTGGCTCGCCGGTGGTCTGCTGGCCATCGGTCCGATCCCGCGCCTGACCGAGGCGGCCCAGACGTCGACCGCGATCCGCACCCTCAACGCCGTGCTGCCACCGCCGGTCGAGATCGCGGCCGAGCTCGGGAACCTGCTCGACGCATCGGGCCTGCCCGACGTCTTCGTCGGGTTCGAACCGCTGCCGCGGCCACCGGTCGAGCGACCGACGGACGCCACCGCGCGAGCCATCGCGGCCCGTGCCGAAGGGAGCACGTTGCGGGTGACGGCCGCGACCTGCGGCCTTGCCTCGTCGGGCAGTGGGGTCGTGATCGCCAACGGCTACGTCGTCACCAACGCCCACGTCGTGGCCGGGTCCCGCGATCGCGGCGTGCGCCTGTCGGCGGCCGGCGGCGGTCAGGTCGATGCGCGGGTGGTCCTGTTCGATCCGGCGCTTGACGTGGCCGTCCTCCACGCACCGGACCTGCGCGCGGCCCCCTTGCGGTTCGCGGCCTCGGAACCCGGTCGCGGGAGCCTTGGCGCGGCGCTCGGCTATCCCGGTGGGGGCGCGCTGACGATCGTGCCGGCCGCGGTGACCGGCGCCTACCCGGCCACCGGCCGCGACATCTACGGCCAGGCGACCGTGCGGCGCGACATCCTCGAGCTACGTGCCGAGATCGAGCGTGGCGACAGTGGTGGTCCGTTCGTGCTCCAGGACGGCACCATCGGCGGCCTGGTGTTCGCCGAGGCCCGGACCGATCCCGAGGTCGGTTACGCGCTCAGTCCGACCGAGGTCTCGATCCGAGTGGCGCCGGCGATCGGGCGGACCAGCCCGGTCGCGACCGGAGCCTGCCTGCACTAGGACGCGCGCTAGGTTGTGCGGTCGGGCTCCAGGGTCGAGATCAGGTGCGCGACGGCGTGGAGGACGCGGTCCTGC
>DAIUES010000172.1:0-3886 GCA_036844985.1 Candidatus Limnocylindrales bacterium
GGCCAGCGGTGCAACGGTCGCGAGGTCGACGCCGAGCACGCTGCCGATCGCGGGCACGATGCCGAAGAACGGCGCGTACATGAACTTCCAGACGGAGCCGGCGGCCACCGGGGCCAGGATGAACGGCGCGATGAAGACGACCCGGAACAACGTCCGCCCGTGGCGCGCTTCCGATACGAGGACGGCGAGCATGAACCCAAGGCCGATCTGGAGCACGACCGCCGCCGCGGTGAAGGCGAGCGTGTTCACGAGACCCTGACGGAACACGGCGTCGCCAAGGAGCGCCCGTGCGTAGTGCTCCAGGCCGACCGACCCGACGACCTCGAAACCGTCCGTTCGGTTCACGCTCAGGTCGAGGCCGTACAGGAACGGATAGACGAGGAAGGCCGCGATCAGGCCGAGGATGGGCAGCAGCAGGACGAGGTCGAGCGCGCGCTCCCGGCGCCCGGCGGCGGTCGACCTGGAAGCCGAGCGCGAGATCATGCGCCCGATACGATACTGGCTCGCTCGGACCCGGAGGGCCATGCCGCCGCGACACACTCGAAGCGCCATCGACTGGGAGCGGCTGCTCCCACGCCGCGATGTGCTCAAGCTCGCGGCGCTGCTCGCCGGCGGCACCGCGGTCTCCGGGGCGCTCGGCGCGTGCGCTCCCCGACGTGACCCGGCGGCGTCGGCAGCGGTAGCCGCGCACGGCGAGGTGACCGGGCCGGTCACGCTCATCGCCGGCGGAGGCGATCCCTTCGCGGAGCCCCCGCTGCGGACCGTGTTCGATGCGTTCGCGACGGCCCACCCCGGGATCGAGTGGGATGTCCGGTCGCTGCCCGGTGGCGGCCCCGAATGGGATCGGCTGGCGCGATCGCTGATCGAATCGGGAGAACCCGTCGACCTGACGACGATCGACGGACAGCAGGTCAGGGCGTGGGCTCGTGACGGGCTCCTCGCCGACCTCAGCGACGATCCGGCGCTCGAGCCGGTGCTCGCCCGCGTGCCGCCGAGATTCCAGATCGGCGGGATCGGCGACGGCGTGACCCGGGCGTTCCCGCTGGCCGTGACGCGTGGCGTCCACACGACCGGCCTGTTCTACAACAAGGCGCTGCTCGACGAGGCCGGCGTCGGGGTCGCCGCGACCATCGCCGATCTCGAAGCCATGGTGCGCCCGCTCGCGAGACTGGGCGCCGCTCCGCTCGTCCACTGTTCCGGCGATGTCTTCTTCAATCAGATCCTGTTGACGTGGGTGCTGCCGATGCTCATCGAGCGCTCGGGTGCCGACCCGCAGGAGTTCGCCGAGCGGACGGTGCGGGGCGAGACGCGGTACGACGGCGCCGAGTGGATCGAGGCGTTCCGGACCATCGCCCGTCTCCGTGCGTCCGGCGTGATGCTCGACGGATCCGGCGCCACCGACTACGCCGGGATGCAGCAGCTGTTCCTGAGCGGCAAGGCGGCGGCGACGTTCCAGGGGTCGTGGATGCTGGCGCAGATCCAGGCCGGAACGAGCTCGCGCCCGTTCGAGCTGCACGTCGCGCCGCCGCCGCTGATCGATGGCGCCACGCGCCCCCGGCCGATCCTGGCGTGGGGCGGCTTCGCGCTGCCCGCTCGCGCCGCACGACCGCGTGATGCCGTGTACGCGTTCCTGGAGTACGCCAGTCGGCCCGAGGTCGACCGGGAGGTCACGGCCGGCTCGCAGAACTACTCCCCGATGGCAGTGTCGAACGAAGTGATCGAGAACCCGGTCGCACGCGAGTTCCTGCCGCTGTTCGAGGACGCCATCTCGCCGCTCGACTGGCTGTGGGAGCCGGAGGTCACGGCCGAGATCGACAGCCAGGTCCAGGCCCTCGTCAAGGGCGTGAGCGATGGCGTGTCGGCGGGTCGTGGCGTCCAAGCCGTCGCCGACGAACTGCGGACCACGGGCCGGAGTTACTACCGCTAGCGACCCACGACCCGTTCGATGTGGCGGACGTGCTGGTTCTCATGGTCGGCCAGCCGGTCGGCGTAATAGCGCACCGATCGATCCTGGATCCCGAAACCGGGCAGGTTGACGGCCGCGGTCCGGGCGAGATCGCGGGGATCGGCGGCCCGCAGGCGCGCCATCAGGCGTTCGCGATCACGCGTGAAGGCTGCCAGCGATGCCTTGAAGGCCTGCTCGAGGAAGTCCGTCCGGTCGATCGTCGTGCGCGGGCTCTCGGCGCGGAACGACGGATGGTCCTCGTCGAGGATCCGCTCGATGTAGCCGCCCCACGTCGCGTGGCACGCGCGGATGTGGCCGAGGACGTCGCGCGCCGACCAGCCGCCCGGCTCCAGGGGCTCGATGAGCTCGTCAGCCGAACGCTCGTTCGTGGCACCCGCGATGCGACCGAGCGCCTGCTCCAGCAGGTTGAGCGCGTCTTCGACCGAGTAGCGCGGCGCCGGGTCGCTGTTCCGGGGCCGGGTCGTCACGGGCCCGTTCCGCCGTTACGACCCGGCACCGGCGCCCATCGTGCTCGTCCCGTCGGACAGGACCGGCGAGATGAGACCGAAGAGGTTGCCGTCGGGGTCGATCAGGTAGCCGCCGCGCCCGATGCCGGGCCAATCGGTCGCGGGCAGCGCCTCGGTCCCGCCGAGCTCGACGCCACGACGCATGAGTCCGTCGACGTCGTCGACGCCGACCACGATGTTGCAGCCGTTGAGCGGCGCCCCGACCTCGGGGCGTGGGCCCTGACGCTTGGTCAGGCCGCCATTGATGCCGAGACCTTTCTCGGCGGCGGCGTTGCCGATGGCGCCCTCGCCGGTGTCGATGACCCAGTACGGCTGGTCGCCACTGCCGTAGTCCTGGAACGTCCAGCCGAGGAGGCTGGAGTAGAAGTCGATGAGCGCCTGGGGATCGGACGCGTGGATCTCGAAGTGGACGACGAGATTGGCCATGGCGGCGGCCTCCTTCGGGCAGGGACTGGGGGCGGCACCCAGTATGCCCCGCCGTGGCCGACCCTGACCGCGGTCGAGCGTCGTTGCTGATGCAACGATTTGCCCTATCATTGACCCGTGAGCGACAAGACCGAGCCGACCGACGCCCGCCCAGCGGACCTGACCAGCGACCCCGAACCTGATCACTTCCCCACCCTGCCGTCGCTGATCCTCGTCGGCAGCGACGCCGACGACGTCGTGTGCGTCGACGACACCTGCCTGCCGGCGGACACGCAACCGGACGCACCCCTGCCAGGGCAGGCATGAAGGTCGAGATCTGGTCCGACGTCGTCTGCCCGTGGTGCTACATCGGCAAGCGTCGATTCGAGCGGGCCCTCGCGCAGTTCGACCATGCGAACGACGTCGAAGTCGAATGGCGCAGCTTTCAGCTCAACCCCGATCAGCCAAAGGGCGTTCGTCAGGCGCATGACGAGCACCTCGCAACCAAGCTCGGAGCCAGCGTGACCCAGGTGCGCGCGATGAACGAGCGGGTGATCGGCCTCGCCCGAGCCGAGGGGCTCGAGTACGACTTCGATCGCTACCAGGTCATCAACACCTTCGACACGCATCGACTGACCCACCTCGCCAAGGCGCGTGGCCTGGGCGCCGAGATGCAGGAGCGGCTCCTCCGTGCCCAGCTTGTCGAAGGCGAGGTCCTCGACGATCCCGACACGCTCGTCCGCCTCGCCGGCGAGGTCGGACTGGACCCGGACGAGGCCGGCCAGGTGCTTGGATCGGATGCCTATGCCGCCGAGGTCGACAACGACCTCAAGGAGGCGCGCCAGCTCGGCATCGGCGGCGTCCCGTTCTTCGTGTTCGACCGTCGATTCGGGGTGTCCGGCGCGCAGGAGTCCGACCTGTTCCTCCAGGTCCTCCGCCGAGCACAGACGGAGGGGACCGACCCCGCGGCTTCTGGCGCCCCGGCATAGGGGCTCGAACCTCCCCATCC
>DAIUES010000172.1:3896-4931 GCA_036844985.1 Candidatus Limnocylindrales bacterium
CGGCTGCGGGGTATCCGGCCCGGGCGGGCGCGTCTATTCTGGCCGCGACACACAGCAACAGCACGTCGGAGGGGTACCCGCGATGACGATCGTTCGCCACGAAGCCAGTGTCACGGCCGTGTCGTGGATCCCGTCCGAGGCGATCGAGGGGTTGTCGAAGATCCCGTTCGAGCTCGGGGTGACCCATTACGACACTCCGCCGCCCGACCGCCTCGTCGATCTCGAGGAGCTTCGACGGAGCGATCGCTTTCGCGAGGCGAACGAGCTGCGCGCCTATATCGAGGTCGATGATGGCGTCATCGTCGGCAGCGGGTATCTCGGCGGCGGCCACATCGGTGCAACGACCGTTCGGCTGGGACCGGCCGCCATCCGCTTTCCGGCCGTCCACCTGCCGGACATCCAGAAGCCACCGGAAGTCGGCGTCTCCTCGGTCCGCTTCGTCCAGACGGTCGGTGGCCGGATGGGCATCCCCACGCCGCGGCCGGTCGCCCGAAAGCCCTTCGTCCAGTTCTGGCCGTCGCTCGCCTGGACGACGCTGGAGCTGACCATCGACATCGATGGGTCATCGAGCCACCAGCTGATCGGTGCGAGCCCGTTTCCCCGTCACTGGATCTACGACAACGACGGGGTGCTCGTCGAGAAGTCCGGCGTCATCGACTTCCAGACCTGGTTCACGAAGGCGTTCGGTGAGGCGACGCCATGGGGGGCCAACGACTCCCCCGCCGTCGTGACCGCGGTCGAGACCGAGCTCGAACGGTCCATCGCCGGGCAGATCATGCGGGACGGTGCGAAGCCGACGATCCGGACGCTCGACGCCGGGTCGGCGCTGACGGTCCAGGGCGAGGCGGCGACGGAGGTCTACCTCATCCTGGACGGCATGTTCGAGGTCGAGGTCGATGGCGAGCCCGTCGCCGAGATCGGCCCCGGAGCCGTCGTGGGCGAGCGCGCCGCGCTCGAGGGCGGGATCCGGACGGCGACCCTTCGGGCGCTCACGCGGGCACGCGTCGCCCAGGCCGCCCCGGACCAGCTCCGAGC
>DAIUES010000173.1:0-4930 GCA_036844985.1 Candidatus Limnocylindrales bacterium
GACACACCACTTGGGCTCCGGCATCTGCTCCCAGAGGCGGATGAGTGGGCCGGCCATCTTGGTCGTCAGCGTGCCGGCGACGATGAGCACGTCGGCCTGGCGGGGGCTGGCCCGGAACGGGAACATGCCCCACCGGTCCATGTCGTTCTTGGACGTCGCGGCCGACATCATCTCGATCGCGCAGCAGGCCAGGCCCGACAGCAGCGGCCACAGGCTGTTCATCCGGATGAGGTCGAGCACGTAGTCGGCCTTGGTCGGGATGACCTCGAGCATGCCGCCCCAGCGCGCGTCATCGCGCCGGCCGGCCCCGCTCGCCTCGAACTCCGCGAGGTGGGTGATATCGCTCGGGCGACCGCCGTCGTAGGCCGCCGGGTCGACCGCCTGCCAGAGCGAGTTCGCGACGACGATCGGCGTCGTCAACTCGTCCCGCGGTCGGGTCGCCGGCAGGTCCGACGGGCTGTTCGCGTCGGACGCCACCGGGGTCTCTCCATCCGGCCCGGTCTCGAGGCGATCGTCGCCGTTCAGTGCCATGTCAGTGCGCCCTTCCGCCAGGCATACGCGAGTCCGAACAGCAGGATCGCCACGAACACGACCATGCTGATCAGGCCGCCGAGCAGGAGATCGTCGAACGCGATCGCCCACAGGTAGATGAAGATCACCTCGATGTCGAACGCCACGAACAGCAGGGCGTAGATGTAGAAGGACAGCCCGAATCGACCGTGGGTGTCCCCGTACGTGTCGATGCCCGACTCGTACGGCAGGCCCTTGTGCACGTCGCCGCGGTTACGGTGCGAGATCAGCCACGCCGCGCCGATCGTCAGGAAGACGAACGACACGCCGGCGAAGGCGAAGCCCACGACGTACCAGAGCTGTTCCAAGCGGACTCCCTTCGGGGAACGTTGGAGGTGGCGGGCAGGGCGTCATCGAAGGGCGCCACGCCGGCGCCATTCTAGCAGCGGCGACCGGCGGGCACGGCCGGTCGACTGTGGGCGCCGGAGGGGGCGGGACGGCCGGACCGACAGAGGAGGGCGTCGACCCGGGCGTCCCGCCGGTCGAGGTCCGAACGGGCGGATACCGACCCCGGAGAGCGCGACGCGCCGAGCGCGCGTGCAGGATCACGTCCCGCTCCCCGGGTGCGGTGTGGTCGTGCGACGACCGGGTCAAGCGTGACCGCCCGGGCAGACCCAGAGCAATACGGCATTCGCCCTACTCGGCGACGGCTCACGGACGCCCGGCGCGGCGTCCTGGCGATCGATACGTGAACAGGCGCAGCGGCGCGTCGCCGGCGTCGACGGGCCAGTCGCGACCGAAGGCCATCACGGCGAACCGGCCCATCGCCGCCGGATCGAGGAATCGCATCAGGGCGGACCGCAGGAGGGTGTAGCGCTCGATGGTCGTGGCCGGGTCGGCCTGGATCGCCCGCAGGCGCTCCTCGATGCCCAGGCCCATCAGCGCCTCGGCCTGGGTCGTGATCCCGAGGGTGGTCAGACCGGCGGCCGCGGCGGCCCGCTCGACCGCGCTCACGTCGACGTGGGCCGTGAGGTCCTGGCGGCCCACATGGCGATACGGGTCGTCGTGGACCCGGTGGCGGACGTAGGCCCGGAGGGTGCCGTCCCGCCGCCGGGACGGGTCATACAGGTCGGTCGCCAGCGCGCCATAGTCGATCAGCAGCATGACTCCCCGGCGGAGGGGCGCGGCCGCCGCCTCGATCCAGCCGTCGAGGGCGAGGCAGATCTCCGCCGTCTGGTCGTCCGCCAGGGCGATGCCGTCGGCCGCCAAACGGGCCGCGAGCGCGGGCGTGGTCGGATCGACCTCGACCTCGACGAACGAGCCGTCGCCGGCCAGGTCGAGCGCCAGCTCCCGCAGTCGGCCGGCACGTTGGCGGATCCGGTGGACGGGCAGCGCGTCGAGGACCTCGTTGGCGAGCACGACACCGTCGAACGGTTCGGGGTCCGACTCCTCGGTCAGATCCGCGAGGCCGGCTGCGGTCAGCCGCTCGCGGAGCCCGTCCAGGCGGCGCGGGTCGATCTCGACCGGCTGGTAGCGCAGCGCGACCCCGACCGGCATCGAGCGCGCTGCAGCGAGCATCGCTTCGGCCAGTGCGCCCTCGCCCGCCCCGTGTTCGCGCACGACGAACCGATCCGGTCGTCCCAGCCGATCCCAGATGTCGGCGATCGCCACCGCCATCGAGGCGCCGAAGACGGGGTCGAGCTCGGGCGCGGTGAGGAAGTCGCCGCCGCGTCCCGGCCGCGGGTCGGCCGAGCGGTAGTAGCCGCCCGCCGGGTCGTACAGCGCGAGGTCCATGAACCGGGCGAACGGCATCGGGCCGCGCTCCCGGATCTCGACCCGGATCCGTTCGACGAGGTCGTCGTCCTGGCCCACGTCGGTGAGATCGGTCGCGGGCCGATGGTCGAGGTCGGCGCGCAGGCGGTGACTCATCGGCCGCGTGCGTCCGAACCGTTCGACGCGCCCGGGCCGCTCGGTGCGGACGCGCGCGCCCGTGGGCGGAGCGCCAGGCGCAGGCCGGGGCCGACGAGCGTGTGGCCGCCGAGCAGCACGGGCACCGGCGGCTCGGTCGCCGCGCGGGTCAGTTCGCGCAGCCACGGATCGTCGATCGCCTCGTGATCGAGGAGGTCGGACGCGTAGCGGTCCTCCGCCACCGGCCAGCGCCGTTCGTCCGGCCCGAGGCGGTGGGCCAGCAACACCCGGCTGTCGATCAGCGCGCCGTCACCGAGCTCGGCCACGATGTCGCCGAGGCCGCCAGGGCCGACCCTGTCGAGGAGGAGACCCAGGGTGGAGCGCGGTGGGCGCTGACCGCTCAGCGCGGTCCGCAGGCCACGCTCCTCCGTCAGCGCCCGGGTCCGCGACGCTGTCCGCCGTTCCAGCCACGCGAGCTCGCGGCTCGACAGGCGCCCGGCGACGAACAGCTCGGCGCGGGAGTCGCGGGCAACGCGTCGCAGTCCGGCGAGCACGGCCTCGACGCGCGCCGTGGCTCCCTCGGGAAGCGCGTCGGCCCAGCGCCCGCCGAGGAGGACGAGCTCGAGCGGGCCGTCGATGTCGATCGCCAGACGGGCGTTCCCGTTGCGATCCGCGACCGGCACCCGGGCGACGTCCGCGAGCCAGCGCGGCAGGGCGTTGTCGCTGGGCAGGGTCGGCGGGACCGTGGCGAGGACATCACGGGCACACGACACGGCCACGATGTCGGCCGAGTAACGGTTGTTGGCGAGTGCCCCGGGCACGTCCGCCGCCGCGGCCGCCACGAAGGCCCGGCGGTCCTCACCGGTCGCCCGCGGGATCGCACCGGAACCGAGCACGACCAGGCCGCCCCGACCGGTGTCGCCGACGATCTCGCGCAACCGCGCCCCGAATGGTCGGTCGTCGGGGGGACCGGCCACCACCCGGGCGCGTGTCGCACCGGCATGGAGGAAGCCGGCGACGTGACGATCCGCCAGGGCGCGGCGGGCCGTCGACAACGCCCGGGTCAGGGGCCTGGCATCGACCGGCGCCTCCGGGTGCAGGATGACCACGTCGACGTCGGTCACCGCGGGCGGCCGGGTGTCAGCGCCCGCACCGGCAGGCGCGTCTCGACCACGCCGTCGACGCCCGCCTCGACCCGGTACGCGGCCGGGCCAGGATGCGCCGCGACCACCTCGACGAGCTCGCTGCCATCGAACACCGCCGCGGCGTGGTCGTCGACCGCGATCCCCGCCGGCAGGATCCCGCGCTCGACCAGGTCGAGATACAGCGGGCGCCGCTCCGGTTCGCCATCGTAATGGGGGCAGTTGCTGCCCGGGACGAGCCCGAGCCCACCCGTCAGCGGCTGGAGCGTCGGCCCGAACGAGTCGGTCGTCCCGCCCTCGAACCAGCAGATCGATCCGGCCGATCGCCCGGCAAGGACGACCCCGGCGTCGTGGGCGCGGCGCATCGCGCGGTCGACGCCGTGGGCGCGCCACACGCCGAGCAGGCTGGCCGTGTTGCCGCCCCCGACGAACACGGCGTCCTGCTCCAGGAGGAACGCCTCGATGTCGCCGACCGTGCGCGCGAACAGGGCGAGCTCGGTCGTCTCGGCGACGTCGCCGAAGACCGCGTGGAAGCGGCCGACCGCCGCCGCGTCGTCGCCGCTGGCGGTCCCCACGAAGCACACCCGCGGGCGGCGTCGTCCGTTGACCTGGCGCGCCAGGTCGAGCCAGTGGTCCTCGAGCGGACCACGGCCGGCGTCGAACGAGAAGGCGCCGCCGCCGACCGCCATGATCGGCCGACGGACGGCTGGGGCAGGCCGGTTCGTCGCGTCCACCGGGCGATAGTAAGGTGAGCGCGATGTCGGACCCCACGGCGGCTCGCGCGCGCTCGAGCGGTCGCGGGCGTGTCCGTGCCTACCTGGGTCTCGGCGCCAACCTGGGTGACGCCCCGGCGACGCTGGTCGATACCGTGGCCGCGATCGACGCGCTCGGAGGCGTGGCCGTTCGGCGGGTCTCGCGGCTGTACGCGACGGCGCCCTGGGGCGTGGCCGATCAACCGCCATTCCACAACGCGGTCGTGGCCATCGACGTCCGCGTCGGCGGCGAGCCGGTGGCGGCGGCGCTCGAACTCCTGGCCAGGCTCAAAGGGATCGAGCGAGCCGCCGGTCGCCGGGCAGGACCGCGCTGGGGGCCGCGAGCCCTCGATCTCGACCTGCTGCTGTTCGGTCGCCACCGGATCGCCGTCGAGCGGCCGCCCGACGCTCGTTCGATCGACGCCGGCTCGGAACCGGCCAAGGCGGCGCGGCTGCTCGAGGTCCCGCACCGCGACATCGCGGAACGGTTGTTCGTGCTGGCGCCGCTGGCCGATGTCGCACCACGCCTCGTCCCGCCGGGCTGGTCGCAGACGGTCGAGACCCGCCGCCGACGGGTGGCCGCGACCGAGCCGCCCGACGCGGTGGTGGCGGTCGGTC
>DAIUES010000174.1:0-4896 GCA_036844985.1 Candidatus Limnocylindrales bacterium
GAACCTGCTGGTGCCGGCTCGTGTCGTCGATCTCCACGGTTTTCACGGTCTCCGGATCGTCGAAGTCGGCGACGTGCGGATCGTTGAACGCGAGGTGGCCATTCTCCCCGATGCCGAGCAGCGCGACGTCGATCCCGCCATCGGCCAGCAGGGCACCATATCGCTCAGCCTCGGCCTGACCGCCGGCGGGGTTGCCGCCGTCGATCCGTTCGACCCGGCCTGGGTTGACGATCGACCATATGGCGCGGTCGAGCCACGCCCCGAACGAACGGTCATGCCCGAGTGGCAGGCCGACGTACTCATCGAGATGGAAGGCGTCGACGCGCGACCAATCGATGTCGGGCGCGGCCGCCAGTGCCGCCAGGGTCTCGGTCTGCGACGCGGCCGCGGCGAAGATCACCCGGACGCGCTCCTGGCTGACCAGCAGACCGCGCAGGCGTTCGGCGACGTAGGCGCCGGCCGCCACGCCAAGTCCGGCACGGTCGGGCAGGACGGTGACCCGCAGCTGGTCGCGACCAAAGGTGGTCATGCGCGCGGCGGCACGAACACGACGAAGAACACGTAATCGAGCGGCTCGCTGCCGGTGTTCGTGATCTCGTGTTCGGTCCCCAGCGGAATGAGCACGCTGTCGCCGGCGGACACGTCGGTGCGCACGCCGTCGAGGACGACGTAGCCCGTGCCGGTGGCGACGAAGTACACCTGGTCCTCGTCATGGTGGGTGTGGGTCGGCACGGTCGCGCCCGGGTGGATGCGCACGTGGGTCACGTTGAGGCGGTCCGTCTCGAAGACGGGACGGTAGTCGGCATACGCCTCCGGCGAGACGGCCAGGTCGCCGAACGGTCGGATCACCGGCCGGCTCCATAGGTCTCGCCCTCGATCCGGCCGACTTTGACGGTGTCGAAGTCCCAGCCGTTGTCGGTACACATCTGGCGGACGTGGCTGTCCCATGTCGGTTCGTCCGTCGGCGGACCCGCCGTGAAGCAGTCGATGCTCAGGTACACGAGGCGCTCGGGTCCCGGGCACGACACGGCGTGCCACGTGCCCGGTGGCGTCCGGACGTAGTCGCCGGCCTTGAGCGGGTGTCGTTCGGCGGCATCGCGGCCGATCCCCAGCTCGCCGTTGCCTTCGAGCACGTAGAAGACCTGCTCGGCGTCAGGGTGGACGTGGATCGGCGGTGCCTCGCCGGGCTCGAGGATGACGTAGAACGCCTCCGCGGCGGTCGCCTCCTCGCGCGGGACGATCACGTCGTTGGTGTGGGTCGGGAAGCGGTAGCGCGTCACCGTGCGCGGGTCGAAGACGTACTGGGTCACAGCGGCGAACCTCGATCGATGCCTGAACCGCGGTTGATTGTCCTACAGTAGACCCTTGGACATCGCCTCCGCAACCGTCATACTGGGCCAGGATCGACGGTCCGTGCCGCTCGGGGTGCGGAGGCCACGACCGGGGAGATG
The DNA here is from genome assembly GCA_036844985.1 of Candidatus Limnocylindrales bacterium. Classification (GTDB taxonomy): domain Bacteria; phylum Chloroflexota; class Limnocylindria; order Limnocylindrales; family CSP1-4; genus SPCO01. The sequence goes on from DAIUES010000174.1 coordinate 1,452, forward strand.
GAGCACCGATGACCACGACTGACCTGTTCGATCTGCGCGGACGTGTCGCGGCGGTGATCGGAGGGACGGGCGTGCTCGGCGGCGCCATCTGCCATGGCCTGGGAAACGCCGGGGCACGCGTGGCCGTTCTGGGTCGGTCGGAGGAGCGCGCTGCGGAACGGGTCGTCGCTCTCGAAGCCGCCGGGGTGACGGCGCACGGCGTTCGCGTGGACGCCACCGACATCGATCAGATGGCGGCGGCGAACCGCGAGATCGAGGACCGCCTGGGGCCGATCGACATCCTCGTCAACGCACCCGGGGTCAACAGCTCGACCCCGTTCTTCGACATCGGGCTCGACGAGTGGCACGATCTGCTCGATGCCAACCTGACCGCGGTCTTCGTCGCCAGCCAGGTCGTCGGTCGGGCGATGGTCGAACGCGGTCAGGGTGGATCGATCATCAACATGTCGTCGGCCTCGTCAGGGCCGCCGCTGTCGCGCGTGCTGACCTACTCGGTGGCGAAGGCCGGCCTGAACAACCTGACCCAGTACCTCGCGGGCGAACTGGCCGTCCATCACATCCGGGTCAATGCCATCGCGCCCGGCTTCTTCCCGGCCGAGCAGAACCGCGCGCTCCTGTCGCCGGACCGACTCCGATCGATCATCGGGCACACCCCGGCCGGCCGCCTGGGCGAGCCCGACGAACTCGTCGGGACCGTCGTCTGGCTGGCGTCCGAGGCGGCCTCAGGATTCGTCACCGGGGCCATCGTCCGGGTCGACGGCGGGTTCAGCGCGATGACCATCTAGGGGACCGGCATGACCGAGCTGTTCGACGACCAGCAGACCGCACCGACGATCCCGGCCGGCGCGCCCGACCCGCTCGCGGTGTTCCGCCACGATGTGCTGCCGGATTGGGCGCTCGTCCACCACCGCCTCGACGCGACCGAGATCGACCACGTTGACGCAGCCATGGAGGCGGCCATCGCGACGGTCGCGGACCGCCTGCCGGCCGCGGGCCGGGCCTGCGTCGCGGTCGGCAGCCGCGGCATCGATCGGATGGGCGAGGTCGCTACGGCGACCGTCGCGGCGCTCCAGCGTCGCGGCCTCGACGTCTTCGTCGTCCCGGCGATGGGCAGCCACGGTGGTGCTACCGCGGCCGGCCAGCTCGAGGTCCTGGCCACGCTCGGGATCACCGAGGCGACCGTCGGCTGCGAGATCCGTTCGAGCATGGACACCGTGCGTCTGGGCGAGGTCGAGGGCGGCGTCCCGGTCTACCTCGACCGCCACGCCGCGACCGAGGCGGACGTCATCATCCCGGTCAATCGGGTCAAACCGCACACCGATTTCAGTGGCCCGATCGAGAGCGGCCTGCTCAAGATGATCGCCATCGGCCTGGGCAAGCAGCGCGGCGCCGACACGTTCCACGGCGAGGGCTTCGCCGTGTTCCACACCCTCATCCCGGCGGTGGCCGCCTTCACCCTGGCGCACGCCCCGATCCCGTTCGGCATCGCGCTCGTGGAGAACGGGCTGGCCCGGCTCCGCCGCATCGAGGCCGTCCCCGCCGATCGCATCGCCGAGCGCGAGGCCGCGTTGCTCATCGAGGCCGACGGGGAGCTGGCACGCCTGCCCGTGAGCGAGCTCGACGTTCTGATCCTCGACCGCATCGGCAAGGACATCAGCGGGCTGGGCATGGACTCCAACGTCGTCGGCCGCTACTACACCGGCCCGACGGGGCGTGGCCTGACCGTGCAGCGGATCATCATCCGCGACCTCACCGACGAGACCGAGGGCAACGCGGTGGGGATCGGGATGGCCGACGTCATCCTCCGTCGGGTCGCCGACCGGATGGACGCGGCGAAGACGTACATGAACTGCATCACCGCCAAGACGCCGGAGGGGGCGCGCATCGCGCTGATGGTCGACGACGACCGACAGGCGCTCGACATCGGGATCGCCTGCTGCCTCAAGGTCCGTGCCGAGACGGCCCGGATCATCCGCATGCTCGATACCAAGCACCTCGAATGGTTCTATGCGTCCACCCCCCTGATCGACGAGCTGGTGGCCACCGGCCGCTGCGAGGTTGTCGGCGGTCCGGCGCCCATCGGCTTCGACGAGCACGGCGCGTTCCTCGACTCACTGCCGGGTTGAAGACGGGCCGCGCCGCCCGCGTCGCCCTCGATCGACTCCGACGATCCGCGCCCGTCGACCCGGCGCGGCGCGGGGCACTCATTTACGTCACGGCGGGCATCCTGTTCGTCGCCACCGACTCCCTGACCAAGTCGCTCGTGGCCGAGCTGCCGGTGGTCCACGTCGTCTTCGGTCGGCACGTGTCGTATCTGCTCGCGGTGGTCGTGTTCGCCGGCCGCGGCCGACCGCGACGGCTGTTCGCCACGCAGCGACCGTGGACCCAGCTGGCCCGTGGACTGGCGATGTTCGGCGCGACCGCGACGTTCTTCCTGGCCCTGTCGCTGCTGCCGATGGCCGAGGTCAGCGCGCTCGGCTCGACGACCCCGCTGTTCGTCATCGCCCTGGCCGGCCCCCTCCTGGGCGAGCGCATCGCGCGGAGCGCGGCCGTCGGCGCGATCGTCGGGTTCGGCGGGGTGGTGATCCTGTTCGGCCTCGACCCGACCCAGCTCGACCCGGCGATGCTGGTCCCACTCGGGACGGCGGTGTCGTTCGCCCTGTTCAGCATGCTGACCCGAGCGCTGAGCACCGAGACCGCAGAGGTCACGGTCTTCCTGTCCGGCCTCGTCGGCTTGGTGGCGGCAGCGGGCCTCGAGCTGGCGGTGCCATCGACCACGATGCCGACCGTCGGTGAATGGGCCGCGATCGGGCTGGTCGGCGTCTCGGCGCTCACCGCCCATCGGCTCCTGGTCGAGGCCTTCCGGTGGGGGCGTGCCAGCGACCTCGCACCGCTGGGATACCTGTCGCTGGTCTGGTCCTTCCTGTCGGGTGCCGTGATCTTCGGCGAGGCCGTCCAGCCGCGGGCGCTCCTTGGCGCACTGGCCATCGCCGGCGGCGGGATCATCACGCTGCGGAGCGCGCCGCCGAGGGAGCGCGGGCACCAGCCGTCCGACCCGGCCCCGGCGGCAGCCGCCCCGTCGGCCGACGTCCGCTAGATTCCGGTCATGTCCGCTCCCCTCCCCCTGATCCTCGATGTCGACACCGGGATCGACGACAGCGTCGCCCTGCTGTACGCCGTCGCCTCGCCCGAGGCGGACGTGGTGGCCGTGACCTGCGTGTCGGGCAACATCGATGCCGAGCGGGTCGGCATCAACACCCGCTCCGTGCTCGAACTGGCGGGCCGGACCGACATAGAGGTGGCGATGGGCCGTCGCGTGCCGCTCGTGCGCGCGCTCGAGACGACGCCGGAAACCCACGGGCCGCAGGGCCTCGGTCATGCCGAGCTGCCGCCGCCGGCCAGGCCGCTGAGCGACCGCCACGCCGTCGACGTGATCCTCGACGAG
>DAIUES010000175.1:0-4794 GCA_036844985.1 Candidatus Limnocylindrales bacterium
TTGGCCATCAGCTTCGCCGAGGCCGGCCTGCAGGTCGAGGGCATCGATGCCTTCGCCGGTCGCGTCGCCGAGCTCAACGCCGGCGCGTCGCCGATCGATGACGTGTCCGACGAGCGCCTCGCCGCGGCCCTGGCGACTGGGCTCCGGGTGGTGTCGCCGGCGGACGCCGACCTCGCCGCTGCCGACGCGATCTTCGTGTGCGTCCCGACGCCCATCACGGCCACCAAGGACCCCGACCTCGCGCCCGTGCTGGCGGCGGCGGACACGATCCGCGGCGGCATCCGCACGGGGCAGCTGGTCGTGCTCCAGTCGACCACCTTCCCGGGCACCACCACCGGGCCGTTCCGCGAGGTCATCGAGCGCTCGGGGCTCAGGGCCGGGGTCGATTTCGATCTAGCGTTCGCCCCCGAGCGGGTCAACCCGGGCGATCCCGCGAGCGCGAGCAAGGGCGTCCCCCGCCTCGTCGGCGCGATGACGCCCGAGGCGACCCGCCGCGCGGCGACTCTGCTGCGCAACATCAACGACCGCGTCGTCGAGATGTCGTCACCGGACGCCGCCGAGCTCGCGAAGCTGCTCGAGAACGTGTTCCGCAACATCAACATCGCGTTCGCCAACCAGCTGGCCCTGCTGTGCGAACGGATGGGGCTCGATGTGTGGGAGGTCATCGACGGCGCGGCGACCAAGCCGTTCGGGTTCATGCGCTTCACGCCCGGTCCGGGCGTGGGCGGCCACTGCATCCCGGTCGATCCGTACTACCTGTCGTGGCGGGCGCGCGAGTTCGACTTCATCGATCGCTTCATCGAGCTCGCCGGCGACATCAACTTCGCCATGCCGCGTCACGTCGTCGACCTAGTCGGCGAGGCGCTCAACGACCGTGGCCGCGCGCTCAAGGGCGCGAAGGTCGGCGTGCTCGGCGTGGCGTTCAAGCCGAACGTCCGCGACGCGCGCAACTCGCCTGCGGCCGACGTCATCGCGGGCATCGCCGGACGCGGCGCCGAGGTGCGCTATCACGATCCGCATGTCGCGTCGTATCCCGACGCCGACGGCGTGACCCGCGACAGCGCCGCGCTCGACGACCTGCTCGACTGGGCCGACGCCATCGTCGTGGTCACCGCTCACGCCGCCATCGACTGGGAGCGCGTCTACCAGCGGGCCGAGCTGGTCGTCGACACCGTCGATAGCTCCCGCGGTCGCGCCGTCGCGGACCGCCAGGTGCTGCGGCTGGGAGCCGGATGGTCGAGCCGGGCCTGACCACGGGCGGGCGCCGCCCCGGACCGCGGCCGGTGCTCATGATCGTCCATGCCTACTACGAGGAGGACCCGCGGGTCCGCCGCCAGGCCGAGGCGCTCGTCGCGACCGGCCGGCCCGTGACGGTCATCGGCCTGCGCCGTGACGGCGATCCGCCCGACACGATGCTGGGCGGGGTGCGGGTCCGCAACCTCGATGTCCAGCGCCATCAGGGTGCCGGCCTCGGCACGTACCTCGGGGAGTACCTCGAGTTCTTCGTCCGCGCGACGTGGGCTGCGGTCCGGGCGCACCGGCGCGAGCGGTTCGCCGTCGTGCAGGCACACTCGCTGCCCGACTTCCTGGTGTTCGCCGGCCTGCCGTTGCGGCTCGTCGGGGTGCCGCTCCTGCTCGACCTGCACGAAGCGATGCCGGAGTTCTTCCGGACCCGCTTCCCCGGGTCGAAGCGGCCGCTCCTCCACCGGCTCGTGCTCCTCCAGGAGCGGTTGTCGATCGCGCTGTCGACCCGGACGATCACCACGACCCAGGCGATGGGCGATCGGCTCGTGGCGCTCGGCATCCCCGGCGACAAGATCGAGATCGTCATCAACAGCCCGTCGCTGGCCCGTTTCGATCGGTCGGCCTATCCCCGCCGCGCCTTCCGGGAGGACGGGCGACTGCGCCTCATCTACACCGGTGCCCTGACACCGACCTACGAGCTCGACGTCACGTTGCGCGCGTTCGCCGATCTCGTCGTCGCCCGGCCCGAGCTCGATGCCATGCTCGACCTGTACGGCCGCGGCGATTCGGAGGGCTCGCTGCGGGCACTGGCGGCCGACCTCGGTGTCGGCGACCGGGTCACGTTCCACGGCCGGATCCCCATCGATGACGTACCGGCCGCTGTGGCGAACGCCGACATCGGCATCGCCCCGACCCGACTCGATCCGTTCACTGCCCTGACGATCTCGGGCAAGGTCCACGAGTACGCCGCGATGGGCAAGCCGGTGGTCGCCTCGGCCCTGCCGACCGTCGAGCAGCTGTTTCCCGACGGCGCCGTGGCGACCTATCCGCCCGGTGACGCGGCCGCCCTGACCGCCGCGATCGTGCGGATCGTCGACGAGCCGCTCGAGCGGGAACGGGCCGTCGCCCGTGCCACCGCCATCGTCGAGGACCTGGCCTGGGAACGGGCCTCGCGCCGCTACCTCGCGCTCATCGAGCGACTGGCGGGCGATCGCCCTCACGCCTGAGCGTCGCCCAGCAGCCGGCGATACAGGGCGAACAGCGTGTCGACCTGCGACTCCCAGTTGTAGCGCTCCTGTCCGCCGCGCCACGTTCGCTCGCGCATCGCCGCGCGCTCGTCGGGCGGCGCATCGAGGACGGCCCGGATGCCGCGCGCGATATCGGCCGGATCGGTCGGGTCGACGAGCGCCCCGGCCCCGATCTCGTTGACGACGTCGGCCATGCCTGGCAGGTCCGAAGCGACCACGGGCACGCTCGCAGCGAGCGCTTCCCACAGCTTCTGGGGCGTGGTGTAGCGGTGGTTGACGCTGGTGGGCTGGATGGCCATGAGCATCACGTCGGAGGAGGCCGTCCAGTCGAGCAGCTCGTCGGGGGTGACCGGGTCGAGGAACCGCACCTTGTCGCGGTAGCGGGCCGCCGATCCGCGCTCGCGCAGCGCATCTCGGGAGCTGCCCATGCCCATCACCGCGAGGACCGCGTCCGGCACGTCGAGGATGGCGTCCATGCCCTGCTCGATGCCGCGCTCGGTCAGCAGGCCGCCCTGGTACAGGACGACCCGGGTCTCGGGCCCCAGATCGAGCGCGCGGCGGATCAGGTCGGGCGGCGGGTCCGGCCGGGTGTAGCGGTTGGGCGTGTTGCGGACCACCGGCGGTCGCTCGATGTGGAATTGCTCGGCGAGCAGGTCGGCGTAGGCGTCGTTGACGGTGAGGACCGCGTCCGCGGAGGTCGCCCAATGTCGCTCGAGGGCGGCGAACGGCGCCTTCCATGGTCCCATCCGCTCGAACCCGCGCGAGCGCATGTAGACGTCGCGGCTGTCGTACACCGTCCGCCCGCCCAGACGGCCCCGCTGCCGTTCGAGCGCGGGCAACGAACCCGCCCACATCCCGTGCCAGATGTCGGCCGGTTCGGCGACCTCGTCGAGGGCGGCCGCCCAACCCATCGGCCGCAGCGGGAACAGCAGCAGCGGATCGGCCACCGCCTTGCGGACGCCGTGGACGGCGCCTTTGATGACGCGCAGCGGTCGCCCGACCGGGGTGCCGCGCAAACGGTCCGGGATCCAGCCGTCGCGACCGGGTGGGGTGCTGGCGTCGACCGCGGGTTTCGGCGGACGGGGCGTGGACGTGGTGGCGAGGCCAGCGTCGGCTTCCGCAGCGGCGGCTTCCGCGGCCGCGGCCTCGAGCGCGGCCTGGCGTCGCCGGGCCGAGCCGACCCGCCGGCGCGCGTTGCCCCGCCGGCCGGGGATGGCGAGTTCCGGGATGGCCGGCACGCGCACGATGCGGTAGCCCGCGGCCTGCTCCTCGAACGGCAGGCCCTTCTGCCAGCGGGCGTAGACCACGACGTCGTAACCGGCCTCGATCGCCGAGCGAGCCATGCGTTGGGTGCGTCCGTCGTACTCGGCGGTGGAGTAGGACAGGTAAGCGATGCGGGTCATGCGAGGCCCGAGACTCACGTAGAGGATCGATCCAGCGCGCTGCGAAGTCGTCGCTTGACACTTCGCGCGATCCGGCGCGGTCGCGATGCCGTCGCCTTCGCCTTTCCGGAGGTCCGTGCGGGGATCACCGTGCGTGGTTCGACCGGCGTCAACCAGGTCGTGTCTACAGGCTCCATCTGGAGGCTCGGCGCTCCGAACAACCGGACGAATTCGGACACGATGAATCGGACGGCGTGGCGGTGCACGTGCCGGCCGTCTTCCTTGAAGAAGTCACTCTGACGCTCGGCAGTCGTGGCCATCTCGTAGGAGTGGAAGTAGCGAACCTCCGGGTGACGATCGATGAACTCCGATACCGCCGCGCGGATGCGGGACTTGGACTCCGTGTTGGCAACGCGCACGTCGAGGCTGGTGAAGGTCGCGTGCAGGGGAACCGGGGACGTCGTGACGATCAATCGGGCCCCGATCGTTTCGCAGACCACGCGGTAGATCCGCTCCAGATCGTCCAGCATGTCGCTGACCGTCAGGCGATGGAAGGCGGGATCAAGAGATCGAAACACGGCCGGATGCGGGATCTGTCGATATGTCGCGCCGGTCACGGGACTTCGCCATGTCTCGATGAGCCCGAGGGTCACGACGACCACCCCGGCGTTCCTGAACAGATCCTCGGCCGCGGCCTCGGCCGTGGCCCGCTCGGCCAGCAGCGTCGGCTCGTCCTCGTGCGTCGTCTTGTAGTCCCGGAACGGATCGATCCAGCCGTCGCCGATGCGCCATGACGGCTCGCGGACCCGCTCCGGGAAGCCGCCGACGATCCGCTCCAGTTCCTGACGGATCGTCGCCGTCGAGTAGTACAGGCCTCCCGGATGCATCGCGCCGTTGATGCCGACCTCCTCCATCATCGA
>DAIUES010000176.1:0-4788 GCA_036844985.1 Candidatus Limnocylindrales bacterium
ATCGATCGCGCTCGCCGCACCCGGCGCGGGCTCGACCCCCAGACTCGCCGATCGGCTCGGTGGGCGGCTGGTCGGCACCGAGGGTGGCTGGCTGGCGTCGCTCGGGCTCGGTGCCATCTTCGCGATCGGCTGGAGCCCGTGCATCGGCATCATCCTCGGCGGCATCCTGACGATGGCGGCGACGTCGGGAACGGTGGCGCAGGGCACCCTGTTGCTGGTCGCCTACTGTCTCGGCCTCGGCCTGCCGTTCATCGCCATCGCCCTCGTCTACGACCGCGCGCCGGGTCTCCTGCGACCGCTCGTGCACCACGGGGACAAGGTGGCGCTCATCGGTGGCTTGCTCGTCGTGGCCATCGGGCTCGCGATGGTGTTCGACCTGCTGCGGCTGCTCCCCCAGTACTTCACCTTCCTGACGGCGATCTGAGGGGTCCGTGGCCGATCGACGTCCGGCCTTCGCACATCAACCTGCGCGCCACGGTCTCATCGGCCCGTTCAGCGGCCGCCAGTTGCTCGCGGGTGCGGTCGCCGTGCTGCTGGTGGCGATCGGCGGCGTGATCGTCACGACCCCGCTGGGCAACACCGCCACGCCGCCGAGCGTGGTCAACCCGCTGGCGACGCCGTTCATCATCGGCGACGCGCCGGCGCAGGGCCTGAAGGTCGGCGCCGAAGCGCCGGAGCTCACGATCGATCTTGGCGACGGCTCGACCTACCAGCTGACCGACCTGTCGGGCGCGCCGATCACGCTCGAGGCGTTGCGCGGCAAGGTCGTCTGGATCAACTTCTGGGCATCGTGGTGTCCACCCTGTCAGCAGGAGACGCCGATCCTGCGAGCGCTGTCCGACGAGTATCGATCACGCGGCCTCGAGATCGTCGCGATCAGCGTCCAGGAGACCTCGCCCGACGACGTGGCTGCGTACGCCGATCGCTACCGGCTGCGCTACACGATCGGCTTCGACGGCTCGGGCCACATCCTGCGGGCGTATCGGGTGTTCGCGCTGCCGACCCAGTTCTTCCTCGACACGAACGGCGTGATCCGCCAGATCGTGAGCGGACCGGTCGATGAGCCAGGTGCGCGGGCGTTGATCGAGTCGATGCTGCCGGGGCCGTAAGGACGTCCCGAGGGCGGGGGCCGGCGCGGGTTCCGGCGGGGCCGGGGCGGCTCGGCGATGTTTGGCATGCAGTGGCCAGGCTGCTGTTATGACGGCCGACCGGCCTCCGCGGGCGACGTCGGGCTCGATTCCGGCCCAAATATCGCTGTCAGTGATATCTGACCCGGATTCGGGCTGATCGCGGGGAGACACCCGTTCGTCGCCGACGTACCAGTGGCCTGGATACTGGATGGGAAAAATCGCCGGCGCTGGGGGCCGCGCGGGCCGGGACCCCGCGCGGACGCCCGGTCAGATCGGCTCGAACGCGAACCGGTCCCGATCGCGCACGATGTGACCGACCGGCGTCCGCGACTCGTGCGAGAGCGCGACCAGCCAGCCCTCGTCCGCGGCCTGGCCGAACAGCTCGGCCTTGCGTCGGACCGAATCGAGCGGGAAGTCGTCGAACGCCGTCACCCACCGCGGGTTGGCCGACCATGGACGCATGAACAGGTCGCCGAAGAACGCGAGCGTTCGACTCCCCTCCCCCGTGCCGCGAACGATGACCGCCTGGTGGCCGCTCGAGTGGCCCCCGGTCGGGACCACCGACACCCCGGGCATGATCTCCTTCTCGCCATCGGCCCAGCCCTGCGCGCCCCAGTCGCGCACGAGCGTCAGCTCGGGCTGGACGTAGGAGGCGACCAACCGGGGATTGTCACCGAGAGCGACCTCCCATTCGGCCTTCTGCGCCACGATCCGGGCGTTCGGGAACGCCCGCGACCCATCGGCGCGCAACAATCCGCCCGCATGATCGAAGTGGAGGTGGCTCATCGCCACAACGTCGACCGATTCGGGCAGGAAGCCGGCGGCCTCGAGCGCCGGCACGATGGCCGGACCGTCGTAGACGCGCATCGTTCGGGTCTTGTCATCGAGCCGTTCGCCGATACCGGTCTCGACCAGCACCCGGCCCGACGGGGTCTCGATCAGCAGGCAGTTCAGCGCCTGCAGCAGGCGGTGCTCGTGATCGATCTCATCGGTGACGAGGCGACCCCACAGCACGCGCGGCACCGGCCCGAACAGGGTCCCCGCATCGGATCGGAACGTTCCGGCCCGCACGAGCGCCACGTCGGTGCCATCGCCGAGCGACGCCCGCCAATCGACCGACTCGGTGAGCCCCATCCGATCAGGGCTTCCGGTCGAAATCCCGGTGGAAGGCCGACGCCGTCGGTTCGCGTTGGCCCTGATAGCGCGAGCGCAGCTCGGGCGAGCCGTATGGCCGCTCGACCGGCGATGACATGCGGAAGAACGAGATCTGGCCGATGCGCATGGCGTGATACAGCGCGATCGGCAGGTTGGCGACGTTGGAGAGTTCCAGGGTCAGGTTGCCCTTCCAGCCCGGGTCGACATAGCCCGCGGTCGAGTGGATCAGCAGGCCGAGCCGGCCCAGGGACGACTTGCCTTCGAGCCTGGCCACGAGATCGGTCGGCAGCTCGACCCACTCGAGCGTCTGGCCCAGGACGAATTCGCCCGGGTGGAGGATGAACGGCTCGTCGTCGGCGATGGTCAGCAGCTCGGTCAGGTCGGGCTGCGGGGCACGGACATCGATATACGGGTAGCGGTTGTTGCGAAAGACCCGGAACGAGCGGTCGAGGTGGAGATCGACCGACGACGGCTGGAGATCCTCGGCGTCGTACGGATCGATGCGGACCGTGCCGGTCTCGAGGGCCTCGCGGATATCGCGATCCGAGAGGACGCTCACTTGGGGAGTCCCCCGTTCCCCTTCTCGTTGAACAGGGTATCGACCTCGCGCTTGAGGTCCTCGAGGTCCTCGAAGCTCTGGTACACGCTCGCGAACCGGATATAGGCGATCTGGTCGATGCCGCGCAGCTGATCCATCGCGAGGGCCCCGATGCGCGACGAGGGCACCTCGCTGATGCCGGCCGCGCGCAGCTCGGCCTCGATGGCGTCGGCGGCCGCCTCGGCGGCGCCATCGGGCACTGGCCGGCGGGTGAGCGCCTTGCGCAGGCCGGTCACGAGCCGGTCGCGGTCGAACTCCTGGCGGGTGCCGTCACGCTTGACCACCACGAGCCGGGCCGCCTCGATCCGCTCGTAGGTCGTGAACCGCATCGCGCACGCGTTGCACTCGCGACGCCGGCGGATCGTCGCCGAGTCATCCAGGTCGCGCGAATCGACGACGCGGGTGTCCCGCTCGCCGCATTGGGGGCAACGCATCGCTCTCCTATCGCTCGACCACCACTACCACTTGTGGTGTAGATCGAGCATACCACTACATGGTGTGGTCAGGAGCGAGCTCAGGGGCGGGGTTGACTCGCCGGGACGACCTGTTCCTCGGGCTCCTCGGCGGGCCCCGACCGAAGGCTCTCCGCGGCCGCCCCATGACGCACGATCGCCTCGCGCGAGTGGACCAGGTTGAGGTACCCGCGCTTGATCGAGGTCTGCGCCTCCAGCTCCCGCCCGCGCCGCCGGACCTGGGCTAGGATCTTCGCGCCGTGGTCGACCATGGCCAGGGCCCGTTCGGCCCGTTCGAGGTCCTCGACCAGCGCGTCGCGGATGGCGGTCGCGGCCGGCGGACCATGCAGCGCCCGTGCCTCATCGGCATACCGGCCGAGGGCGTCCGTCGCGGCCTCGATGGTCGGCCCGATGGTGTCGGCCCCGAGCTGGCCCCGGCGCACGGCGTCGATGCGACCCGCGGCGCCCTCGAGCGACTGGTCGATCCGCGCCGTCAGGTCACGGACCGACGACCGGAACCCTTCCACCTCGCGGGTCCTGGCCACGATCCGACCGGCCCGTCGGAGCACGATGGCAAAGCCGATGGCGAGCGCGAGGAACGCCGTGAGCGGCAGCAGGACGGCGAGCTCGGGCAACGGACGGATGTCCTCGACGGCTCAGCCGCTCCGCGCGCGCAACTGCGCGAGGAGGGCGGCACCGACCTCGAAGAGATCCCCGATGACGACCATGTCGGCGAAGTCGGCGATCGGGGCGTCGGGATCGCGGTTGACGGCGATGATGGTCGATGCGGTCTGCATCCCGACCTTGTGCTGGATCGCGCCGCTGATGCCGAGCGCGAGATACAGCTGCGGTTTGACGATCTTGCCCGTCTGGCCGATCTGCTGGCTGTACGGGATCCAACCCGAATCGACCGCCGCGCGGGTGGCCCCGACCGCCCCGCCGAGCGCTCCGGCGAGGTCTTCGACCAGCCCGAATCCGTCGGGCCCGCCGACGCCCCGGCCGCCGGCGACGATGATCCGCGCGTCGTCGATCGAGGCCGCGGCACCTTCGGCGGCGATGTGGTCGATGATCGGGACGAGGGGCTGGGCCAGCTCGCCGGACGGGCTGATCGTCTCGACCGTGCCCTTGGCGGCGGCCGGTTCGGCGGTCACCGTGTTCGGTCGCACCGTGATGATCCCGTGGCCACGCGTCAGGGCGCTCTCGGTGACGAGCTTGCCACCGAACACGCTGTGGGTCGCGATCGGGCCGTCGGCACCACCGCGCACGGCGACGGCATTGGACAGGACGCCCAGCCCGGTCAGGGCCGACAGGGCACCGGCCAGGTCGCGACCCTCCGGACCGGCGCCCATCAGGATCAGATCCGGCTAACGCTCGGCAATGAGGGCCGCCAAACGCTCGGCCACGATCGTACCGACAGCATGGTCGACAATGGTCAGATCGGTGAGGCTGAGGA
>DAIUES010000177.1:0-4764 GCA_036844985.1 Candidatus Limnocylindrales bacterium
GGCTGATCAACGAGACCTACAGCGCGTTCGTGCAGGGCTTCATGCCGACCCTGGCTCGCCCCGACGTCGACTCGCTCGAGGGTCTGACGACCGCGATCATCGTCGACCAGGAGCGGATGGGCGCCAACGTCCGCTCGACGGTCGGGACGGTGACCGACGCCAACGCCATGCTGCGAGTGGTGTTCAGCCGGGTGGCCGAGCCGCACATCGGCGGGCCCCAGGCGTACTCGTTCAATGTCCCGTCGGTCAGCGGTGCCGGCGCGATCTCCATCGAACGGGGCGACGGCCAGCGCGTGAGCCGCAGCTTCAGCGTCGCCGGCGGCATGTGCCCTCGCTGCGAGGGCATGGGAACCGCGACCGATATCGACCTCAGCCAGCTGTACGACGAGACCAAGTCGCTGGCCGACGGGGCGATCACCGTCCCCGGCTACACCGCCGACGGCTGGTCGACGCGGATGTTCAGCGAATCGGGCTTCTTCGACCCCGCCAAGCCGATTCGCGAGTACACCGCGACCGAGCGCCACGACTTCCTCTACAAGGACCCGGTCAAGGTCCGGATCAACGGCATCAACCTGACGTACGAGGGCCTGGTGCCGCGGATCCAGAAGTCGTTCCTGTCGAAGGATGTCGACACGCTGCAGCCGCACATCCGCGCGTTCGTGGAACGGGCCGTGACCTTCAGCACCTGCCCCGATTGCGGCGGGACGCGGCTCAACGAGGCGGCCCGGTCGTCGTCCATCGACGGGGTCAGCATCGCCGACGCGTGCGCCATGCAGATCAGCGACCTCGCCGGGTGGATGCGCGGTCTCGACGAGCCGTCGGTGGCCCCGCTCATCACGTCGCTCGGGGCGACCCTCGACTCGTTCGTCGAGATGGGTCTCGGCTACCTCAGCCTCGACCGGCCGTCCGGCACGCTGTCGGGCGGCGAGGCGCAGCGAACGCGGATGATCCGCAACCTCGGGTCGTCGTTGACCGACGTGACGTACGTGTTCGACGAGCCGACCATCGGTCTGCACGCCCATGACGTCGAGCGGATGAACGCCCTGCTCCGGCGGCTGCGCGACAAGGGCAACACGGTCCTCGTCGTCGAGCACGACCCGGAGGTCATCCGCATCGCCGACCACATCGTCGACATGGGACCGGGCGCCGGCCCCCACGGCGGCTCGGTGGTGTACGAGGGCTCGGTCGACGGGCTGGCCGCATCCGACACGGCGACCGGCCGGCACCTCGATGTCCAGCAGGCGCTCAAGCGCGAGACGCGCGCGGCGCGCGGCGCGATCCCGATCCGCGACGCCCGGCTCCACAACCTGCGGGACGTGTCGGTCGATGTGCCGCTGGGCATGCTCGTCGCGGTGACCGGGGTCGCCGGATCCGGCAAGAGCTCCCTCATCCACGGCTGCCTGCCCCGGAACGATCCGTCGGTCACGGTCATCGACCAGTCGGCCATCCGCGGCTCGCGCCGTTCCAACCCGGCGACCTATACGGGCATCCTCGATCCGATCCGGAAGGCGTTCGCGGCCGCGAACGGGGTCAAGCCCGCGCTGTTCAGCGCCAACTCCGAGGGGGCCTGCCCGAACTGCAACGGGCTGGGCAAGACCTACACCAGCCTCGGCTTCATGGCCGAGGTCGTCAGCATCTGCGAGGTCTGTGAGGGGCGTCGCTACACCGACGCGGTGCTCGACTACCGCCTGCGCGGCCGCAACATCGTCGAGGCATTGGCCATGCCGGTCGAGGGGGCGCGCGACTTCTTCACCGAGAAGCCCGTCCGGGTCATGCTCGAGCGCCTGGCCGGGGTTGGCCTCGGCTACCTGTCGCTCGGCCAGGAGCTCAGCACGCTCTCTGGCGGCGAGCGGCAGCGCCTGAAGCTGGCGATCGAGATGTCCGGATCGAGCCAGGTCTACGTCCTCGACGAGCCGACGACTGGGCTGCACATGCAGGACGTCGACAATCTGATCGGACTGCTCGACCGACTCGTCGAGGACGGTCGGACGGTGATCGTGATCGAGCACAACCTCGACGTCGTGGCCCGCGCCGACTGGGTCATCGACCTCGGTCCGGGCGGCGGCCATGACGGCGGCCGGATCATGTTCGAGGGTCCGCCGGCGAATCTTGTGCGAGCGGACGACTCGCTCACCGGGTTGCACCTGCGGCGGCGTCTCGAGCGGGCCGCTACGGGCGCGAACTGAGCAGTCCCGGAGAAGCCAGCGGCGCGGCGCGCCCGTAGCATCAGCCTCGCCCGCTCGACCGTTCCACAGGGAGATGACGATGATCACCAGCCTCAACGTCGCGACCATCTACGTCCTCGACAAGGACGAAGCGCTCGATTTCTACGTCAACAAGCTCGGGCTCGAGGTCGGCAACGACGTCCGACAGGGCGGATATCGCTGGCTGACCGTGCGCGTTCCGAACCAGGCCGGCACCGAGATCTCCCTCGAGCAGCCCGGGACGCCGCTCCATGACGAAGCGACGGCGGCGCAGATCCGGGAGCTCGTCACGAAGGGCGCGATGCAGGGCCTCGTGTTCACCACCGACGACGCGCGGGCGTTGTACGACATCCTCCGATCGCGGGGGGTGACCGATTTCACCCAGGAACCGACCCAGCACTTCTACGGGACGGACATGGGCCTCCGCGACCCGTTCGGCAACGCCATCCGGATCCTGCAGCAGGGGCCGGTCAGCGAGAAGACGACCGCCTGACGATCAGGCAGGGACCGCGAGGGGCCCGACCGCAGCGACCACGGACGCGGCCCACGACGGTGCCCGCTCGAGCTCGCCGGGCTCCAGCTCCGGCTTGCGGCTGACGAGGAAGCTCTCGGCGGGAACGACGACCCGTCCACCGGCAGCTTCCAGCCGACGGGCGATGATCGCGGCGGCCGAGCCCGACAGAACGCGCGGCCAGCGCAGTCGCGTGTCGAACGCGGCGACCGCGACGCCATCGAGCATCTGGGGACCGAGGCGATCGAGGAACCGAACGATGGGCTCGGTCGCGCCGTGGCCCTCGGTCGGTCCGCCGACGACCAGCAGGTCGACCTGACCGGGCAGGGCCGCCTGTGCCTCCTCGGCCGACAGGACATGCACCTCGCCGTGGGTGCGGAGCTCGTCGGCGATAGCCGTGGCGACCTGCCGTGTGTTGCCGGACCGGGTCGCATAGATGACGACGCTGTTCACGATGGCACCTCCGACCGCCATCGTGGGCACCGTCCGGTCAGGCGGGTAGTGCCGATGCGACCGAATGGCGGGGTCGGTTCGGACCGCCCGCCGATCGATGCCGCGGACAACGAACGAGGCGGCTCCCGAAGGAGCCGCCTCGATGCTGTCCCGGTGAAGGAGTCCGCCGGAGCGGACACTTCTGCCACGCGCCAAGAGCATCTATCACGTCGGCTGTACCGACTACCCTGACCCTACCTACCCATGACCTTGACGCTGGGGCAGCGCTGACTGAGCAGCCTCCGTATCGTACTGCCCAGGGCGGGGTTTTCCAAGGGTTTTGGCATGCGGGACTGTATAAATTCCTTAACCTTGGCCGAACGATGGGTCGACAGGCCCCGCCGAGGGTCCTACTCGTCGTGGATCGTCACCGCCGTCATGGCGACGGGCTCGTGGGGCAGGTCGCGGGCGTCGCGCGGCGCGGACACGATCCGATCGACGATGTCGAGGCCCTTGGTGACCTGCCCGAACAGGGTGTAGTTCTTGGGCAGCTTGCCGGTCAGGTCGTCGGCGACGATGAAGAACTGGCTGCCGTTGGTGTCCCTGCCGGCGTTCGCCATGGCCAGGGTTCCGCGCAGGTACTCGCCCTTGACCGGCTCGTCGGCGAACTTGTAGCCCGGTCCGCCGGTCCCGACGCGACTGCGCTCGAGTGCGCTCTTCTTGCCGTATTGCCCGTCACCGCCCTGGATGACGAAACCTGGGATGACGCGATGGAAGATGACATCGTCGTAGAACCCCTTCGCGGCGAGGTCCTTGAAGTTCTGGACGGCCTTGGGGGCGGCCTCGTCGAACAGGTCGATCTCGATGTCACCGATCTCGGTGGCGATCGTGGCTCGGGTCATGGTCGTGCTCCTTGACTGTGCGTTGGTTCAGGGGTTGCTGACGCTGACGTCGGTCATCGCTTCGGGGTTGGCCGGAAGCTCCACGCCCCCGGCGGCCGCGGTGATCGCATCGGCGATGTCCATGCCCGCGGTGACGTGGCCGATGATCTGGTAGGTGTTGTAGGCCGCCAGCGAATCACGGGCCGCGTCGTCCGTGACGATGAAGAACTGCGAGCCGACTGAATCCGGCTGCGCCGTCCGGGCCATGGCCACCACGCCGCGACCGTAGTCGGCGGTCACCGGCTCATCCTTGATCGTGTAGCCCGGACCGCCCGAGCCGGTCCCGGTCGGGTCACCGCCCTGGATGACGAACCCGGGCACGACCCGGTGGAACACGACGCCGTCGTAGAACCCGCAGTCGGCGAGCGCCACGAAGTTGCCCGCGGCGATGGGCGACAGGTCGGCCTCGACCTTGATCGTGATGATGCCCTTGGTGGTGGCCAGGGTCACGGTCCGGGTCTCGCCGGCGGCGAGGGGCGCCGGCTGGGTGGTCGGGCAGGCTGCCGCGGGAGCGGCTGACGGCGGCGGTGCGGTGACACCGGGGCCGCCGGTCGGGGTGCCGCCGGCGGGAACGGTCAGCGCGGGCCACTTCACGAGGCAGTCGCCCTTGCACGCGCTCGTGCCGCTGTCCTTCACGTCCTTGGCGAACACGTAGAGCGTCATGCCGCTCGCGCCG
>DAIUES010000178.1:0-4728 GCA_036844985.1 Candidatus Limnocylindrales bacterium
CTGCATCTGCAGCGGGATCTGCTCGCCGAGCGCGGTGCCGAACACCGTGCCCGTGATGGCGAGACCGATCGAGCCGCCGATCTGGCGGAAGAACGTCAGGTTGCTGGTGGCGACGCCGAGCTGACGGAACGGCACCGCGTTCTGGACGATGATCGTGAAGACCGACAGTGTCGGGCCGATGCCCAGGCCGGTGATGAACATCCACAGCCACAGGGTGGGCAGGTCGGTGTCGGCGTGGAGGCCGGTCATCAGGTACAGGCCGAGCGTCATGAACGCGAGTCCGGTCAGCACGATGATCTTGTAGCGCCCGGTCCGCGACACGAGCACGCCGGCGATGATCGAGCTGATGATCAGACCGGCCAGCAGCGGCAGCACCTGATAGCCCGATTCCGTCGCGCTCGAGCCGTTGACGAACTGGAACCAGCGCGGCAGGAAGACGATCGCTCCGAAGAACCCGAAGCTGATCAGCATCGTCGCGCCGATCGACGCGGAGTACGTCCGGATACGCCACAGGTCGAGCGGGACGATGGGCTCCTTCGCCCGCGACTCGATGACCAGGAAGACGGCGCTCAGCACCACACCGACCAGGATCAGGCCGCCGACGACCGGATCGGTCCACTGGTGCAGCTGACCCGTGGCCGCGTCGGTGAAGCCCTTGTTCGACAGGCCGAGCAGGAGGCTCGAGATGGCCACGGTGAAGACCGCCGCACCGGCGTAGTCGAGGTCACGGCTAGCGTCGGGCCGCTTGACGGTGGGCAGCAGTCGGGCGAGGACGATCAGGCTGATGATGCCGATCGGGATGTTGACGTAGAAGATCCAGTGCCAGCTGATCGTGTCGGTGATGAACCCACCGAGCGCCGGACCGACCAGCGAGCTGAGGCCGAAGACGGCCCCGAACAGGCCCTGGTACTTGCCTCGCTCCTGGGGCGTGAACAGGTCGCCGATGACGGCAAGCGAGATCGGGAACAATGCGCCGGCACCGATGCCCTGGATGCCGCGGAACAGGATGAGCTGGGTGATGTCCTGGGATAGGCCGGACAACGCCGAGCCGACGAGGAAGATCGTCACCCCGAGCATCAGCAGCGGCTTGCGGCCGTACAGGTCCGACAGCTTGCCGTAGAACGGCACCGTGATGGTGCTGGTGAGCAGGTAGATCGTGAAGACCCAGTTGTAGACCTCGTTGCCACCGAGCTGGGTGACGATCTTGGGCAGCGCCGTGCCGACGATGGTCTGGTCGAGGGCGCCGAGGAACAGGGCGAGCAGGACGGCGCCGAGGATCTCGAGCTTGGCGCGATGCGACAAGCCGAGTGCGGGATCCTCGGCGAGCGAGGGAGTCCGTTCGGTGGACTCGACGGGAAATCCTTCCATGAGGTCAGACCGATCCTTCCGTGCGTGTGTGGGGCTGTCGTGAGCGCGGCGCGAGCCGCGCTATACGGTCCGGAGCGGGGACGCCGTGCGTGGAGCCGGAGCCGAGGTTCCGTGGTGATCCACGGGCGCATCGAGCGTCGATGCGAGCGACGCGCGGAGTGCCGACACGGCCGCCGCGACACCCGGTAGCTGCGCCGGGTCGAGGCGTTCCAGCACCGCGCGCAGGAGGTCGTCGCTGAGCGCGTCGACCTCCTGGAGCATCTGCCTCCCGGTCGGGGTCACGCGGATGACGACGATGCGCCGATCCTCGGGGATCCGGATGCGCTCGACGAACCCGCGATCCTCGATCCGATCGATGAGGCCGGTCGCGCTCGAGAGCGACACGTCGAGGACGTCGGCCAGGCGGCTCATCGTCATCTCGCCGTTGCGCTCGAGGGTGAACAGGATGTGGAGCTGGGCCATGCTGACCCCGGCGCGCAGGAGCCGTTCGCTGGCCGCGCACTTGAGCATCGTCATCGTCGAGCGAAAGTCGGCGATGATGGGCTGGTACGAGTCCGACGTCGGTTCCAGATCGGGTGCCGCCGAGATAGTTCGCATGAAGTGAACGATGTTACTTACGTGAACCATCCTGTCAAGCCTGACCATCGCTACGACCTGCAGGAGTCCAGATGCGCTACGCGTTGATGCTCGAGCCGCAACAGGGCATGACCTATGCCGACCAGCTGGCTGCCGCGAAGCACGCCGAGGCCAACGGCTTCGATGCCTTCTTCCGGTCCGATCACTACGCCAGCTTCCCGGGCCCCGAGGGTCGGGCCACGACCGATGCCTGGACGGTCCTGGCCGGGCTTGCCCGCGAGACCCAGCGGATCGGCCTCGGCGTGCTCGTGTCGCCGGTCACGTTCCGCCACCCGGGTGTCTTCGCGAAGGTCGTGACGACCGCCGACGAGATGAGCGGCGGGCGGATCGAGGTCGCCGTCGGGGCTGGCTGGAACGACATCGAGCATCGCCAGCTCGGGCTGGCCTTTCCGCCGATCAGCGATCGGGCGGACATGCTCGAGGACCAGCTGGCGATCCTCCATGGCCTGTGGGGCGAACCCGATGGCTGGTCCTACGAGGGCCTGTCCGGTGTCCGTCTCGAGGGTGCCCTGTTCCGTCCCCGTCCGGTCGCCACCGCCGGCCGCCCCGGGACCCCGATCGGTGGGGTGCGACCGCGCATCCTGGTCGGTGGCGAGGGCACGCCGCGGTCATACCGACTCGCCGCCCGCTACGCCGACGAGTTCAACCTCAGCTCGTCGTCACCGACGCGGGCCGCCGAGGTCGGGGCCGCACTCGGCGACGCGTGTCGGGCGATCGGGCGCGATCCGGCGACGCTGGCTCGCTCGGCCATGGCCGGCGTGCTCATCGGGCGCACGGACCAGGAGCTGGCGGATCGCGAACGGGCCGTGCTCGACCTGTTCGGCCCGGACGAGGCCGGCGACGGCGAGGGGTGGCTCGAGGAGCGCCGGACCCGCTGGGTCTACGGCACGCCCGCCGACGCACGGGCGATGGTCGAGCGGTTCGCCGCGGCGGGAATCGAGCGGCTGATGCTCCAGGATTTCCTGCCGTGGGATCTCGACATGATCGATGTCATGGGCGAGGAGCTCGTGGGACGCGTCTAGCTCGGGTCGATGGCGTCGGCTGCGTCCGCGGCGGCCCGATAGCGGTCGTCGTCGCGATGGATCGGGTCGGGGTTGACGCCACGGGCGCGGGCGAGCCGTTCCGTCAGGACCTGCACCGGCGTAGCTGTCCCGAGCAGCGCCGCCACCGGGTTCGGCAGATCCGCTGCCTCGGGGACGACGGTGCGGCCGGCGCTGGTGAGCTCGGTCGGCAGGTCGGCCGCCGCGTCGGCACTGATGATCGCGGCGGTCTCGATGCCGATCGCCCGCGCCGCGCGGAGTGCGCCGCTGGCGCGGGCCAGCCGTTCGGGTCGTCGCTGGCGGTCGGTGAGGACGAGGATGAGCCCGGTGTGCTCGTCGGTCGCGGCGAGATGCCCGTGCAGGAACGTCTCGAGCTCACGGAATGCGGTCGGCAGCCAGGTGCCTTCCTCGATCTTGAGGGCGAGTTCGCGGCCGGCCGATCGGTCGGCGCCCGATGCGATCACGAGGAGACCGCTGGCGTGCGCCAGGCGGCCCGCGACCGCCTCGGCGATCGACGATCGATCGACGCCGGCCGCCAGCAGGTCGTGGATCGCCGCGCGGAGTGCCGCATCGACGGGACGGCCGGTCAGGTGGGCGCCGATCGCGACGCCGGCCACGAGCGGGCTCACGTAGCCGACCGTGTGGCACCAACTCTGGTCGAGCTCGCCGGTATCGACGACAACGTCCGCCAGCGCCGCGCCGGGCGATCGATCGCTGACCGTCACCAGCGCCGTCCGGGCACCGGCTGCGCGGGCCGCCTCGAGCGCGGCATTGGTGGCCGCGGTCGCTCCTTCGTGGGAGATGGCGATGACGAGGCCGCTCGACGGTGGATCGAGCGACAGTTCGAACGCCTGGGCGGCGATGGGCTCGCGCCGGCTGGTGTGGCCTGGAGCACGGATCTCGGCCGTCCGGACCGCATCGCGCAGGATCTCGGCGACACCGAGGGCCGCGTGCTCGGACGTGCCGCAGCCCGTCACGACGACCGGATCACCGGCGCGGATGGTCCGCCGGATGATGCGCGCCAACTCGGCCGCGGGGCTGCCGACGGCGGCGTGACGCTCGAGGATCCGTTCGGCGAGCGCCGGTTCGGCCTCGATCATCTCGGTCATGTGGTACGGCGCCGCGGCGCGCGCGGAAGGCCGCTCGGTCGACGCCCACGGGTCGGGCGGGCCGGGCAGGGGAGCGGTCGGATCGAAGGCGGGGTCGAAGGTCGAGGCGTCCATGGCGAGAGTGTATGAGGCTGTCGGCAGCGGCCGGGTGGCGGTCCGTCCGGCGCGACGATCGGCGAGACCCGTCACCATGGCCCCGACAGCGTGACGATGGAGGGTTCGGATGCAGGTCGGTCTCATGACACCCCAGGGCTGGAAGGGCGAGTACGACGGCTGGCGTCCGGACGACGCCTGGGCGCGCACAGTCGAGCTGGCCCGCCATGCCGAGGCAGCGGGCTTCGAGTCGCTGTGGGCGTTCGACCATTTCCACACCGTGCCGGAGCCGACCGACGAGATGACTCTCGAGTCGTTTGCGGTCCTGGCGGCGCTGGCGGTAGTGACCGAGCGAGTCCGCATCGGGCATATGGTCGTGTGCACCGGCTTTCGCAACCCCGCGCTGACCGCCAAGGCGTCGTCCACGATCGACGTCATCAGCGGCGGCCGCTTCGAGCTCGGCATCGGTGCCGGCTGGAAGG
>DAIUES010000179.1:0-4713 GCA_036844985.1 Candidatus Limnocylindrales bacterium
TCGGCCAAACCTGTCGTTCGTGCGTGGCCCCGCGACGGCCGGACCGAGCTCGACGTCTCCCATCCACAAGCGGTAGCCAGCCGAATCCTTGCCTGCGCCGCAAGGAGTTGCTCCACGCGCAAGTAACGATGTCAGGCCGATCCGAACTGGTTGGTTTCTTGCTCGGTCGGCAAACAGATCGCGCCTGGCGATGGCCGACGCCTCGGCATGCTGTCAGGCCCGCTCCTGGGGGCCCTCGCTTGCTCAGCGGGCAAGGAATCCATGCGTCCAGCGTCCCGGCGCGGGCTTACTTGCGCGACGTGCAAGCGCTTGCGCTGGCGGCAAGGATTGAGCCGGAGGGGCGCGGCGAGGGCGCGGCGGGGCGGCGCCGCGGGGAACCGGGGGCGCCGCCGGGCCGCCCCCATGCCTCGCCGAGATCCCACCGGGCATCGCTTCGTCGCGGCGGTGCTGGGCGTGCTCGATCTGCAGGCCCTACCGCGCGTGCGTCGCGGGCCCCGCCTCGCCGCCCGAGAGATCAGGCCGGCAGGATCATGACCGTCGCACGTCGCCCAGCCGGGTCGAGGAACTCCCCGAGGCGCTCGGCCTCGTCGTCCAGATCGCGGCGCTCCGTGGCCGTGACCGTCCGCCCGAGTTCGATCGTCAGCGTCGCGACCTTGCCCTCCCGCCGGACGCGCCACGCCCCGGCGATCATGCCGTCGACGAGGACCGGTGCCCGGGAGCCGAAGTCGATGCCCCACGTCATCGCGCCGTTGATCCGCGACCGATCCGCGTGCGACAGGAAGACGTTGTCGAAGCGCGGCAGGAACCGGACCGGCGCCGGCACCTCCGGATCGACCACCAACCCGTCCTCGACATCGAACAGCTCCCGGCCGGCCTCGTCGCGGAACGTCCGAAGGGTCGGTCGGAGCCGCTCGACGACGGGACCGAGCCCTGTCAGCCCGGACCACGTCCTGATGTCGGCCACGGTCGCCGGTCCGAACGCCCGCAGGTAGCGCAGGATGATCGTCTCGAGCGGGGCGGCCTCCGCGGCACGCCCGAGCCACGCCTCCAGCAGGGTGTTGGTTGCACGTCCGCTCCGTCGCCACAGGCCGCGCGGCGGCACCTGCACGAGCGACAGGTGATAGCGGGCCACGTAGGCCAGGGCGGACGGGTCCGGAACGGGCCAGGTCTCGGCGAGGTACCGCCCGAGGTCCGTCGGCGTCATCGGGCGCTCGGTCAGGGCGCGCCGGGCCGCGTCGATCACCGCGTCGATCACCTCGTCCGCAGCGGGCCCGCCGAGCGCCTTCGCAAACGGCGTGTTGCGGAAGGTCCGCTGCGCGATGTGGCCCATCACCGGGGCGAGCCCGAGCGCGTCGGTCGCCGTCGCGAGGTGGAGCGTCGTCCGCATCAGGCCCAGTCGGACGACCTGCCGTGCGGCCAGTGCGTCGCTCAGCACGAACGGGTCAAATCGCTCGATCCGCGACCACAGCGCGACGTAGGGGTCCACCGGCTCCTGCGCCTGGAGCCCGACCAGCCGCTCGACCACGTCGAGCGGGTCGGCCGCCGTGCGCTCGAGCAGGCCCTGCCGCCCGAGCAGCGACCGGTTGAGGGCTCGATCGGTCAGCATCGACCCGCCCGGTCGCGACGTCATCAGTCGGCGGTGACCGACTCCGGCTCGACCTGGAGATCCTCGACGAAGCGGCGGATGACCCGGGCCAGCCGCGGGCCTGCCTCGGCGCCGGCTGCGAGGACCTCTTCGTGGTTGAGCGCCGCGCCGGTGTAGCCGGCGCCAGCGTTGGTCACGAGCGACACGCCACAGACCTCGAGCCCGACCCAGCGGGCGGCGATGCACTCGAGCACGGTCGACATCCCGACGGCATGCCCGCCCAGTCCGGCCAGCATGCGCACCTCGGCCGGCGTCTCGTAGCTCGGACCGGTGAGCCCGACGTAGACGCCCTCGCGCAGCTCGATGCCCTCGGTCCCGGCCGCCTCGTGCAGGCGCCGACGCAGGCGCGGGCTCCAGGCATCGGTCATGTCTGGAAACCGCTCCCCGAGCTCGTCCGCGTTCCGCCCGATCAGTGGCGTGCGGCCAGTCAGGTTCATGTGGTCGGACATGACCATCAGGGTCCCCGGCCCGAACGACGGATCGAGCCCGCCGGCCGCGTTCGTGAGCACGACCACCTGGGCACCGAGCGCGTGGAACAACAGGACCGGCTGGACCACCAGCCCAGGATCGTTGCCCTCGTACAGGTGGAATCGGCCCTGGAGCATGACGACCGGGCGACCACCCAGCCGACCCAGCAGGAGCCGACCGACGTGGCCGGGCGCGGTGGCCGCGGGCCAGCCGGGCAGGTCTTCGAACGGGATCGCGACCGTCGCCTCGAGGTCGTCGGCCAGCCCGCCCAGGCCGGACCCCAGCACGATCCCGACCTCCGGGACGAGATCCGTGCGGTCACGGACCGCGGCGACGAGCGCTGCCAGGCGGGCGGGCTGGTCCGCGGGCGCGATCGGGCGACTCGGGTCGAGGGAGGCGGGCTGGTCCGGCATGGGATCCTCCGGGACGGAGCCTCGCGCGCCCGACGGAAGTATCGACACCGGGATGCCGATCACGTCCCGCCGGGCACGTCCCATGGGCGGGCCGCGGTGAGACGGCCGCGCGCCCTGGGCAACGAAGCGCCCGAAGCGACCGGCGGAGCGCGAAGGTCCTTGATGCGATCTCGGTTCCTGTCGAGCTGTCGGCCCCTTCGGGCAAGACCTACGGTAGGGCCGCCGCGCGGATCGGGTCAACGCGCTTATCCACGAACGTGCGGTGCTGCGGCAGGCCTGTGTCCACGACCTTCGTGGGACTGTGGATAACCCTGTGGATGAGGTGCGTCAGCCACCCATCGCGAACATCTCGATGCGCGGCAGCTCGTTCGTCGAGGCCGACCGCAGCTCCGAGTAGCGGTCGTCGCGCACGCGCCACGCGTCGGCCAGGAAGGCGATCAGATCGTCGTCGCTGGCGTCGCTGCGCAGGACCGCCCGCAGGTCGCGCCCCGACGCGGCGAACAGGCACGTGTACAACTGGCCGTCGGCGGACAGTCGGGCGCGGGTGCAGTCGCGACAGAACGGCCTCGTGACCGACGAGATGACCCCGAACTCGCCCTGCCCATCGAGGTACCGCCAGCGCCCGGCGACCTCGCCGCGGTAGTTGGCCTCGGCCGGTTCCGCCGGCCAGACCGACGTGACCGCCTCGACCACGTCTGCCGCCGACACGACCTCGTCGAGCCGCCACCCGTTCGAATGGCCGACGTCCATGTACTCGATGAACCGCAGCGTCGCGCCGATGTCGCGGGCCCAGCTGGCCATCGGCACCATCGACGACTCGTTGATGCCGCGACGCACGACCATGTTGACCTTGAGCGGCCGAAGCCCGGCCTCGAGCGCGGCGTCGACCCCGTCGAGCACTCGTGCCACCGGGAAGTCGATCCCGTTCATCGCCCCGAACACCGCCTCGTCGAGCGAGTCGAGGCTGACCGTCACGCGTCGCAGGCCGGCGTCGGCAAGCGGTCGGGCGAGGGCGCGCAGCGCCGCGCCGTTCGTCGTCAGGGTCAGGTCGAGCGCGTGCCCGTCGGGCGTGCGCAGGGCGGCGAGCCGCTCGATGAGCGTCGGCAGGTCGCGGCGCACGAGCGGTTCCCCGCCGGTGATCCGGAGCTTCTCGACGCCGAGCGCCACGAACGCCCGGGCCGCCCGCTCGATCTCCTCGAACGTCAGCACCTGGTCGCGCGGCAGGAACGCATAGTCCCGCCCGAAGATCTCCTTCGGCATGCAGTAGGTGCACCGGAAGTTGCAGCGATCGGTGACCGAGATGCGCAGATCGCGGAGCGGCCGTCCGAGTCGATCGAGGGGTTCCATCAGGCTCGTATCCTACTCGTGACCGGCTCCGTCGCCCCGCGCCGTGGTCGGTCGGACCAGCCCGACGGTACGACCGGCGCACACCGCTGGTACCTCTAGCGGACTCCACCGCACCGTCCACGCTGGCACCATGCCGACACGCCCCAGCACCGCCACACCGACCTGTCTACGAGGATGCACCGCATGGCAACGACCGACGCCAAGTCTGGCTTCCGGCTCCCGTGGAGCGCGGACCGGGGCGAGTCCGATGGCCCTGCGGACGCTTCCGCCGACGCTCCGTCGACGGGCGATCCCGCCAGCCCCGCCCAGGAGAACGAGACGCCCGAGATGATCGATGCTGCGCCCCCCACTTCGGACCCGTCCACCTCGACGGACGACGCGGCCGTGAGCCACCCCGCGACGAACGCGACCGCCACGTCCGCCCCCGGCCGCAAGCCGAACAAGTTCATGGCCGACCTCACCAAGGCCATGCAGGCGGCCGCCGAGACCGCGCGGGCGGAGACGCTCGCCAAGTTCAGCGCCGAAGCGAAGCAGCACATCGAGGGCATCCACGCGAGCACCGCCACCGAAGCCACGGACCTGCGCAAGAAGGCCGATGACGACGTGGCCACCATCCGCGAATGGTCGAAGGCCGAGATCGCCCGGATCCGCGAGGAGACCGACGAGCGGATCGCCCACCGCAAGACGGTGCTCGAACGCGAGGTCGAGGCCCACGCGGCCGAGATCGAGCGACGCATCGAGCTGGTCCAGGCTCGAGTGGCCGCGTTCGAGATCGAGATGGCGCGCCGCTTCGAGCGGCTGCTCGCCGAGGACGATCCCACCCGCTTCGCGTCGATGGCC
>DAIUES010000180.1:0-4703 GCA_036844985.1 Candidatus Limnocylindrales bacterium
TCGATCCGGAGGTCCTTCTCCTCGTCGATGTCGATCTCGACCTCGTCGGCCTCGGGCATGACGACGACCGTCGCGGTCGAGGTGTGGATGCGTCCGCTCGATTCGGTCGCAGGGATCCGCTGGACGCGGTGGACGCCGCCTTCGAACTTGAGCCGGCTGTAGGCGCCGTCGCCGCGGATCTGGGCGATCGCTTCCTTGATGCCGTCGATGCCTGTCTCGTTGAGGCTGAGAACCTCGGCCGCGAATCGGTGGCGGGCCGCGTAACGCAGGTACATCCGCAGCAGCTCGGCCGCGAACAGGGCGGCCTCCTCGCCACCGGCCCCCGCCCGGATCTCGAGGATGACGTCGCGGTCGTCGTTCGGGTCGCGCGGCAGGAGGAGGACCTTGAGGTCATCGAGCATGCGCGTCTCGTCCGCCTCGAGCCGGGTGATCTCGTCGCGGGCCATCGTTCGCATCTCGTCGTCGGCGTCGGGGGCGTCGCGCAGCTCGCGCGCTCCGGCGAGCTCGGCCCGGGTGGCCTCGAGGCGGCGGAAGGCTTCGACCGTCGGCTCCAGCCGGGCCAGCTCACGACCGAGCCGGCGAATCTCGTCGGGATCGCTCGTGACCTCGGGCCGTCCGAGTTCGACCTGCACCTCGTCGTACTGCGCGGCGATCTCCGCCAGCTTGGCGTCCAGATCGCTCATGTCAACGGTGGCGGCTCGCCCGGGCTCGTGGCTGGGACCGGATCGATGCCATCGCGGGGACCGTGCGCGCCGCCGTCGACCGCGCCATCGACGGCCTGGCCGTCGGCGGTCCCGGGCAACACGAGCGGCGCACGCTCGAACAGGGTCGAGCCATCGGGCACCGCGTTCCCGTCGGCGGTGAGGGCCTCCTGCATGGAGGTGATGGCGACCTCGATCATGTCGTCGGTCGGGCGCTTGGTCGTGATCATCTGGACGAGGATGCCGGGATACATGATCACCCGGATCAGCGGGTTCGACCGGTACCGCGCCCCGAACCGGAGGATCTCGTAGCCGACCGCGGCGAGGACCGGGATGAGCACGAACCGGCTGCCGATCATCACCAAGGGCTGCTGCCTGCCGACCAGCGAGAACGCGAAGATCGACAGCAGGACGAGGATGACCAGGAACTCGGTGCCGCAGCGGTGGTGGGCTGTCGGGTACTTGCGGACCTCGTCGACGGTCAGCGGATCCCCCGCCTCGAGGGCGTGGATGGTCATGTGCTCGGCGCCGTGATACTGGAAGACGCGGTGGATATCCGGGGCGCGGGAGACGAGCGTCAGGTAGCCGAGGAAGATCCCGACCTGGATCAGCCCCTCGAGCGCCGGCTGCGCCCAGCCCTGGGTCGCGCCCTGCGTCGCCACGCTCGAGATGAAGAGCGGCAGCAGGCTGAAGACCGCGATCGCCACGCCGAACGTGATGAGGAGCATCACCACGATCGAACCCTTGCCGAGCTCGACGTCGTCCTCCTCTGCCTGGACGTTGGCGCTCCGGACCAGCCAGCGCGTGCCGACGATCAACGTCTCATACAGGACGACCAGCCCACGGATCAGCGGCCACTTCGCGGCGGGCGATGCGTGCAGCCCCGAATCGAGCCGTTCGGTGGCAGTCACGATGCGGCCGTCCGGATGGCGCAGCGCCACGGCGAGCGCATCGCGCCCACGCATCAGCACGCCCTCCATGAGGGCTTGGCCGCCATACGCGTACTGGGGCATCGCCGAAGTCTAGCGGCGATGGGTGTGGGTCGGGTCAGACGTTGGGTTCCACGGCCGAAGAGCGACGGTCACGGGCCGCACGGGGCGCCGATGGGCTCCTGACAGACCACGTCGTGGCCCACCTGCGGCGGCGCGGGCGACTGGGTCGCCGCACTCCCCGGCGGTTCCCCGGCGATGGCCACCTGCGGCACCATCCAGAAGTTGTCGAGCGATTCGGTGCTCGGGTCGACGAACGACACGACGCCCTTCGGCCCGACGGCCAGGACGCCGTTGGCCGGGGTCGTTCCTCCGGCGAGCTCGAAGAAGACGGGGATGTCCGTCCACGCGAGGCCGTCGCTCGTCTCGTGGACCGTGAGCCTCCCAACATCGTCTCGGCCGAACAGCAGGCCGCGCTCGCCGTCGCTGGCAACGAGCGGCCGTGGTATGTCTTCCGGCTGGGGCGACGGCACGCCGAGCGGCGTCCATGATCGGCCATCGGCCGAGCGCCACATCCGCCCTCGCCTGCCGACGCAGTTGGGACAGCCGCCGTGGTCGTCGCCGGTCGCGATCCATCCGTTGGCGACGCGATGGATCGTCATGATCGTTGTTCCGGGGTCATCGACCCGGGCAGCTGTCCAGGTGACGCCGTCGGGTGACGACCAGATCGCCCCTCGGTCATTGCCGGGGTCGCCGAACGGGAAGCCCGCGTTCGACCCCCGGTCAGCACCGGTCATCCCGATCGCGATCCAACCGTCGTTGGTCCCGAGGATGTCGTAGATGACCGCATCCGCGAACGGGTCCCCGTCGGGGGTGACCTCGTTCCACCCGGACTCCGGATCGCCGACCAGCCAGCCATCTTCGCCGCGTGCCGTGATCGTGCGCAGCAGCCAGCCCCGTCCGCCCACGGCGACGTTGGCGAGGGCAGTGTCCCGATCCATCGCTGCGGGCAGCGCCACCTCGACCCAATCTCGACCGGTGGTCGAGGTCCACATCGCGGCGGCCGTCGGTCCCTGCTGGTTGCCAGCATCGGGCTGCCGATGTGCGCCGACGATGACGATGCGGTCCCCGGCGAACAGCAGTCGATCAAACTGCTCATCGGGTCGTTCGGGATCCCGTTCCCAGGCTCGGCCGTCCGTCGAGTGCACGATCACTCCGGCGACGTGTCCGGTGGTGAGGTCCAGCGCGTATCCGACTGCGATCCAGGCGTCGTGCCAAGGGGCCACTGCCTGGATCAACAGGTTCCGTTCCGGTTGCTCGAACCGACCATCGTCGCCCGAGTACCACGTCAGCGCGGACCAAGGCTCAATGGTCACCTCGCTGGCGGTCGGCGCTGCCGATCGGTCCGGGCTGGCCGATGCGTCCAGGCTCGGCAACCCCCGCGCGCTTGACGATGTGGCGGGCGATGGTCCGACCTGCGGCGGCGGTGTCGGCCGCAGTAGGCCGGCCGCGATCACCCCGATCACCGCGACCGCCGCCACGCCGGCGACCCACCCAACGTTGAGACGACCTCGACCGCTGCCATCACGCGTCTGGGCGAGGGCGATCGAACGGGCTCTGTCGACGAGTCCGACCCGCGCTGACAGCGCCACCCTGGATGCACGTTGAACCAGCATCTTCCGGATCTGCTCGTCGTCGCTCACGACGGTTCCTCGAGTGCACGCTGGAGTGCGAGCCGAGCGGTATGCAGCCGCGACTTCACGGTTCCGACGGGCACCTTGAGCGCTGCGGCGATCTCGGCCAGCGGTCGGCCCTCAAGATGGTGCAGGACGAGGATCGCCCGATGGTCAGGGTCCAGCCGGTCGAATGCGGCATCGAGGGCGATCCGCGCAGGCCGTGCCTCGTCCATGCCGCTGTCGTCCGCGGCCGTGTTGTCAGCGCCGTCGAGCGGCACGAACCGGATGCGCATCCGGGACCTTCGGCGGAGCGTCAGTCGACAGGCATTCACGAGGATCCGGTCGGACCAGGCACCGAACCGGGCGGCGTCGCGGAGTGACGGGAGCCCACGCCAGATGGCACCGAGGGCATCCTGGAGCGCGTCTTCAGCGTCGGCTGGTTCGCCGAGTATCGCGTAGGCGATTCGCACCATCGACTCCTGTCGCGTCGCGATCAGTTCGACGAACGCATCGACATCGCCACGCCGCGCGCGCTCGACGAGCCCGTCGCTCAACCTCGCTCCGATCCGGATCGGCACGTCATCACATCAGAGTACGGACTGGGGCTCGTGGTTCATCGGCCCGTCGCTCCCACGGCCCTGGTGAATCGAAACGGCCGGCCCGAAGGCCGGCCGTCATTCGGTCGATCGAGGAACCCAGGTAGCAGGCTAGCTGCGGACCTGGCGCTCCAGGCGCTTCTGGAAGCGCTCGACCTGCCCGGCGGTGTCGATGATGTTCTGCGTGCCCGTGAAGAACGGGTGGCAGTTGCTGCACACGTCGACGCGCAGCTCGGGTCGGGTGGACCCGACGGTCCACTCGCGGCCGCACGAGCCGCAATGGACCTTGGCTTCGAAATACTTGGGATGGATATCGGGCTTCACGTGTGTCTCTCCTCCGACGTCGTCCGCGCAGGGCCATCGCCCCGCCGGTGATCGCCGGCTCGATCCGTTCCGCTTACGCGGTCGCCGTGGCGGTTTCGGTCGCCTCGACGCGGATGCGCTTCTTGGTCCTGGTCGCGTGCTCGAACTTCACCGTCCCGGTGACGGTCGCGAACACGGTGTAATCCTTGCCGAGCCCGGTTCCCGGGCCGGCGAGGAACGTCATCCCCCGCTGCCGGACGATGATCGAGCCCGCCGGCACGAGCTGGCCGTCGCCGACCTTCACGCCGAGGCGCTGGCCGACGCTGTCGCGGCCGTTCTTGACGCTGCCGCCCGCCTTCTTGTGTGCCATCGATCCTTACTCGTCCTTCTTGGTCGCGCGCGGCTTGGCGGCGCTCTTCTTCGGTGCGGCAGCCTTGGCATCGGTCGCCTTGCTGTCGGCGGCCTTGGTGCCGGTCGCCTTGGCGTCGGCGGCGGCGC
>DAIUES010000181.1:0-4696 GCA_036844985.1 Candidatus Limnocylindrales bacterium
GGTTCGACGCCCTCGCGCCATCGGACTATCCGGCCGTCGGTGACTGGGTCGCCGTGTCGGGTGAGCCGCCGGTCATCGCGGCGGTGGTGCCGCGCCGGTCCGCGTTCGTGCGCAGGGCGGCTGATTCCGCCCGTCGCACCGCGGGGCATCTTGCCGACGAGCAGGTGCTCGCCGCCAACGTCGATGTCGCATTCCTCGTAGCCGGGCTCGACCACGACTTCAACCTGCGCCGCCTCGAGCGGTACCTGGCGGTCGCCTGGTCGAGCGAGGTGACACCGGTCATCGTCCTCAACAAGGCCGACGTGGCTGACGACCTCGTCGGACGGCTTGTGGCGGTCGAGGCGATCGCGCCGGGCGTCCCGGTCGTCGTCCTGTCGGCGCTGACCGGCGATCATGTGGCCGACCTCACGGCGCACCTCGGCCCGGGTCGGACCGCCGTCATCCTCGGTTCATCGGGCGTCGGCAAGTCGACGCTCGTCAATGCGCTCCTCGGCGAGCAGCGCCAATCGACAGGGGCGGTCCGCGCCGGCGACTCGCGTGGCCGCCACACGACGACCCATCGCGAGCTGTTCGAGCTGCCCGGCGGGGCCCTCCTCATCGACACGCCCGGCATCCGCTCGCTCGAGGTGGCTGGCGCGGATCTCGGCGTCGAGATCGCATTCGACGACATCATCGACCTCGCCGCTGCCTGTCGCTTCAGCGATTGCCGCCACGACGGCGAGCGCGGCTGCGCCGTCCGCGGCGCGGTCAGCGACGGCCGATTGAGCGAGGATCGGCTGGCCAGTCACCGCAAGCTCGAGCGCGAGCTGGCCCACGCCGAACGCAAGACCGATCCGCGCGCCCGTGCCGAGGAGCTGCGTCGCTGGAAGTCGATCAGCAAGAGCGTGTCACGCCACATGACCGCCAAGTACGGGGAGGATCGTTGATGCCCGCCAATGCCACCACCGACACGTGGCTGGACCTGCCGGACGCGCCACCGATCGATGGCCTGCGCGCCCGCCACCCGCGCGGCGACGACGCCGACTACGAGGCGATGGCGGCCCTGATGCGGGCAGCCAGCGCGGCCGACGCCGATCCGTGGTCGCCGACCGCGACGATGTTGCGGGAGGAGATGGAGGGCACGGCCACGTTCGACCCGATCGGCGATGCCCTGGTCGCCGAGATCGACGGCACGATGGTCGCCCAGGCGACCGTGGAACGGGTCCTGCGCGACGGGAAACCGACCTACGACACCCGCGGCTTCGTCCTGCCCGGGTTCCGCCGGCGCGGCATCGGTCGTGCCCTGCTCCAGGCCAACCTGCGTCGCGCGATCGAGCTCGGCACCTCGGCCGGAGACCCATTCCCGTTGACCATCCGCGGGTTCGCCTCGGAGCTCGAATTCGGCCATCGTGCGCTGCTCGAAACCAGCGGGTTCTCGATCGTCCGCTGGTTCTTCCTGATGAGCCGGCCGAACCTCGACGCGATCCCGGACGCCCCGTTGCCGGCCGGACTCGAGCTGCGTCCGGTCCGCCCCGAGGACCACCTCGCCATCTTCGACGCGGAGTTCGAGGCGTTCCGCGACCACTGGCAGCCGCACGACTACGACCCGACCGAGTTCGACAGCCTGTACCGCAAGGCCGACATCGACACGAGCCTGTGGGTCGTGGCCTGGGATGGGGATCGGATCGCCGGTGTCGTCCAGAACTGGATCTGGCGCGAGGAGAACGCCGAGCTCGGGGTCAGTCGCGGCTGGCTCGAGCACATCAGCGTCCGGCGGCCGTGGCGACGCCGCGGCCTCGGCGCGGCGATCACCGCGGAATCGCTGCGACGGCTGCGGGCTGCCGGCATGACCGAGGCGATGCTCGGGGTCGACGCCGAGAACCCGACCGGCGCGCTCGGCCTGTACGAGCGCCTCGGGTTCGAGGTGGCGCAACGGTCTTCGGCGTACGTCCGCTCGCTCGACCGCTGAGGCGGGAGCGCGGGCGGGCTTGCGTCAGGCGAACAGGCGCCCGCCGTCGCGCACGAGCTCGAGCCACGCCCGCTCGCGCCCGATGGTCGTTTCGCCGCCGTGACCCGGGAACACGCCCACGGTGTCCGGCAGCGTGAGCAGCCGACCGAGTGACGACACCATCGCGTCGGGGTCGCCACCGGGCAGATCGACCCTGCCCCAGCCGCCGGCGAACAGCGTGTCGCCGCTGAACAACAGGCCGTCGTCCGCCGCCAACAGGCAGACCGAGCCCTCCGTGTGGCCGGGCGTGTGCAGGACCCGCAGCCGGATCTCGCCGAAGCGCACTTCGCCGCCCTCGGTGAGCTCGACCGCGGGAACGGACGGGATGATGTCGAACGGCGCGAACTGGGCGCTCGGTGCGACCAGTCGCTCGCGATCGAGCGGATGGACCGCGATCTCCGCTCCGGTGTGCTCGGCGATAGCGGCGTTGTCGCCGATGTGATCCCAGTGGCCGTGGGTCGACACGATCAGCCGCAGCGTCCAGCCTCGTTCCATCAGCTCGTCGGCGATCCACGCGAGCGACGGAGTGGCCGTGTCGATGGCGATCGCTTCGCGCGAGCGTGAGTCCGCCAGAACGTGGACGTTGGTCGCGATCGGCCCGACGACCCGCTGGAGGTGCTCCATCACGCGGGCCTCAGGCGCCGGGGCTCGCCTCCAGCCTCGACTTCATGCAGTCGAAGGTCTGGCCGATCATCTTGTTGGCGGTGCCCTCGATGAGGCGCGCCCCGACGCTCGCGAGCGTGCCGGCGATGTTCACGTCGGCGACCCAGTCCATGACCGTCCCGCCATCGGGGCCGTCCGACAGCTTCATCTGCGCGTCGGCGTCGACCGCGCTGCCGGGTGCCTGGCCGTGGGCCTTGATGGTCGCCGCATCGGGCGCACTCACCTCGGCGAACTCCATGTTCACCACGAACCGCGCGCTGATGAAGCCGATACCGACCTTGGCCGTCGCCTTGAAATGGGTGTCGTCGATGACCTCGATGGACTCCAC
Organism: Candidatus Limnocylindrales bacterium; assembly: GCA_036844985.1. Taxonomy (GTDB): domain Bacteria; phylum Chloroflexota; class Limnocylindria; order Limnocylindrales; family CSP1-4; genus SPCO01. Next base: position 2,979 of record DAIUES010000181.1, read on the forward strand.
GCCGGGGCCGCACTGACCGACCTGATCGGGATCGATGACGAATGCCCACACCCGGTCGCGTGGCGCGGCGATATCGACGGAGCCTTCGAAGTGCATGCGGATCCTCCTGGGGGTCGGGTGCGCTGTCAGTCGGGCAAGGATACCGAGGACGACGGCTCCATCGAGGCGGTGCCCGGTGCGGCCAGGAACACGGCCGGTTCCTTGATGAACCGCGTCCGGCAGCCGATCGAGCAGAACGCGTACACGACGCCATCGTGCTCTGCGAGATGACGGGCGTGGGCGCGCTCCACGGTCATCCCACAGACCGGGTCGAGCAGGACGATATCGTCAACGACCGGTTCGAGGTCGATCGTCGCGGGCAGGCCACCGGCCATCGTAGCCGGGCCGGGTGAGGCGACGAAGGCCGCCCGCCCGCGACGGACCTGGACCAGCTCGGCCAGGATCGACAGGGCGATCTCCTCGGCGGTCTCGGCCCCGAGGTCCAGGCCGGCCGGCGCACGCAGTGCGGCGATCCGCTCGTCGCCGATGGTGGTCTCCTCGTGGAGCCAGTCGCGGACGACCGCCGCTCGGGTCGGTGATGCGACGAGGCCGACGTAGGAGGCCTCGCGAGTGAGCGCGAGGCCGACCGCCTCCTCGTCCCAGATGCCCTGGCTCGCGACGACGACGTACGGCGCGGCGGCCGGGTCGAGTCCGCGGATATCGGCCGAGGCGTGGACGCGGGCGGTCGGGAACGCGTCCGCCTCGGCGATCGGGTCGATGACGGTCACCCTCCAGCCGGCGGCCGCACCGAGCGTCGCGAGCGCGCCGGCGATCGGGGTCGTGCCGACGACCCACAGGAGCGGAGCGGGCAGATGCGGTTCCACGTAGATCTCCAGGGTGCCCCCCGAGTGGCAGGTCATGACCAGCTCGATGATCCCGTCCGCCCGGCGACCCTCCCCCGGGCCGTCGCGCGACAGTCGAAGCAGCCTTGGCTGGCCGTCGGCGAGTGCGCGAAGCGCCTCGCGGACGACGACCGGCTGGGCGCAGCTGCCGCCGACCCAGCCCTCGATCGTGCCGTCGGGGTGGATGATCCCGCTCGCCCCGGGTCGCGCCGAGGTGGGCTTGCGGACCGCGACAACGGTCGCCACGACGAACGGGCGTCCCGCGCGGTCGAGCTCGGCGGCGCGGACGAAGGTGGACGCGGTCACGGCATGGCGCCCCTAGGAGATGCCCTTTTCGTGCAGGATGGCCCACACCTTCTGGGGCGTCATCGGGATGTCGATGTTGCGGACACCGAGGTGCCACATCGCGTCGACCACGGCGTTGGCGATGGCCGGCGGTGCACCGACCGTGGCCGACTCGCCGACGCCCTTCGCCCCGATGGGGTGATGCGGCGACGGGGTCACGGTCTTGCCGACCTCCCAGGCCGGAGTCTCGACCGCGGTCGGCAGCAGGTAGTCCATGAACGTGCCGGCCATGTTGTTGCCGAGCTCGTCGTAGATGATCTCCTCTTACAGCGACGGTGCGAGTCCCATCGTCAGCCCGCCGTGGATCTGGCCGTCGACGATCATCGGGTTGATGATGTTGCCGCAGTCGTCGACCGCGACGAACCGCCGGATGTGGACCTCGCCGGTGCCCTTGTCGAGATCGACGACGCAGATGTAGCTGCCGAACGGGAAGGTCAGGTTCGGCGGGTCGTAGTAGTCGACCGCCTCGAGGCCGGCCTCCATCCCGGCGGG
>DAIUES010000182.1:0-4693 GCA_036844985.1 Candidatus Limnocylindrales bacterium
CTCCCGCTCCCGGTCGCGTCGCTCCAGTTCGCGGGTCGCCGCGAACAGCCGCCGATACATCGCCAACAGGTGCGCCTGGGCAAGCGGACCCTCGTTCGCCATCGACACCCGCAACAGGATCTCCCGCTCCCGCTCGGCATCACGGATCGCGGTCCGCCCAGCGGCTGCCTTGGCGCGGCCGGCCTCCCGGGCGATGGCCGCCCGCTCGTTGAGCAGGGTCACGATCCGCCGGTCGAGCACGTCGATCCGCCGGCGCAGCCGTCGCAACTCGGCTGATCCACCACGTCGATCGACGCGACCCGGGCCGTCAGCCACGAGCCCCACCCATCCGCCGCGCGATCGAATCGAGCGCCAGGTGATAGCCCCGCGCACCCTGTCCCACGATCGACTCGAGGGCGATGTCGTGCAGGTAGTTGACGTGGCGGAATGGCTCGCGTCGCGAGGGATCGGAGAGATGGACCTCGATGAACGGCCGTTGGACCGCCGACAGCGCATCGCGCAGCGACACGCTCGTGTGGGTCAGCCCGCCGGCATTGACGATGGCGACATCGAAGTCGCGCCGGTGCAGTCGGTCGATGAGCTCCCCCTCGTGGTTCGACTGGAAGAAGTCGATCTCGAGCTCGAGCTCCCGGGCACGGGCCGCGATCCCGCGATGGATCTCCTCGAGCGACTCGTAGCCGTAGATCTCCGGCTCGCGCGTGCCGACCAAATTCAGGTTCGGGCCCTGGAGCACGAGCACGCGGGTCATCGAGTCATCCCCGCCGCCAGCAACGATCCCGCCGTCGCGGCGACGATGTCGTCGGGCACGTCCGTGCGGACCTCGACGCCGTCGACCGTCGGCAGGACCCAGCGCAGGCGACCGGCGGCGTGTTTCTTGTCCGTCGCCAGGTGGGCGAGCACGTCATCGACCGCATAGGGCAGGGGCGCGACCGCCAGCCCGAGGGTGTCCAGCAGGCGCCCGATCCGCGCTGCCCGTTCGGGAGGAGTCACCCCGACCGCCTTGCCGATGCGGCACGCGGCGCGCAGGCCGTAGGCGACCGCCTCGCCGTGGAGGAGATCCCGGTAGCCGGCGGCTGCCTCGACCGCATGGCCGAGCGAGTGCCCCAGGTTGAGGGCGATCCGCCCGCTGCTCGCTTCCCGTTCTCGTTCGTCGGCCTGGACGACCTCGACCTTGGCCCAGGCGCAGCGCTCGACCAGCTCGGCGACCTCGCCGCGCTCCACGGACGCCGCCTCGCCACGAGCGATCGCGTCGCCGCGTCGCTCCAGCAGCTCGAACAGGCGCCCATCGCCGAGAGCAGCCATCTTCACGGCTTCGCCCAGCGCCGCGCGGCGGTGTCGTTCGGGCAGGGTTGCGAGCGCGGCGATATCGATGACGATGTCGGTCGGCTGATGGAATGCCCCAACGAGGTTCTTGCCTTCGGGCAGGTCGACCGCGGTCTTGCCCCCGATCGATGAGTCGATCTGCGCGACGAGCGTGGTCGGCACGTGGATCACCGGGATGCCGCGCAGGTAGGTCGCTGCGAGGAAGCCCGCCGCATCACCGAGTGCGCCACCACCGATAGCCACGACCGGCTCGTCGCGGCCGACCCGCTGGCGGGCCAGGTCGCTGGCCGCCGTCTCGAGGACCGCCAGCCGCTTGGCCGACTCACCCTCGGGCAGCATCGTCGTCGCCATCGTCCAACCGAGCGCGGCCAGGCCCTCGCCGAGGGCAGCACCGAACGTGGCCCAGGCGCCTGGCTCCGACACCAACGTCGCCCGGCGCGCCTCGAGTCGGCGAAGCGCGGCATCGACCGCCCCGAGCGCGATGCCATCGCCGAGCGTGATCCGGCCGATCGGCGTCGTCGCTCGCAGGAGGGTCGTGGACCGGAGCGCCTCTGCCTGCGCGGTCTGCAGCTGGGCGTCGACAGCGTTGACGACGGCGTTCACCTCGGCCACCCCGGCGACATGGAGGTCGGCGGCGGCATAGAACCGTTCCCGCCGCGCCCCGAGGTCCCGCAGCGTGCCGATCGGGTCGCGCATCGCCACGAGCGGGCGGACATGCGGCGAGCGTCGCAGGCGCTGGGCGAGCACTTCGGGTCGGCCGTCGAGCCACACGCTCACCCGTCCCCGGTACAGCGCCCAGCGGTTGCGCGGATCGACGATGGCCCCGCCGCCGGGGGCGATCACCCGTCGGACCTCGGCGTCGGCATCGGCAGCGCCGAGATCGGCGACCACCTGGCGCTCGAGGGCGCGAAACGTCGCCTCGCCGTCCTCCGCGAAGATGCGCGGGATCGGCCGCCCGTCATCGCGCTCGATCCACTCGTCGAGATCGATGAACGTCGCCCCGTGGCGATGCGCCAGTCGCTTGCCGACCACGCTCTTGCCGCTGCCGGGCAGGCCGACCAGCACGATGTCCATGGCTGGCGCCTAGTCGTCGCCGCCGGAGCCGGCTTCGTCCGTGCCGGTCAGGCCATGTGCCGGTTCGACCGCAACCCGACCGGCTGGCGCGGCGGCCGGCACGCCCCCGGCCACCGGCGCATCGGGTGGGCTGGCGATCCGTGCCCGATACGCGGCCAGATTGGCGCGCACGTCGTCGATCGTGTCGCCGCCGGTCTTCTCGAGGACGAACCCGGCCAGCGTGAGCATGACCATCGCCTCGGCGACCACCCCGGCCGCGGGGACGACGCTGATGTCGCTGCGCTCGTAGTGTGCCTTGTCGACGGGCTCGCCGGTGATGAGGTCGGCCGACGGCAGCGGCCGGGCCAGCGTCGAGATCGGCTTGACCGCGCCCCGCACGACGAGCGGCTCGCCGTTCGTGACACCGCCGGTCAGACCACCGGCGTTGTTCGAGCGATGCACCCAGCGGCCCGCATCGTCGCGACCGGCGATGACGTCATGGACGGCCGATCCGAAGCGGCGCGTCTGTTCGAACCCGAGCCCGAACTCCACCCCCTTGACGATGTTGATGCTCATGACCGCGGCGGCCAGCGCGGCGTCCAGCCGCCGATCCCAGTGGACGTACGAGCCGAGCCCGATCGGCAGGCCGTGGGCGACGACCTCGAAGACACCCCCGACGGTGTCGCCGTTGGAGCGCGCCTCATCGATCCTGGCGATCATGGCCGTCTCGGCCGCGGGATCCGGGCAGCGCAACGGCGAGGTGTCGGCTTCGTCACGCGAACGCGTGCAGTTGGCCGGATCGACCGCCACGCCACCGACCTCGGCGGTGAACGACCAGACCTCGATGCCGAGCTCGCGCAGGAAGGCCCGCGCGATCGCTCCCGCCGCCACCCGCGCCGCGGTCTCGCGCGCCGACGCGCGCTCGAGCACGTTGCGCACGTCGTTGAACCCGTACTTGAGCGCGCCCGCCAGGTCCGCGTGACCGGGCCGCACCCGGGTCACCGGGGTGGAGCGCTTGTCGCCAGCCTCGGACTTCGCACGCAGGGTCGTGGCGGCGTCCCCATCGAGCGGCCCGACCTGCATCACCTCGGTCCAGTTCTGCCAGTCCTTGTTGCGCACCAGCAGGAGGATCGGTGAGCCAAGGGTCCGCCCATGCCGCACGCCGCCAACCACCTCGGCGCGATCCTGCTCGATCGCCTGGCGAGCCCCCCGACCGTAGCCCTTCTGGCGGCGGGCCAGGTCATCGGCGATGCGGTCCTCGGACAATGCCAGCCCGGCCGGGACACCCTCGACGATGGCGCCGAGCGTCGGCCCGTGCGATTCCCCGGCCGTCAGGAAGCGGAACGCGGTCACTCGGCCGTGGCCGCCGCCGGTTCGCCGGTCGGTTCACCCTCGGCCGAGCGCAACCCGCCGGCCCGCGCCTCGACGAGCTTCGATTGCATGAGCTCGAGCGGAGCCGGCTGGCCGGTCCACAGCGTGAACGCCGCGGCACCCTGGTTGAGGAGCATGAGCTCGCCGTCTGTGGTCGCGGCCCCGGTGGCCCCCGCGTCGAGCAGCAGCCGGGTCCTGGCGTAGATGAGGTCGAGCACGAGCAGGTCGCCATGGAGGGCCTCGGCCGGGATCGGACTGACGTCGCTGGTCAGGCCGATGGACGTCGCGTTGACGAGGACCTTGGTCCGGGCGATCTCGGACTCGATGATCGACTCATGCCACGGCATGGCCCGCAGCTCCATGTGCGACGCCGTGCGCCCGAAGTGCTTGACCAGGCCCTCGGCGCGGTGGAGGTGGCGGTTGAACACGATGATCCGCTGGAAGCCCTCGCGAATGAGCCCGTAGACGACCGCCCGAGCGCCACCACCGGCGCCGAGCACGACCGCCTGGCGGGGCATCTTCTGGCGCCCGACGAGCTTGTCGAGCGCGACCTTGAACCCGGGCACGTCGGTGTTGTGCCCGATGAGCCGCTTGCCCTCCCGGGTGATGGTGTTCACGGCGCCCGTCGCGGTCGCATCCTCGGTCAGGCGATCGACCATCGGCACGACCCGCTCCTTGTGCGGGATCGTCACGTTGGCACCGAGGAAGTCGTCGCCGCGTACCTCGTCGATCGCGTCGGCGAGCTGGATCGGAGCGCGATCCCACAGCTCGTAGCTCGCGTCGATGCCGACCGAATCGAAGGCAGCCTGCTGCATCGCCGCGGACAGCGAATGGGCGACCGGGTGGCCGATGAGGACGACCCGCTTGGTCATGATCGGATCCTTTCGAGGTCGGCGAAGAACGTGGGGTACGAGATCGCGACGCTGTCTGCGCCGCGGATGGTGGT
>DAIUES010000183.1:0-4690 GCA_036844985.1 Candidatus Limnocylindrales bacterium
CAGCGGGCCGGCGGGCACGTCCCCACCCGGCGGCGGCACGCTCGGCCGATCCGGCACGACACCGGCCTCCACGAGCTCGCGCAGGACGCCCTCCGTGGCCGGATCCGCGAAGTAACGCCCGACGGCCGCTGCCACGAGCGGCCCGATGCCCTCGACCTCGGTCAGCATGTCGGGCGCTTCCGTCGCCACGCGCCGAAGTTCGGCCTCGACTACGGCGAACCACGGATCGGGGCCGGCGTCGGGCCGCGGATCTGGGCCGGGATAGGCGTCGGGTCGGACCCGCGTCGCCAGCCAGCGCGCGAGGTCGATGGCGGTCGACTCCCCGACCTGCGGGATGCCCAGCCCGTTGAGCACCCGCGCCAGGGGTCGACCGACCCGTGCTCGCTCGATCCGGTCGTGGAGGTTCTCGGCGCTCTTGTGGGCGAACCGATCGAGCGACTCGAGGTCCTCGACGGTGAGCCGGAAGAAGTCGGCGCGCGAGGCGATCATGCCGCGCTCCAGCAGCTGGCTGAGGACCGCCCAGCCCGCGCCCTCGATGTCCATGGCGCCGCGCCCGACGAAATGCCCGAACTCCTGGGACATCCGCGCCGGACAGCGCGGGTTGGGGCAGTAGACCCGGACGGCGCCCTCGTCCTGGACGACCGGGGTCCCGCACACCGGGCAGGTCGTCGGCATGACGAATGGGCGCTCGACGCCGGTCCGTCGCTCGACGATCGGCCGGACCACCTCGGGGATGACGTCGCCCGCCTTCTGGAGAACGACCCGGTCGCCGATCAGCAGGCCCTTGCGCGCGATCTCGTCCATGTTGTGGAGCGTCGCGCGCGCGACGGTCGAGCCGGCCACCTTGACCGGTGTCAGGTGGGCGACGGGCGTGAGCGTCCCCGTCCGCCCGACGTACGGAACGATGTCTTCCAACGTCGTCTCGACCTGCTCGGGCGGGAACTTGTAGGCGATCGCCCAGCGCGGCGCCCGGCTGACCATCCCGAGCCGGTCCTGCTGCTCGAAGCGATCGACCTTGACGACGACCCCGTCGGTCTCGTACGGCAACGCGTGCCGTGCCTCGTGCCAACGCTCGGTGAATGCGATCACGCCCTCGATGTCGAGCCCCGGCTCACGTTCGGGGTTGACCGGCAGCCCGAGCGCCTCGAGACGATCGAGGGCGGCCGACTGCGATCCGATCGCGCCGTCGCTCTCCTCGACCAGCTGGTACGCCCACGCCGACAGCAGCCGGCTCGCGGTGACCGCCGGGTCCTTCTGGCGCAGCGAGCCCGCGCCCGAGTTGCGTGGATTGGCATACAGCGGCAGGCCCGCCTCCTCGCGCTCCGTGTTGATGCGCAAGAACTCGGCCTTGGGCATGAACACTTCGCCACGCACGTCGGCAGTGGTCGGCTCGGTCAACCGGCCGGGGATCGTGGCGATCGTGCGCAGATTGGCCGTCACGTCCTCGCCGGTCGTGCCGTCGCCGCGCGTGGCCCCCTGCACGAACCGGCCGCGCTCGTAGCGCAGGGTGATCGCCAGGCCGTCGATCTTGAGTTCGGCGACGTAGCGCAGGTCGGCCGTCGGTTCCGGGCTCGGCGGGAGGCCAAGACCGCGCCGGACCCGCGTGTCGAACGCGCGCAACTCATCGTGGCTGAACGCGTTCGACAGGCTCAGCATCGGCCGCCGATGGCGGACCTCGGTGAACACGGCGCTCGTCGGCGCGCCACCGACGCGCTGCGTGGGCGAGTCGTCGGTGATGAGTTCCGGGTAGGCGGTCTCGAGCGCGACGAGCTCACGGAACAGCACGTCGTACTCCGCGTCGCTGATGTCCGGAGCGTCCTCGACGTGATACAGGACGTTGGCCCGCTCCACCTGCGCCGCGAGGTCGCGGTGGCGCGCCGCGGCAGCAGCGATATCGAGCGCGCCGGCTGCCTCGACGAGCGCCGGGTCGACGGGCGGCAACGGGATGGTCATCGAGGGAGGGTACCGAACCCGCCCGTCGGATCGTGTCCTCGAGCCAGGTGCGTGGCGTTGACCTCGGCGGATCCGGTCGCCCCGAGGAGCGCGAGGGCGATCTCGAACTCCTCGCGCAGGATCGCCAGCGCCCGTTCGACCCCGGCCTGACCGGCAGTCGCCAGCGCCCACAGGGCCGGCCGTCCGACGAGCACGCCACGGGCACCGAGCGCCAGGGCCACCACGACATCGAGACCCCGCCGCACCCCGCCGTCGACCCACACCTCGGTCCGACCCACGACCGCGTCGACGACCTCCGCCAGGACATCGATGGGTGCCGGCACCCGGTCGAGCTGGCGGGCTCCGTGGTTGCTCACCACGATGGCATCGACGCCATGCTCGGCGGCGATCCGCCCGTCCTCGGCGGTGAGGATGCCCTTGAGTACGAGCGGCAGATCTGACCACGACCGGATGGCGGCGAGATCCACCCAGGTCAGGCTTGCGTGGGCGTCCGTCTCGAGCCGCTCGAACCCGGACGCGCCCATCGGCCGGTGCGACGGGGGGCGGTCCGCCTCGAAGTTGCCGAGCCGTGGCAACACGAACGCGTTGCGCCGATCGCGCTGGCGGTAGCCGAGCCGGGGCAGGTCGACGGTCAGGACCAGGCCGCTGAAGCCGGCCGCCGCCGCCCGCTCGACCAGCTCCCGGCTGCGACCGGGCTCGGCCTGGGTGTAGAGCTGGAACCAGCGCTCGGCGCCGGGGGCCGCGGCGGCCACGGCCTCGATCGACGACGTGGACATCGTCGAGAGGGTGAACGGGATGCCCGCGGCCGCAGCGGCGCGGGCCATGGCGATCTCGGCATCGCGGTGGGCGAGGCCATGGACCGCCATCGGCGCGATGGCGACCGGCAGCGCCACGGGGCGGCCGAGCATGGTCGTCCGCGCGTCGATCCGTCCCACGTCGACGAGCACCCGCGGCCGGAACCGGTAGCGCCGCCATGCTGCCTCGTTGTCGGCCAGGCTGATCTCGTCCCAGGCGCCACCGGCCACGTAGTCGAACGCGGCCGGTTCCATCACGGCGCGGGCCGCGGCCTCGAACTCGGCGAGCGTGACGATCCGCTCGAGGTCGACCGGTGGCGTCACGACGCGTCCGCTACCCGATGATGTCGAGGTTGGCGAGGCTGGCGAGCATCGTCTTGCGACCGACGCTGGCGTCCTTGAACGCGACGGTGATCTCCTCGTCGCTGCGGGTCAGCTTGGAGGTGACCACGATGCCATCGCCCCAGCGGCCGTGGCGGACACGATCCCCGTCGCGGAACTGGCGTTCGCCGGGGATGACCGGGCGGGCCGGGCGAGCGGCCGGCGCGGGGTGGAGACCGGCCGCTTCTCGCGACGGCAACGACCCCGACGGCGCTCCCGCCTCGAACGCCTCGCGCCGGGCGGCGAGATCGCGGGACGGTCGGAAGGCCTCGCCGGCGGTCGGCGCGCCCGGTCGGCCGCTGCCCTGCCGATAGGCCGGTCCGTTGCCCCGGGTGGGCGTGTTGAACCTGGTCGACCGACGTTGTCCGAACACGAGGTCGAGGTCGAGCTCGCGTTCCGGTTCGTCGAGCCCGCCAAGGCGCGGGCCGATCATCAGCTCGGCCGGGATCTCGAGCAGGAACCGGGACGGTACGGCGGCCTGGCCCATCCCCCACGTCGCCCGCCGCCACGCATGCGACAGGTACAGCCGGCGCTTGGCCCGGGTGATGCCGACGTAGGCCAACCGTCGCTCCTCCTCCAGCTGGCGCTCGTCGTCGAGCGCCCGGCTGTGGGGGAACAGGCCCTCCTAGAGCCCGGCGATGAACACGACCGGGAACTCGAGGCCCTTGGCGGCATGGAGGGTGATGAGCGTCACCGCGTCGGCGTCGCCCTCGTAGGCGTCCTGGTCCGCGACGAGCGCGGTCTCCTCGAGCAGTCGGTCGAGGGCGTCCTCGGGATCGAGATCGTCGTAACGGGTCGTGACCTCGCGCAGCTCGAGCAGGTTCGCCCAGCGCTCCTCCCCGTCCTCCGACCCGTCGGCCAGCATCGCCCGGTAGCCGCTCGTCTCGAGCACGTCGTCGAGGAGCTCCGGCAGGGCCAGCACGCCGACGCGCGAGCGCAGCCGACGCACGAGCGCGGCGAACTCGGCCAGCGCGACCCGGGTCCGCGAGACGAGCGTCGGGATGTCGCCACGTGCCGCCCGCTCGATGGCGCTCCAGTACGTGGCGGGCTCGCCGGTGTCGGGATCGGTGGTCGCGGCCGCCGCGCGCAGCAGCTCGACCGTCTTGTCCCCGATCGACCGCGCCGGGACGTTGATGATCCGCTCGAAGCTGACGCTGTCCGTGTCCGAGCGCAGGATGCGCAGGTAGGCGAGGGCGTCCTTGACCTCGCGTCGGGAGTAGAACCGGGTGCCGCCGATGAGCTGGTAGCGGATCCCGTAGCGCAGGAACGACTCCTCGATCGCCCGGGACTGGGCGTTCATCCGGTACATCACCGCGATGTCGCGCGCGCGGAACTTGGTGTCGACGTCGCTTTCGTCGGCCCGTCGCGTCAGGACCGTCCCGCGGCCACCGACGAGGCCCTCGATCTGGCGGGCGATCCACTCGGCCTCTTCGTCCTCGTTGTAGGCCTCGAACCGCTGGATCTTGAGACCGCCCGCGTTGTCGGTCCACAGCTTCTTGTCCTTGCGCGCGCTGTTGCGCGAGACGACGGCGTGGGCGGCATCGAGGATGAGCTGGGTGGAG
>DAIUES010000184.1:0-4685 GCA_036844985.1 Candidatus Limnocylindrales bacterium
GCGTCGGCGAATGCGGGCAGGAGTGCGGCAGTCCGATGGTACGTCAACGGCTCGAGCACCGCCCAGACACGACGCCCGGGCTCCCGCTGACGGACGGCATCGATCGTGGCCCGGATGGCCGTGGGATGGTGTCCGTAGTCGTCGTAGACGACCACCCCGGCCGCCTCGCCCTTGCGTTCGAGACGGCGCCCGACCCCGCTGAACGTCGCGACGCTCGCGCCGATCTCCGAGGTTTCGACACCGAGCGACGCGGCCGCGCCGATCACCCCGAGCGCGTTGGCGACGTTGTGCCGGCCGGCGGTCGACAGGCGGACCGTCCACGCACCCCACGTGCCGTCCAGCTCGACGGTCATCCCGGCTGGGTCGTGGTCGACCACCCGGCCGACGACGGTGTCGGCGGGCCCGGACCGGGTCGCGTGGCGCGTGGCCAGCGCACGCGCGGCGTCGGCGACGTTCGCCTCGACATCGTCGATGAGGGCGGTTGCGACGATCTGCAGGTCGGAGCCGGCGAGCCGCGCGGCCACGGCCGCCCCACCGGCATCGGCGACGTTGATCACCACCGTGCCCCCTGCCCTGGCGCCACCGAGCCAGGTCACGAAGTGGTCCACGACGTCGGCCGTATCGGCGAACACGTCGGGGTGATCCCACTCGGCGCCGGTGAGGATCGCGAGGTCGGGCCGATAGGCGTCGAAGTTTCCGGCGTACTCATCGGCCTCCACCACGAACGCCGCTCCCCCGCCCCGCCGCGACGTCGCCGCGAGCCCGTCGGTCAACGACGGATCGAGCAATGCACCCACGAACGCGGATGGATCGCGACCGGTCGCGACCAGCACGTGGACCAGCCATCCCGCGGTCGTGCTCTTGCCGTGCGTCCCGGCGACGGCCACGAACGTTCGACCGACCGCCGCGTCGGCGATGACCTGCTGCCACGCCTCGACCGGGATGCCGGCGGCGCGGGCCGCCTCGAGCTCGGGATGGTTCGGGTCGATGGCGGTGAGCGCCTTGCTGACCGCGAGTCGGTCGGGCGCGGGCGGCTCCGTGACGTGGCCGGCATCGTGTGTCCAGGCCAGCGGGATGCCGTCCGCCTCGAGGGCCAGGCTGTATGGCGACGGACCACCGGCGTCGCAGCCACTCACCGCGGCCCCGGCCCAGTGGGCGATGCGAGCCGCGGCGCTGGCCCCCGCTCCGGCCGCCCCGATGACGTGGATCCGTTCGCCGGCGCGGATCGCCCGGGCCGGCCGGGCAGGCGCGAGCCCAGCCCCGACCGCGGCTGCCTCGCGGGTCACGCCTGACTGGAGGACAGGCGCTCGATGACGAGCTCGAGGGCGGCCTCGGCACTGGATCGCTTGTTGGTGGCCCGGTCGCCCGTCCAGACATGACGACGCACGTCGCTGCCCGTGGCATCGGCGACCGCGACATACGTCAGCCCGACCGGTTTGTCGGCCGTACCGCCGTCCGGCCCCGCCACGCCGGTCACCGACACCGCGACGTCGACCCCGAGTCGCTGCCGACCGCCGGCGGCCATCGCCCGGGCGACCTGGGCCGATACGGCGCCATGCGCGGCGAGCACCTCGGTCGGCACGCTCGCGAGGTCCACCTTGGCTTCGTTGGCGTACGTCACCAGGCCACCGGCGAAGTAGTCGCTCGATCCGGCGACCTCGGTGATGAGGTGCGCCACGAGACCGCCCGTGCACGATTCGACGGTGGCCAGACGCGCACCATGCTCCCGGCAGGCGGTGCCGAGCCGGTTCGCGAGATCGAGCAGGTCGTCGTCGGTCGGTGCCACGCTGTCAGCGTCGCTGGGTCCGCTCCGGCGGCTTGGGCGGGGCGAACAGCCACGTCTCCGGGACGCCGCTCCGCCCGAGGGCACCAAGCGACGTGCCGTTGAGCGTGAACTTGGTCACGCCCGACGACCCGGTGCGGACCTCGACCGACGTCTTACCGGTGAACGTGAGCGTCTTGCCGTTTGCCACGACCTTGCCGGCGGCGCCGATGTCGGGCGCGAGCTTGCCATCGACCCAGACCTTGAGCCAGGCCCGGCCGCCCTGCACGGTCACGACCAGATTCACGCCCTTGTATGCGACGGTCACCCCCCGGGCGATGGAGGTGGTCTTGCCCTCCTGGCTCGAGGCGGTCACGGTGACCTGCCAGCGGCCGGCCGTCAGCTCGAACGGCGTGCTGAAGCTACCGTCCTCTCCGACGTCGACCGTGACGGGCGCGGGCTTCGATGGCGGAGCCGGGGTCGCGCCACCGGATCCGCCCTGGGCCTCCACCGGACCGCTGTAGGTGGCACTGACGACCACGGACTTGGCATTCGTGGTGCGGCCCTGGACGGGGATCGCCCCGTTCTCGTAGGTCGCGCTGTCGGCCGGCTGGTCGACGGTCAGGGTCGGTGCCTCGATCGTGAGGAACGGCACCGTGATGACCAGGTTCACCTTGTTCTCGGAGCGCTTGCCGGTCTCGGGGTCGACCGCGCTGACCTCGAACTGATTCGGCCCCCGGCGCAGCTCGACGGTCTGGGTCCACTGGCCGTCGCCGTCAGCCCTGACGCTGTATGGGTCGCGGCCCGGCGTTGCGATGGAGACCGTCGCCTTGGGCGCTGTCGTGCCGCGCAGCAGGTAGTCGGTCGATGCCTCATCGACGTCGACGACGGCAACCGCCGGATCGGTGACCGCGATCGTCGGCGGCTTGGCGAAGCGCAGGAGCTGGACGCCCAGATAGGCGGCGAACAGCAGGACGGCGGCGGTCAACAGCCCGAAGACCACCAGGCTCGGGGAGAAGGTCAGGCCACGGCGCGGCGCTGCGATCGGACGCGGCACGGCGATGACGGCCTGCGGCTCGCGCGGGTCGCCCCGTTCGCGGCGCCACTGGAGCAGAACCTCGTCGGGATCGAGCCCGAGGTACAGCGCGTAATTGCGCAGGAAGCCCTTGGTGTAGACGGCACCGGGCAACTCGCGATAGTCCCCGCGCTCGAGGGCGGCGAGGTAGCGTGCCCGGATCTTGGTGTCGCGCTCGGCGCGATACAGGTCGACGCCCTTGCGCTCGCGGGCGGCCAGCAGGCGCTCCGGAAGACCGGGTGCCGCGTCGCCGGCCGCAGCGCGTGGCTCGCCGCGCTCGGCCCCGACGGCTCGTCGGACCTGGTCACGTGTGGTCATCGCGTCGTCCCGTGCTTTTCGCGCTCGGCCACGACATCAGCGTGTCCCGCCCACCCGATGACGTCGTTTCGACAGGATACCGCAGCTCGCCGCCGATCAGCCGCCCGGGTCATCGACGTCGTCCTGCGAACGGAGCCAGTTCTCGGGTCCGTAGATCTGGCGCGGGGTTGCCGGGTTGCGGGGATCCTGCGGCCCCACGATCCCATACCGCTCCAGCTCGTCAATCACCCGGCTGGCTCGGGCGAACCCGAGCTTGAGCTTCGTCTGGAGCATGGAGGTGCTGGCGCGCTGGAGCGAGACGACGAGTTCGGCCGCGGGGATGGTCATCTCGTCGACGCCCCACTTGCGCAACCAGCCGAACTGGCCGCTGTCGCCGTTGCCACTGTCCTCCGGATCGGCGAAGGCGAGGATGCCCTCGTCGTAGAACGTCCGGCCACCGGTCTGGTCGAGCCAGTGACGGGTGATGCCGTTGACCTCGTGGTCGCTCACGAACACGCCCTGCATCCGGACCGGGCGCGGCAGGTCGACCGGCTGGTAGAGCATGTCGCCACGCCCGATGAGGTCCTCGGCGCCGGGCTGGTCGAGGACGGTCCGCGAGTCGACCATCGAGGCCATCGCGAACGCGATCCGCGACGGGACATTGGCCTTGATGAGGCCGGTCACGACGTTGACCGACGGCCGCTGTGTCGCGAGCACGAGGTGGATGCCGACGGCGCGCGCCTTCTGGGCGATCTTCACGATCGGATCCTCGACCTTGCGGCCCTCGCGCATGATCAGGTCGGCGAGCTCGTCGATGATCAGCACGATGTACGGCATCCGGCCGGCGTCGCCGTCGCCGTCCACGCCGCCCCCGTTGGCCTCCGGGCGGGCGTTGAACGCGCCGATGTTGCGCACCCCGTGGGCGGCCAGCAGCTTGTAGCGCTCCTCCATCTCGCGGACCGCCCAGTTGAGCACGGCCTTGGCCTCGGCCGGTTCGACGATGACGTGCTGCAGGAGGTGGGGCAGGCCGTTGTACGGCGCCAGCTCGACCCGCTTGAGGTCGACCAGGACCATCCGCACCTCGTCGGGGTGGGCGCGCATCAGCAGGCTGGTGATGAGCGCGTTGACGCACACGCTCTTGCCGGAGCCGGTGGCGCCGGCCACGAGCAGGTGGGGCATCTTGGCGAGATCGACCGCGTAGGCCTTGCCCGACACGTCGCGGCCGAGGGCGAACGTGAGCGGGCTGGTCGAGCCGAGCATTGCGCTCTCCTCGACGAGTGGCTTGAACCCGACGATCTCGCTCGTCGAGTTCGGGATCTCGATGCCGACCACGTCCTTGCCCGGGATCGGCGCCTCGATCCGGATGGAGCGCGCCGCGAGGGCCATCGCCAGGTCGTCGGCGAGGGCCTCGATACGTGACACCTTGACGTGATGCTCGGGTCGGACCTCGTACTGGGTCACGACCGGGCCGGAGTTGATGCGCGTGACCTTGGCCGGGATCGAGAAGCTGAGCAGCTTCTCCTCGATGCGCCGGGCGTTGGCGTCGTGGTC
>DAIUES010000185.1:0-4680 GCA_036844985.1 Candidatus Limnocylindrales bacterium
TCGCGTTCTTCTTCGCCTACAACCAGGTCCGGTTCGGTACGCCGCTGGAGTCGGACTACGCGCTCGCGACCTTGCCGGAGTTCCTGCAGCGGCAGCGCGACCAGGGGTTGTTCTCGGTGGTCCACCTGCCGATGAACTTCGAGTACTTCCTGTGGCACCTGCCGACGCTCACGCCGGACTTCCCCTATCTCCGTCCCGACGGTCTGGGCATGTCGGTGTTCGTCACCAGCCCCGGCCTGCTGTTCGCACTGCGCGCCGATTGGCGGCGGCCGCGCACCTGGTGGCTGGCCGGCGCGACCATCGCGGTCCTCATCCCGACGCTGCTCTACTACGGCGGCGGATGGCTCCAGTACGGGTACCGCTACTTCCTCGACTCGGTACCGTTCGTCATCGCCCTGTGCGGGCTGGCGGCCGTCCATCGCGGCGGCATCGGGGTGGTCTGGAAGACGCTCATCGTGGCCGGCACCGTCGTGATGCTGATCGGGGTCTACTGGGCCTATAACATCTGACCTCGCGACCCTCGGCCCGCCACCCCGACCGGAGCCTTCCCTGACTGTCGACAAGCCCGCCCGCGACCACCGACCCCTGTGGTTGGGCCTCAGCGCCCTGCTCGTGGTCGTGATCGCCATCGAGACGATCCAGCTGTACGGGATCATCGATGGGCAGGCGGCCATCGGCACTGACCTGGCCTACTACCGCTTCGTCGCCGACCGCTGGCTGTCCACCGGCGTGGTCTACACGGACCAGCAGCTGGCTGGCCCGTACGTCGTTCAGACCCAGGTCCACAACCTCTATCCGCCCCATGCGCTGTACCTGTTCGTGCCGTTCCTCTATCTGCCCGCCATCCTGTGGTGGGTCCTGCCGCTCGCCGTCGTCGCCTATGTCGTCTGGTGGTGCCGGCCCGCGCCGTGGGGCTGGCCGCTGTTGTTGCTGATCCTCGCGTTGCCGAAGTCGCCGGCGCAGATCCTGTTCGGAAACTCGGACATGTGGATCGCGGCCTTCATCGCCGGGGGCGTGCGGTGGTCGTGGCCGGCCGTCCTCATGTCGATCAAGCCATCGCTGGGATTCTTCGCGATCGTCGGCATCCGCGCGAGGTCGTGGTGGATCGCGTTGGCGGTGCTCATCGTCGCGAGCGTGCCACTGTGGTCCTACTGGCTGCAGTACCCGATCATCGCGCGTAATTCGAGCGCGCAGCTGTCGTACTCATTCGGGAACCTGCCGTTCTTCTGCCTGCCCCTCGTGGCGTGGCTGGTCTCGACGCGGCGCGGTGACCGTTCGATCCGGAGGTGGACCATGGACCTGCTCGGACGTCGGGAGCGCGTGACTTGAGGGCCCGTTCGGCCGTCCTTGGCATCTTCATCCTGTCTGGTGCCGCCGGCCTCATCTACGAGATCGTGTGGTCGCGGCAGCTGGTGCTCGTGTTCGGTAACACGACCCAGGCCGTGTCCGCCATCCTGACCGGGTTCTTCGGGGGGATGGCGATCGGGGCCGCGGTCGGAGGGCGGATCGCCGATCGCGTTCGGTCGCCGCTGCGAATGTACGGGCTCCTCGAGATCGCGCTCGTGGTCGTGGTGCTGATCACCCCGGTCAGCTTCGGGCTCATCCATGAGGCGTACCGCGGGATCTACCCGGCCATCGAGGGAACGCCACTGCTGGCCCTGGCTCGGCTGGGGCTCGCGGTGCTGGCGCTGGCGCCCGCGACGGTCATGATGGGCGCGACCTTTCCCGTGCTCGTCCGCCACCTGTCCCGGTCGAGCGAGCTGAGCCACGCGTTCGGCCGGCTTTACTCGGCGAACACCATCGGCGCCGTCGCCGGGACCCTGCTGGCCGGCCTCGTGCTGATCGAGCTCCTCGGCCTGAGCGGCGCGCTGGCGGTCGGCGCGAGCTGCTCCGCGGTCGCCGGCCTGATCGCCCTGTGGCTTGCGCGGCGGGACGATCGCTCGACGGCCGCTGCCGAGCATGAGCCGGCGTCGCGACCAGGCGGTCGCACGGTGGCGCGCCAAGGTTCGATCCGGCTCGCGTTGGTCATCGCGTTCGTGTCCGGCGTCACGTCGCTCGGCTACCAGGTGACCTGGACGCGGTTGCTGACCAGCGGGACCGGCGGGTTCACGTACGTCTTCACAGCGGTGCTCGGGCTGTTCCTCATCGGCATCGCCCTCGGCGCGGTCCTGTTCTCGTGGATGCGCCCACGGATGCGCGACCCGGTACGGGTCCTGGCCATCTCCCAGCTCGTCGTCGCGGTGCTGGCGGTCCTCGGGCTGGTGTTCGTCATCGGCTCGCCCCGCCTCCTGGATCCTGGCGATCCGCTACGGTCGGTGGCCGCCCTCGTGATCGCGGCCCTGCTCGTCGTCCTGCCGGTCACGACGGTCATGGGCATCGCGTTTCCGACCGCATCGGCGCTGCTTCGCGACGAGCTCGGGCAGGCCGGCACCGAGTCGGGAAGCCTGCTGGCATCGAACACCGTGGGCGCCATCGTGGGCAGCCTCATCATCCCGTTCGTGCTGATGCCGACGATCGGCTCACCTGCGATCGTCGTCCTGCTCGCTGCGACGAACGCAGCACTTGGGATCGGCCTGGCCGTGATCGACCGGCCGCGGCGACGGCCGCTCGTGGTGGCGGGCGTGGCGGTGCTCGTCGCGATCGCGCTGGTCGCCGGCCGACCGGGTGCCGTCGTCCAGCCGAACGAGGCCCTCATCGCGGCCGAGGGGTGGCAGCTGTTCGCATCGAACGAGGACGAGATCGCCTCCGTCCAGGCCGGCCAGAAGTCGACCACCCCGGAGCTGTGGGTCAACGGCACGTCGATGACGCTGCTGACCGTCGACGCCAAGCTGATGCCGATCCTGCCGCTGATCGCACGACCGGACTCGGAACGGGCCCTGGTGGTCGCCTTTGGCATGGGCACGGCCTTTCGCAGCGCCCTGATCGCGGGCCTGCGGACCGATGTCGTCGAACTGGTCCCGAGCGTGCCGGGGATGTTCCACTTCTACTACCCGGACGCCGCACAGATCCTGGCCGACCCGCGGGGGCGATTGGTCGTCGCCGACGGTCGCAACCACCTGGAGCTGTCGTCCGAGCGCTTCGACATCATCGTCACCGATCCGCCGCCGCCGATCGAGAGCTCTGGCGCCTCGGTGATCTCGTCGCTGGAGTACTACCGAGCAGGGCATGACCATCTTCGTCCCGGCGGCGTGATGATGCAGTGGGTGCCGTACGGCGCCCCGGAGACTGAGTTCAAGGAGCACATCCGGACGTTCGCGGCCGTGTTCCCGGAGGTCCTCGTGGTCCGTGGCGCGGGCGGCTACGGTGCGTACTTGCTCGGTTCCGACGCGCCGATCCGGCTCGAGGCGGCGATCGCTCGCACGGTCCTCGATCGCCCAGGTGTGCTCGACGACATCTCGTCGGCCTATGACTCGCCGGCCCGGACCGTGGACGCATGGCTGGACGTGATCGAGCAGCAGACCTGGCTCGACACGGCGCAGGTCCACGCCTACGTCGGCGACGGCCCGCTGATCACCGACGACCGGCCGCGTCCGGAGTACTTCCTGTTGCGGCGCTGGTTGGGTCTGGGACGTTCGCCCTAGCGACGTTGTGCCAGCAACCATCCGGCCCGTTCCGATGTATCCTCGCGACGATGACCGTCCCCACGCTCGACGCGGAGCCCGCCTGTCCCGGGGCCGCTGCGGCCCTTCCCCACGACCCCCACCCCGATGTCGCCGCGCCACGCCTGCGAGCTGAGCGGCGCCCCTTCGCGGACATCGCGCCGGCAACCTGGGACCGTCTCGCCGCCGAGAACCCGTGGGCGACCCCGTTCGACGCGTGGGCATTCCACCGCGCGTGGTGGGACGCCTACGCCGACAACGCCCACGAGGAGACGCTGGTCATCGTCCCGACCGACGATCCGCCTGGGGCCGAGCCCGTCGCGATCGTCCCCTTGATGCATCGCCACGAGGTCGAGCCGTCCGACGCGCTGACCCACACCAAGATGCGTCACGGGGCGGACACCCTGCTGACGCCGGTCGCGCCTGCGGCCAAGGCGATCTTCTTCGGGGCGTCGTACCACGCGGACTACGCGACGGTCCTCGCGCCGCGGCCCCTGCTGCCGGCGGTGTGCGAGGCGGTCGCGACCTATCTCGCCGGTCCCGACTGCGGGGACTGGGACGTCGTCGACCTGCGCCGATTGCGCTGCGGCGACCCGACGGCCGAAGCGCTGGCGCAAGCCGCGGAAACAGCCGGTCAGCCACGCGGCTGGACGGTCGCGCTGGAGCGCGAAGATGTCTGCCCGGTGGTCACGCTGCCCGACGGCACCGACATGGAGGGCTACCTCGCGACCCTCGGCAAGAAGGAGCGTCACGAAATCCGACGCAAGGTTCGGCGCGCCGAGGCGATCGGACCGATTCGTCTCGATGACGCAGCCGACCCCCTCGCCGAGCTCGAGTCGTTCATCGATCTGCACCAGAAGCGCTGGGGGGTGGACGGTCTGTTCCCGGACACCGCCGGCGGCGCCCAGAGCCGGGTCCTCATCCGCCGGCTGTTCGAGCTGTTCGGCGCAGGCGGTCCGCTGCGCCTGACGTTCCTGTCGGTCGGCGGGCGTCGAATCGCGGCCGGCATCCACTTCCTGACGACGGACGGCATCTTCTACTACAACGCCGGGATCAATCACGATGCCCGCGAGCTGTCCCC
>DAIUES010000186.1:0-4675 GCA_036844985.1 Candidatus Limnocylindrales bacterium
TTGAACGTGTACGGCCAGACGTAGCCGTCCCAGCCGACGACATCGAACGGATGGTGTCGGTAGTGGTACGCGGTGATCCGGTCGGTCGAGCGCACGTGAATCACGAAGTCGCCGTCGTCCGAGCGCGGCGCGGCCTCGTCGGGTGCGTGGATGTCGCGCTGGGAATACGGCGCGTGCTCGAGCAGCTGGCCGTAGTCGTTCCGATAGCGCTTCGGCGGCTCGATCTCCGAGGGCGCCTCGAGATACAGGATGCGCTGGTCGGAACCGGGGTCCGGCTCGAGTCGCCAGGTCGTCCCGATCGGCAGCACGAGATAGTCGCCCGGCCCGTAGCGCAGCGGCCCGAAGACCGTGTCGCACACGCCGCTGCCCTCGTGGATGAACAGCATCTCGTCGGCGACCCCGTTGCGGTAGAACACGCGGTCGGGCAGCGGACCGGCGGGTCGTACGATGCCGAACACGACATCGTTGTTGAAGTACAGCGGCACCCGTCCGGTGACGACATCGCCGTGGGGCTCGAGCCTGCCGGTCTTGGTGAGTCGATGCCGATGGAGGCCGTCATCCGCGGCCTCGAGGCGGATGCGGCTGACCGGCTCGATGCGATGGGTCCGGGTCGGTGCCGTCAGGTGGTACAGGAGGGACGAGCGCCCGGTGAAGCCCTCGACGCCGAACAGCTCCTCGGCGTACAGCGAGCCATCGGCTGCGCGGTGCTGGGTGTGGCGCTGCCGCGGGACGCTGCCGCGCTGGACGTAATACATCGGGCGACTGGCCTCCTCCGTTCCGGAGGCCCAGTCTAGTCGGCTGGGGACGCGCACGACCTAAAGGGTCCCCTGCCCCACCATCGCGGAAATAAAGGGTCGCGACCCATCGATATCGGCAGGACACACGATGGCGAATGACGAGCGTCCTCGTACGGTGATGACATCGCCGAATCGATGGAAAGGAACGACAGCGATGATCGCCGACTTCGAGTTCAGGTTCAGCCAGCATGCCGAGACGATCCGCCGCGCGGAATCGAAGGCCCGCCTCTTGGCCGAGCTGACACCGCACAGCTCTGCGGCTCCGACCGCCGCCCCCGACCGACCCCAGCGCCGCCTGTCCACGCTACTCCGCCGCCTCGCGGGCACCGCCGGGACCGCCGCTTGATCGACGACCTTGATCGTCGCTCGGCGGCCGTCGAGCATCTCGCGGGCTCCCGTACCATGGAAGCGATGGCCACACGGGTCGCGAGCCCCGAATTCATCGGGCGTCGCCGGGAGCTGGGATCGCTCATCGACGCCATCGACCGTGGCGCGGGCGGGGACGCCGTCGTCGCCCTGGTCGGCGGCGATGCGGGGATCGGCAAGACACGCCTTGTCGACGAGGTCGCCGGCCACGCGCGGACGCACGGCTGGCTCGTTCTCGAGGGCGGGTGCGTGTCGCTCGGCAACGGCGAAGGGCTCCCGTTCGCACCGATCGTCGAGGCGCTGCGGCGGCTCCCCGCGCTGATCGCTGCCGGCGAGGTGACCGGCATCGGGAGCATCGACGAACTGCGCACCGGGGAGACTGCCGACCTGCGTCGACTGCTCCCGGAACTGGGCGGGCCGGGCGTCGCCGAACCCGACGCATTCGACCGCCCGGCGTGGATCCAGGGGCGCATCTTCGAGGGGCTCCTGGCGCTGCTGCGTTCCCTCGGGGAGCGGGTGCCGGTCGTGCTCGTGGTCGAGGACCTGCATTGGTCGGACAGCTCCACGCGTGACGTCCTGTCGTTCCTCGCCCGGAATGCGCGGACCGAGCGGCTCGCCGTGGTCGGCACGTATCGGACCGATGAGCTGAGCCGTCGGCACCCGCTGCGGCCGTGGCTGGCGGAGATGGATCGTCTGCCGCGGGTGAACCGGATCGAGATCGAGCGGTTCGGTCGGGTCGACCTTGACGCCCAGATCACGGCCATCCTCGGACACCGCCCTGCCGTCGACCTGCTCGAGGCGATCGAACGCCGAACCGAAGGCAACCCGTTCTTCGTCGAAGAGCTCCTCGCGTGCGGTGCCGGGACGCCAGGTGACGTCATCCCGCCGACGCTGCGCGACGTCCTGATGGCCCGCGTCACCGCCTTGTCCGAGGACGCCCAGCGGATCCTCGGGGTGGCTGCGGTCGCGGGGCGTTCCGTCGAGGCCGAGATGCTTGCGGAGGTGGCTGACTCGGCCGAGACCGACATCGAGACACCGCTCCGTGAGGCCCTGGCGGCCCAGATCCTGGTGATCGATCCGCAGCGCAGCCCGGATGCCTACCGCTTCCGACACGCCCTGCTGGCCGAGGCCGTGTACGACGACCTGCTGCCCAGCGAGCGGCGCCGGCTGCATGCGGCATACGCGTCGGCGTTCGACGCCCGTCCGGTCGGTCCGGGCGCGCAGGGCGCGAGCCAGTTGGCCGCCCTCGCGCACCATGCGACCGCTGCCCACGAGCCAGTGCGCGCGCTTCGCGCGTGGGTGGGTGCCGCACGAGCGGCCGCGGCCGCGCACGCCTTCGCCGAGGCCTCCGAGGCCTACGAACGGGCCATCGGCCTGTGGGATGCCGTCCCGGCCGATGACCGGCCGCCCGACTGGGACGTCGCCGGGCTGTATCACGAGGGCGCGCTCGCGTCGATGACGAGCGGCCGCAACGACCGCGCCAGGGACATGGCCCGAGCCGCCGTCGAGCGGCTCGATCGGGAGACCCAGTTGGAGCGCTGGGCGACCGCCAACGAGCGGCTGGCCCGGACGGCCTGGGTGTCGGGTCGGATGGACGAAGCAACGACGCTGCTCGACGCCACGGCCACTGCCCTCCGCGGCACCGGCCGATCGCCGATCCGTGCCCGCGTCCTTGCGGCCGTCGCCAACACCCGGATGCTCCGCGGCGACCACGCCGAAGCCATCGAGGCGGCAAGGGCAGCGATCGAGGAGGCGCGGGCGACCGGGTCGCGCCTGGCCGAGGGTCATGCGCTCAACACGTTGGGGACGTCCACGGCGCTCAGCGGCCGTTGTGCCGAAGGTCTGCCGTCGATCCGCGAGGGCTTCGAGATCGCCCGGGAGTCCAATGACGTCGACGACATCGGGCGCGGGTTCGCCAATCTGGGTTCGACGCTGCTCATCTGTGGGGCAGCCGAGGAGAGCCTGCAGGTCGCCATGGATGGCGTCGCGTGGGCGGCGAGGGTCGGCGCTTCCCGGGGGTACGGTCGGTTCATCGCCGGCAATGCGATCGATGCTGCCGTTCAGCTGGGACGTTGGGCTGAGGCCCAGGGCATGGTCGATGCGCTGTTGGCCGGCGAGGGGGAAGGCGTGAACCGGCTGGGCATGATCGCCGTCGTGGGCTCCCTGTACGCACGGCTGGGCCGCTCTGCGGAGGCGGAACGGCTGCTCGACGAAGGTCGGAAGCTGGTCCAACCGTTCCATGAGGCGCAGTTCACCGGACCGATGCACGTCGGGCTGGTCGAGCTCCTCCTGGCGACCGGACGCATCGACCAGGCGGCGGCCTCCGCACGGGATGGTTTCGAGCGGCTCGACCGGACCCGCGACCGCTATTACCAGACCGAGTTGACCGCCCTGGCGGCTCGGGCGGAGGCGGATCGGGCCGAGATCGCCCGCGCATCCCGGGACGCGACGACGGCCGCGGCGGCCGCGGCGGCCGCGGCGGCCTACGCCGACGCGCTGCGGCGCTGGGCCTCCGGCTCCGACGGCCCCGGCACGTTCGGGGGCACGCTCGCCGCCGATGCGGCGCTCGGGGCGGCCGAAGCGCGCCGGGCGGCGGGCGAGCCCGACGTGACGCTCTGGCGCGTCGCCGTCGACGCTGCCGACCGCGCGGCATACGCGTGGCGACGGGCCTACGCGCGCTATCGGCTGGCCGAAGCGCTCCTTGGCGCGAAGGCCGCCCGCCGCGAGGCGGTCGAGGCGCTGGGCGATGCCGCGGCGCATGCGACCGCTCTCGGAGCGGAGCCACTCGTGGGCTGGATCGAGGCGCTCGCGCGGCGGTCCCGGATCGATCTTCGGCCGGTCGATGTCGCTGGCCTGCGGGCGGAGCCCGACGAACCCGGCGCGCCCGTCGAGGGGGCGGCGGCCGACGACCACGGCCTGACCGCGCGCGAGCGCGAGGTCCTGGCGCTCCTGGTCGAGGGGTTCACCAACCGACGCATCGCCGAGCACCTGTTCATCAGCGAAAGCACGGCCGGTGTGCACGTCTCGAACATCCTTGGCAAGCTCGGGGTTTCGACGAGGACCGAGGCCGCCACGGTCGCCGCACGGCTCGGCCTGGTGGACCGACTGGCTGATCGAGGCGCATGCGCGTCAATCCGGTCGGGCGACGATCCGCGTGCGGAGCGTTCCGAGGCGCTCGACCTCGAGCACGACCTCGTCGCCCGGCGCGAGGTACCGCCCGAGCGTCGCGTCGCGGACCTCGAGCAGGCAGCCCGTCCCGACCGTCCCCGAGCCGATGAGCTCGCCGGGCCGCAGCCAGACGTCGCGCGACGCTCGGGCCGCCACGTCGGTGATGCCGTGGACGGCATCGGACCAGCGGCCGCGCGAGGTTTCCACGCCGTTCACCGAGGCGGTCATCGCCAGGTCGAAGCCGCGGCCGGCGCGAACGTCCGCGAGTTCGTCGGGGGTCACGAGCCACGGCCCGAACGAGCTGGCGAAGTCCTTGCCCTTGGCCGGCCCGAGTCGAACGCTGG
>DAIUES010000187.1:0-4670 GCA_036844985.1 Candidatus Limnocylindrales bacterium
GGTGGTGCGGATCGTCGGCACGAATGCCGCGGAAGCGGCCGTCCTCCTCGAGGAGGCCCACTTCCAGACGGCGGCCTCGCTCGACGAGGCGGCCGCCAAGGCGGTCGAGGCGGCGCGCGGGGCGGGTGCGGCGGCATGAGCATCCTGATCGGGCGCGATACGCGCCTCGTGGTCCAGGGCATCACGGGTCGCGAGGGCGCCTTCCACGCCGGCGCGGCACAGGCCTACGGCACGAACGTCGTCGCGGGCATGACGCCGGGCAAGGGCGGCCAGACCGCGCTCGACGGGAGCGTGCCGATCTTCGATACGGTCGCCGAGGCGGTCCGCCAGACGGGCGCCAACACGTCGCTCATCTTCGTCCCGGCGGCCGGAGCGCCCGATGCCGTCATGGAGGCGGCGGCGGCCGGCATCGCCACGATCTTTTGCATCACCGAGGGCATCCCCGCGCTGGACATGGTCCCGGTGGTCGACTACGTCCGAGCCCATGGGGCACGACTGATCGGACCGAACTGTCCGGGCGCGACATCCCCGGGGCGGGCCAAGGTCGGGATCATCCCCGGCTCGATCCACCGTGAGGGGCGGGTCGGCGTCGTCAGCCGATCCGGGACGCTGACCTACGAGGCGGTCCAGGCAATGACCGATGCGGGACTTGGCCAATCGACCTGCGTCGGCATCGGCGGTGATCCGATCATCGGCACGACCTTCCTCGACGTGCTGCAGCTGTTCGCCGACGACGACGAGACCGACGCGATCGTCCTGATCGGGGAGATCGGCGGGGCCGCCGAGGAGACGGCCGCGACGTGGGCTGCCGACCACCTGCGCGAGGTCCCCAAGGTCGCGTTCATCGCGGGGCGGACCGCGCCCGAGGGCAAGCGGATGGGCCACGCCGGCGCGATCATCAGCGGTGGCGCCGGGACGGCCGCGTCCAAGGTCGAGGCCCTCGAGGCGGCCGGATTCCATGTCGCGGGCTCGCCGACCGAGCTGCCAGCCCTCCTTCGGGCGGCCGGCTACAGCGGCTGACCCAGGGCAGCGAGCGGTTCCCATGGGCAGCCGCATGGAACTCGTCGCGGGCTCGGCCCCGGACATCCTCGTCCTCGTCGCGAGCCAGACCCCGGGTGACACGCTGGGCGATGCCCGCAGCGACGCCTACCTGTCGTTGAGCGGCGGGATGGACCCGACCTGGCTCGACCTGTTCGCCGAGGCCGTCCGGGCGACGACCGATCTTGTCCTGGCCGACTTCATCGACGCGCGCATCGAGCTCGGCCCGGCCGAGGCCGGGCGGACGGTCAGTGTCGAGCGCGTCGACCCGGCCTGGGTGTCGGCCGTGGCCACCATCCCGGAACGCCGGCTCGACGCGATCACCGGCCGCTGGATCGATCGCCTCGGTGAGGAACTCGGGCCGCTGGCCAGCGACGAGAAGCCGTGGATCCGCGACCTCGCCGGGCGCCTCGTCGGTTTCTGCCGGGACGCCGATCGCGCTCCCGACGTCGTCTTCGTGTGGGCGCTGTGACCGACGACGCCGAGCGCGACCACGCGGCGTCCTTCGCCGCCAATCGTCGGCTGTGGGATGCCTGGACGGCCATCCACGCCGAGGGGCCGTTCTATGACCTGGCGGGCTTCCGCGAGGGTGGCATCCGGCTGCGCCCGGACGAGGTCGAAGCACTCGGCGACGTGACCGGCAAGACGCTCCTCCACCTGCAGTGCCATTTCGGCATCGACACCCTGTCGTGGGCGCGCCTCGGGGCGCAGGTGACCGGGGCCGACTTCTCGCCGGCCGCCGTCCGCCTCGCCCGCGAGCTGGCGACTGATATCGGGTTCCCCGAAGCGCGCTTCATCGAGTCCGACCTGTACCAGCTCCCGGTCCGCCTGGCCGACGAGTTCGACATCGTCTACACGTCGCGCGGCGTGCTCGGCTGGCTGCCCGACATCCGCGGCTGGGCCCGGGTGGTGGCTCGCTTCGTGAAGCCCGGCGGCCGGTTCTTCATCACCGAGATCCACCCCATCGTGCAGGCGTTCGAGAACGAGGGTGTCGCACCGCGCGAGCTTCGCCTGGCCTACCCGTACTGGGAGCACGGCGACCCGCTCATCTTCGACGTCCACGGCTCGTACGCCGACCCGTCGGCGGACGTCGGCGAGCAGAAGGAGCACGGATGGGACCACGGTCTGGGCGAGATCGTCACGGCGCTCATCGACGCCGGCCTGCGGATCGACATGCTCGAGGAGCTGCCGACGCTGGACTGGGCGACCGACTTCCTCGTCGAGTCCGAACCCGGTAGCGGCCTATGGGTCCTGCCCGATGGACCCGGTGAGCTGCCCCTGATGTTCACGCTGCTGGCCACGAAACCGACGAACGGCCCTACACTGCACGACTAGTGTCGCCCGAGTACGGGGATCGTCCCCGTCCGGCCGCCGCCCCCACGACCGAGGCACGACCGACGATGGCCAGACACTCCCGCAGCGAACGCGAACGCCGTGCCGCCGAGACCGCACGGGTCAAGGAGATCGAGGCGGCCTGGCTGGGCAGCCTGCCGCCGGCGACCGCCAAGGCCTTCGCTGCAAGCGTCGAGGCGGCTCGAGCGCGCGGACCGCAGCCGCCGCCGCCGCCGATGGCCCCCGGCACGGCTCCGCGACCGCCGCGACCCGGCCGCGAGCCGCGACCGGCCAAGGACGATGATCGACGCCGGTCGCGCGACTGAGCCCGGTCAACCCAGGCGAACCGCCGTGCCCGAGGCGGTGACCATCAGCATCGAGCCACCCTGGCCGACGGTCTCGTAATCGAGATCGATGCCGACGACCGCGTCGGCACCAAGCGACGCGGCGACAGCCGACATTTCCTCGAGCGCGATCGTACGGGCCTTGGCCAGCTCCTGCTCGTAGGCGCCGGAACGACCGCCGACGATGTCGCGGATACCCGCGAACAGGTCCTTGAACAGGTTCGCACCCAGGATCGCCTCGCCGGTGACGATGCCGCGGTACTCGGCGATCGAGCGGCCTTCGAGGGTCGGGGTCGTGGACAGGATCATCGAGCGGTCTCCTTCGTGGCTGGGAATCCGAGGTTGGCCCAGGCGGGACCGCCGGGCGCCTCGATGAGCTCGACCAGGACGCCGTGGCACGAGCGTGGATGGATGAACGCGACGGGTCCCTCGGCGCCTCGTCGCGGGACGGAGTCGAGCAGCTCGAGGCCGTCCAGCTCGAGGCGGATGAGGGTCTCGGCGAGGTTCGCCACCTCGAAGCAGACGTGATGGAAGCCCTCGCCCTTGGCGGCCAGGAAGCGGGAGACGCCGGTCGTCTCGTCGGTCGGCTGGACGAGCTCGACCTTGGACTCCCCCACCCCGAGGAATGCGATCCGGACGCGGTCGTGTTCGATGTCCTTCACCGTTTCGAGCTCGAGGCCCAGCAGGTCCCGCCAGAAGCGCAGCGCGGTATCGATGTCCGCCACGATCAGCGCCACGTGGTGGATCCGGCCGATGTGGCGGATCGCGGCCGGCACACCGTCCACGACGTTGTCGCCCGTCCGAGAGCGCGGGCCGACGACGACGACCAGCGGACCGTTGCCATCGCGTAGCCTCGCCGCCGCGGCCTCGACGACGATCGAGCGGAAGGTGCTCGCGTCCGCCCGATCCAGCGCCTCGGGCTCGACCCAGGCGACGAGCAGCGGCCCCGACAATGGCGCTTCGGGATGGGCCAGCAGCTCCTCGAGCGCGTCCCAGTTGCGACCCGCCCAACCCGGGAAGCCGAGGCCCTCCGCCAGGCTCGCGAGCAGGGCGCGCTTGGAGCTGGGACCGTCGAGCACCGCGAACCGCGCCCCGAACTCGTTGGCGAGGGCCGCGAGCCGCGGCAGGTCGAGCGCGGCGACGCCCTCGGTCAGGCCGCCTCCGCCTTCGGGGGTCATCCGCCGGCGGAGCTCCGAGATCAGCGAGCGATCCATGCGAACGAATCGTAGTGGTCCGCGGTCCAGTACATCTCGCCATCCCGCCCGGTGACGACCCGACGCGCGCCGCGATCTTCGGAGCCGGGCGTCGGGACCGTGTACTCGCGATAGTAGCCGCGGGGGCGAGCCGGGAGCAGGCCTTCACGGTTCTCGAACGTGGCGCCATCCTGGGCGAACGGGAATGGGCCGCCCGCGTCGATCAGGTCGATGACCGCGGCGGCCTCGGGCGGGAGCGCGCCGAGGTCCATGGCCGCCATTCCGGGCGGCGCCGTGCGGACGGTCGACGCCACGGCCGTGGTCGCGGAGGGTCGTGCGGGGAGCGTGGCGGTGCCGGCGGGAGCGGTGGGGCCGGTCTGATCGGTCAGGCGCAGGACGGCCATCAGTGCGAGGACAAGCAGCGCGCCGACCAGGACGGTCGCCGCCGGCGAACGACGGCTCACCCGAGGGGGCGCATCAGACCGTGATCAGCTCGCGGTGCTCGCCCCACGCGACCCGCAACCGGTCGCTGATCTCGCCGACCGTGGCGTACGCGCGGACGGCGGCGAGGATCGGCGGCATCAGGTTGCCGTCGCCGCGGGCCACCCGCTCGAGCTCGTCCATCGCTGCCGACCAATCGCCCGCCGAGCGCTCGGACCGGACCCGCCGGACACGCTCGACCTGGCGCCGCTCGCCGTCGGGATCGATCCGATGGGTCGGCGGCGACGTGACCTCGTCGTCGCGGAACCGGTTGACTCCGACG